>NZ_JABAFC010000029.1 GCF_012843435.1 Psychrobacillus sp. BL-248-WT-3 | reverse complement strand
CCCCTTGGTCAAGCGGTTAAGACACCGCCCTTTCACGGCGGTAACACGGGTTCGAATCCCGTAGGGGTCACCATTTATTTTTAAACCAGCATTACGGAGGATTAGCTCAGCTGGGAGAGCATCTGCCTTACAAGCAGAGGGTCGGCGGTTCGAGCCCGTCATCCTCCACCATTTTAATCACACTTAGCATTGTCGCGGGTGGAGCAAATCGCTTCACGAAGAAAGCAAAGCGTGGAAGACGTAAAACTCACTAAATGCGTAGTTGATTTAAATTTCAACACTTATATTATCGCGGGGTGGAGCAGTTCGGTAGCTCGTCGGGCTCATAACCCGAAGGTCACAGGTTCAAATCCTGTCCCCGCAACCAAATGGTCCCGTGGTGTAGCGGTTAACATGCCTGCCTGTCACGCAGGAGATCGCCGGTTCGATCCCGGTCGGGACCGCCATTTATCTTTAATGTACGTATGTGGCTCAGTAGCTCAGTCGGTAGAGCAAAGGACTGAAAATCCTTGTGTCGGCGGTTCGATTCCGTCCTGAGCCACCATTACGCCGGAATAGCTCAATTGGTAGAGCAACTGACTTGTAATCAGTAGGTTGGGGGTTCAAGTCCTCTTTCCGGCACCACTGTCTAGTGGAGGGGTAGCGAAGTGGCTAAACGCGGCGGACTGTAAATCCGCTCCTTAGGGTTCGGCGGTTCGAATCCGTCCCCCTCCACCAGTTATTAGGGGCATAGTTTAACGGTAGAATAGAGGTCTCCAAAACCTTTGATGTGGGTTCGATTCCTACTGCCCCTGCCAAATAATAAGTTAACTTTGAATAATGGCGGTTGTGGCGAAGTGGTTAACGCACCGGATTGTGATTCCGGCATTCGTGGGTTCAATTCCCATCAGTCGCCCCATATTCTATCTGGTTAGCTCTTTTTTTTATTCTGTGGCGGTCGTGGCGAAGTGGTTAACGCACCGGATTGTGATTCCGGCATTCGTGGGTTCAATTCCCATCGGTCGCCCCATTGGGGTATAGCCAAGCGGTAAGGCAACGGATTTTGATTCCGTCATGCCCTGGTTCGAATCCAGGTACCCCAGTTATTTGCGGAAGTAGTTCAGTGGTAGAACACCACCTTGCCAAGGTGGGGGTCGCGAGTTCGAACCTCGTCTTCCGCTCCAAATTAAGGCGGCATAGCCAAGTGGTAAGGCACAGGTCTGCAACACCTTTATCACCGGTTCAAATCCGGTTGCCGCCTCCAATTTTAAAAAAGTATTTACTGCCTTCAATATGCCGGTGTGGCGGAATTGGCAGACGCGCGGGACTCAAAATCCCGTATCTTCGGATGTGTCGGTTCGACCCCGACCACCGGTATCATATTCGTGACTTAACGTCATACATATCAAGATCTCTAACAACTATGTTAGAGGTCTTTTTTGTTGTTTCCTAAAAGGGCGTAATCCCATGTATAAGAGTAATGAATGTCTAGATAAAGTAATTGTTAATCACCAAAAGAGTTCAGGCTGTTATTAACGAAAATAATCATTGCATTAGAAGGCTCTTAAGAATCGTTTCCATGTCTTTTTGTCCTTTAGTAATAAATACGTACATTCCCATGCATACTACGTCTTAATTGATGAAATAAAAGGGTATCTATATTTTCGTTTTCATATTAGTTACTTTGTATATTTTTAAACTGGATGGACACGAGAGACAGAGAGGAAAAGACGCATGTTTTCTACGATACTAATGGGATTGACAATCTTATTTTTGGTAACAACCTTATACTATTTCTTTTCAGGTCATAAATATAAGAAAAGCTATTTTCAGTCAACTTTATTCCAAAAGCTATTTTTCGCTATGCTTGGCTTTACTTTTGGATTTGCTGTTCTTTATTACTTATTGTCTATGGAAGGAGATGTAGTAAGAGTCAGCACTGAAGAGGGGAAAAATGGAGGAGAAAATTTTTTAGATTATCTCTATTTCAGTGGAGTCACCATTTTATCAGTAGGCTATGGTGACTTGGTGCCTGTAGGAAAGGCGCGGTTCTTTGCGCTTATACAATCAGCGATCGGTCTTCTGCTGCCAACCGCATTTTTTGTTAGTGCTTTGAGTGAAAAGGGAGGTAGCAGTGGAGAAGATGCAAAAAACGAAAATGAAAGTGAGCAAAGCAGTGACAATGATGGGCAAACAGGTAGTTGATGTGTCTTTCCTATAAAGTAAAACAACTGGTGAAGATGTCATCTGAAAAGAATATCTTTTATCATTAAATAAGCATGTATTCATTTCGAAATCACCATACTAACAATACGAATGGAAGATAGGTGACTAAAAGTGAAGAAAACAGTACTAATCATATTAGCTATATTGCTTGTTGTATGTGGAGGACTTATATTAGCTATTTCTATGTCTCCAACTAAAAAGCTTAAGGAAGTTAAGATCGAAGCTACTAAAAAGCCGGTAGTTCTTATTGTTGTCGATTCATTAATGGCAGAACCATTGCAGCAGACGATAAAAGAGGGAAAGGCACCGGCGTTCTCATTTTTAATAAATAATGGTGATTTCTATCCAGATTTTATTAGTTCTTATCCAACAATGTCCGTGACAATAGATAGCACCTTGTTGACTGGAACATATGCAAATCAGCATAAAATTCCAGGCTTAATTTGGTTTAAAAAAGATGAGGAACGCATGGTCAGTTATGGAAGTGGGATCAGGGAGATATGGGACAATGGAGTTAAAAATGTAGTGGCTGATAGTGTTATTCGTCTGAATGAAACACATTTAAGTAAGGAAGTTCTAACAATTCACGAAGAATTGGCAAATGCTCAAATTCAGACTGCTTCTGTTAATGGATTATTATACCGGGGTAGCTTTCAGCAGGATTTACATGTACCTAAGCTACTTTCTATTACAGATCTCTTGCCAAAAGAGATAAAAGTGAAAGGACCAATGCTTTTTTCGCTCGGTGGCTTATCTCAATATAATCCAGAGAACGACAGATATAAATACGTCTGGAAGCGGATGGGGGTAAATAATGAGTTTACTTCTAATGAACTGACTTATCTAATTGGACAAGGGAAGCTTCCCGCCTTTACTCTAGCCTATTTCCCAGATGCGGATGCTTCCATACATAAAAATGGTCCTGGTGATAGATCTGGGATTGAGAAGGCTGACCAAGCACTGCAAGAGCTGTTGAATAGTTTTGGCTCTTGGGAAGATGCAGTAGAGGAGGTAACATGGGTAGTCCTGGGTGATAGTGGTCAATCTGCAGTTAAGGAAGAAAAGGAAACGGCTTTGATTGATTTAAATGAATTGTTAAAGGGTTACACCTTCTTAGAAAGAGGAAAAGAAAATGCACAGCTAGCCATCGCAGTGAATGAACGAATGGCCTACATCTATTTAAATGATAAAAAAATCTCTTTTTCTGATGTAGTAGAAAGATTAAAAAAGGATGAACGAATTGGTTTTATTGCATGGAGCGATGAACAAACGAATCATGTTATAAGCACAAACGACAAAGAACTCACCTTCTCACCAAATGGGCCTTATATAGATGAATACAAGCAGTCATGGCAATTAGAGGGAGATATGGCTACTCTAGATATAAAAGATGAGCAAGGAACTTTACGCTATCACACATATCCTGATGCGCTAGCTCGGCTCTACGGCGCACTCCACTCCCAAACCGGAAAAGTTATCATAGTAGATGCAAAGCCTTCTTACGAATTTATTGAAAAACATAGTCATGATCATGCTGGTGGCGGTGCACATGGCTCCCTCCATCGGGTAGATTCCGTTGTTCCCCTAATCGTTTCGGGTGAGACAGAAAGACCACCATCCAACCGACTTGTGGATGTGAAGGAGTGGGTAATAGGGTTGTTGGGTGGCTCATAAAGGAGAGCCGCCTTTTTTATGTAAGCCCAGTAATTATGAACTTTTTACTGTTCCAATAAATATTTGTAATTTCCATTATTAAGAAGTTTTATTTTTCTACAATAGGGAATAACATAATTAGAATCAAAAAAAGAAAGGCGAGGAATTAAAATGATTAAAACATATAACTTTATTATCGAAGGAAAAATTATTGAGGTACACGCAACTTCTAAAACAGAAGCGCAAAGCAAGGCAAACCATATATATGAAGAACTTAAAAGTGAACAGTATCAGCAACAGCAATAAAAGACTCTTAACGAGACGTTAAGAGTCTTTTATTTTATTTCATTTTTTCATTTAAATTCAAAAATAATTGTTCTAGTTGTTCTTTTGGAATTTCTAGATAAGAATCTCCAATACTTATTTCAATTTTACATTTATCCCCATCCAGCTCACTTAAATAGCTAGAAATCCCTATGCGGTTATCAAGCTGGGCTTTGCTAAGAATAGCTGTCATTTCCTCTTGAGAACGATTAAAATGGACATGAAACATATTGGAAACAGGTATTTCTGGTACAGTGTAAATATCCTTACAATCATTAAATAGCTGTGCCAGCTCTACAGAATTTTGGTAGTATTGCTCCATTTTGTGTGCTCGCTTATCAAAATAATAATCTGCTGATAGAATATAAGGATACAAGCTTATAAGTGTTCCACCATAACGCTTTCTCCAAATTTTAGATTTCTCTATGAAATCCTCGTCACCGGCTAGAATAGCTCCCGCAATACCACCAATTCCTTTATAAAAAGACATATAAACACTGTCAAATAGGTCGCAAACCTCAGAGGCTGTTTTATTATAGTACGGTAATACTTCTAAAAGTCGGGCTCCGTCTAAATGAAGCTTTATACCATTTACACGACAATAGGCTGAAATCTGTTCTAATGTTTCAAAGCTAGGAAGCTGGCCACCAATTTCTCTTTGAGGTAGCTCCAATAAAAGACATGCTATGTCTTCTTTAAGGTTTTTTACGTCCTCTAGCTCAATTACTCGATTCTTGTCTGCCAGCAGGATCGTTTTAATCTGGTGTAATTCCTTTAAACCATCCATCTCGTGTATTTCTAAATGACATAAAGGGTGATAGGCAACCTGGTTAAGCTGCTTCTCATCGCACCAAATACGTAAGGCGATTTGCTGAGCCATTGTACCGCTAGGGAAAAATGCAGACGTTCCCTTACCTAAAAGTTTAGCCATTTTCTTCTGAAAGTCTTCTATAATAGACCCGTTACCATAGATATCGCTGAATTGGTCCTCAGAAACATCCTTCAATGCATCCTTTAAGACGGAGATATCTCGATTTCTATGACCGGATAAATAATATGTACATTCGTTAAAGGAACTTTTTAAATCATTCATGTAATCTTCCCCTATCTTGTTTTGTCTTTACCATAATATAAGTATAATGTATTTTTATTCTGATTGTTTAAATTAATTGGTATAAAAGAAGTACGTTGTATTAATACGTTCCTTTTGGTATATTATTAGTAATATACAATCTACGATGTGATCAAGTAAATAAGAATTGTGAAACAGAAAATATAGCGTTTGCTGAGAGCTATATCACCCCTTCTTGTTGAAACCTACCACGGAGATGTTATGCAAACATAACCGATTCGTTATCGTTATCAAACGTTTAGAGGGCTTAAAACTTATTTTAAGCTAAACTAAGGTGGTACCACGTCTATTCAAGCACAAGGACGTCCTTTTACAAGGACAGACTTGTGCTTTTTTATATTTTAAGGAGGAAAAGTAATGACTAACCAACAACAAAACGATTTTACTAAATGGTATATCGACACAATCCAAAAAGCTGATTTAATGGATTATACACCAGTACGTGGATGTATTGCATTTAAACCGGACGGCTACGAAATCTGGGAGCATATCCAAGCAGAGATGAACCAACGCTTTAAAGAGACAGGACACCGTAACGCTTATTTTCCAATGCTAATTCCTGAATCATTTTTCCAAAAGGAAAAGGATCATATTGAAGGCTTCTCACCAGAGCTTCCATGGGTTACAGAGGCTGCAGGTGAAAAACTAGAGGAGCGTTTAGCGCTTCGTCCAACCTCTGAAACGATGATTGGTCATCTGTATTCTGATTGGATTAAAAGCTATCGTGACCTACCTGTACTGATCAACCAATGGGCTAACGTATTCCGTTGGGAAAAGAAAACACTTCCTTTCATTCGTACCTCTGAGTTTTTATGGCAAGAGGGTCATACAGCTCATGTGGATGAAGAGGAAGCTCGTCAAGAAACAATGCAAATGCTAAATATTTATAAAGAGGTAGTAGAGGGACTTTTAGCTATTCCTGTATATGACGGTCAAAAAACTCCATCTGAACGCTTTGCAGGGGCAGTAGATACGTATTCCATCGAAGCTATGATGAAGGATGGAAAAGCGGTTCAGGCTGGAACTTCTCATTACCTTGGAACTAAATTCGCTGAAGCATTCGATATCAAATATTTGAATAAAGAAAACAAGCACCAGCATGTGCATACGACTTCTTGGGGAACTTCTACTCGATTAATCGGATCTGTGATCATGGTTCATGGTGATGAGCAAGGTCTTGTATTGCCACCACGTATTGCACCGACACAAGTTGTTTTAATACCAGTCGGGCCATGGAAAAAGAACCCAGCAATAATGGAAAAACTAGATGAAATCTTTGCTGCATTAAAAGCAAAAGGTATCCGAGTTCGTTTAGACGATTCTGATCAATCACCTGGCTATAAATTTAATGAGTGGGAGCTTAAAGGTGTGCCAGTTCGCGTTGAATTAGGACCACGTGATTTAGAAAACAATCAAGTGCTTATGAAGGCTCGCGATTTAGATGAGAAAGAATCAGTTGATATAAATGTTATTGTGGAGCGTGTGGAAGAAGAGCTAAACACAATGCAAACTCGTCTATTAGAAAAAGCGCGTGCATTCCGTGATGCAAACTCTTATACCCATGTCGATTCCATGGATCAGCTGAAACAGCATTTAGAGGACTCTTCGGAAAAAGGAGAAATCCCTGGATGGATTCTTGCTGGATGGTGTGGAGACGATGCTTGTGAGGAGCATGTTAAAGAAGAAACAAAATTCACAACACGTAATATTCCATTCAATCCACCAGCTGAAAAATCAACTTGTATTAATTGTGGAAAAGAATCGAAACACACGGTATGGTTTGCAAGATCATACTAATTAAATATGGAACACATAAATCAGTCATTGTTTCTACAATGGCTGATTTTTTTATTTTCCAAAGTCTTGTAAGATTAAGGAAAGTAAAACGTCTAATGAAGTAGTAGGGAGATAGGGGGGATCACTTGGAAAGGGATTTAATCGAGGAGTGGTTTGAGTTATATGAGCGGGATGTGACCAGCTTCCTCATTTACTATACGGGCTCTATGGATGTTCAGGACCTGGTGCAGGAAACTTTTCTTCGTGGATTGAAGAAGATTTCCTACTTTAAGGAAGGGGCACATCCAAAAACCTGGTTAATAACCATCGCAAAGAATATAGTGGTTGACCGGGCTAGAAAGAATAATATTTGGAATCGAATAAAATACGTTTTGCGAGATGACAAACAGATAGAGGGATTAGATCATACTGTTTTACTTGGTGAGATGAATCAAGAATTATACCTAGCTATAAATAAATTGCCAGCGAAAAACAAAGAGGTAATTATTTTAAAGTCGATACTTGAATTGACCTCTAAACAAGTAGCAGAAATCCTAGAATCCAATGAAAACCATGTGAATGTTCTTTATCACCGTTCGCTAAAGAAACTGAAGAGCATTTTGGAAAAGGAGGGATTTGAGTATGAAGCGAGAACACGATGATCTGGAGGAACAGTTGCGAAATCTTCCGAAGCATTCTCTTGCTAAAGAAGAAAAGAGAAAAGTGATTTACAGCATTCGAAATGCTTCAAAATCAAACCGATTAAGGTTTCTAAAACCTCTATCTGTAGTTATAGCAACGGCCTGCCTTTTAATGGTTGCTTATTTAGCAAGCCCCATGTACAACCCAGATTTAACGAAAGAAACAGAAGTAGGCATGGGCTCGTTGACGGAGCAGGAATATATAAAAAGTCTTGATCTGCAAATAGAAGACATTAAAAACACGGAGATTACAATGAATGCATCAGGGGATAAGCTCCATGCAGTTAGGACGGAGTTATCTTTAACGTCTAAAGAGCTTATACCAATAGATGTTTGGCATTCTATGGAGTTTCGAGCGGAAAATAAATATCTTTTCTTAAAGGATAGTTACGGTATTGGAAATAGGGCAAGCTATAATTCAAATCCGAATAAGGATAGATATGATTACACAATTACATTTGAATCTTTATATGCAAATTATTCCGAAGCGGAACTACAAAAATTATTAGAGGCAAGCAAAGATATCAATTTTTCGGTGGCTTATAAGGGAAAAACATATGATTTAAATAATGAGTCACCAAAATCCGTTACATTAGACGCACCTTTCGCTACTTCATTTCCTTTACAAGATTCGCCACAAAATGTAATAGGGATAGAAGGGAAAATTGGAATACTAGGGCCTGACAATTTCGTTGCAGAGGATACTCGTCGAGGAGCAAAACTTATGCTCTACTATTGGAGTGATCCTGAATCTTTAGTTGGGAAGGAATATAAGGTAGAGGCGATAAACAGTTATGGAGAGAAGCTTTTATTGTCAGAGGGAGTATTAGCCGCCGGTTTATATAGTGAGGATGCTCATATTTTAACAAGCTTCCCAGCCTTTACTACAGAGGGAGAGTGGCAAGTTTCCTTTTACGTGGAGGAAGAATTGTTTGAGGAATTTAGGATAGAGGTTCTTCCACCTTTTCCAAAGTCCGAACATTACGTGTTGCTAGATTCACCTAAGGAGATTCAAATTGGCGAAACTACTAATGTAATTATAGAAAGCTCTAATGGGGAAAAGGAAAGTATAGAGGTTCTTTTAGTAAATTCAAATGGAGATGAAATTGTACAGAAGAGTAGCTTTCAAAATGACCAAAACCCTGTGATTGACGCAGCTAACGGACAAAGATTATTCCATTACGAGGGAGAAATCAAATTTCCTAAAGAAGGTTCCTGGTACCTTGAAATAGACGGAGAACAAACACAGGTCTTTGAAAATTAACTAAGCAAAAACGCTCCCTCCAAAAATGGAGAGGAGCGTTTTTCATAGCAGGAGATCCGGTAATACTAAAGTTTGTCAATTGCCGTTGCAATGGTTAGTCATTAGTTATTAGTCACAAAGTAAATAGTAAATGGTCATTGGTTTGCCATCAGTTAAATTGTAATGACCTCCTGCTATGCCTTGGCAAGGAGTCTCACCTTACCAAGGATATAAATTAAGCATATTTTTCATCATCAAAGGCAATAGTAACAGCGTAGTTTTTCGCATTAATCAGCCCAGATAATTTATTTGCATCCTTTTCAAAATCTAACGCTTTTTTTCGATATTCTTCTGGCTCATATAAGGCAACCTCTACATAAGTGGTTCCTTCGCCGTAGCCGCTGAATTGGATTCTTTGCTTTTCATGGCTTCCTAACTGTTTATATACTCTTGCCTGGGCACGTAGCTGAGTAGCCATTTCAATTGCCTCCACGATGGTGAGGTCAACTTCCTTATATGTAACTGTATTATTTAAGTTAGCCTCGTATATAAGTCGATCAAGCTTTCGGATATCCGAGCGGATATCATTCATTTCTAAATCGATTGCGCTCACAGTTCTAATAGAAGGAGCAGGAGTAGTCCCCTTCTCAATTACTGTAAAACCAACACGCATCATTTCTATTTCCAGTTCCTGAACTCTCTTCAATAAAATACTCTTTAGTTTTACTGCCTCTGCAAGAAGTATTGGTGCCATAATTTATATCCTCCATTCTACTTGGTTATTGTCTAATACAACACTTGTGGCTTCTCCACCGTGCACTTGAGTGAACATTTGACCCATAGATTCTAATAATTTTGCCGCTTCTTCCTGACTCATAGAAGGACGTAGATATACTGCTTGTATAGCATTCGTTGTACTTTCAGTAACTGCCGTCCGTTTAGAATCGACGAATGGACTTCCGAATGCACCTACTTCATCTTGAAGTGTTAAAATCCCGTGTAAATTATTTTCTCTACCATTCAATCCAAGATAATTTGTTTCTGCATTGCCTACGGTGATAAAGATATCCTCTTTAATCTCATCCAAATTATATATTCCAAGAGGAATCTCATAGCGCATAGAGAAGAAGTTATTTAAATCTACAGCAGAATGCATAGGTGTGATATAATTTTGTTTTGCAATCCTTCTGTACATTGCTTCCATAGAAGGGCGATAACGGTTAGGGTCTGCTCCAAGCTTTTTCCAAAGACCTCGCCATTCCTTTATCCCATCAAAATCATTAACTGCTTTTTCCTCTAATTCGAAAAAAAGCTGTTCTTGAAATAATTGGAGGCGTCCCTTAAGCATTTGAGGGGAAGATGATACAATAATTTTGTTATAATAAATAAGGCCAATTTTAAAAGTAGGCTCTATTTGTAATAGAGAAGTATCTAATTTTACAAACATTTTAAACCATCCTTGTATATATTTTCTTCATTGTACCATACAGAAAGGAGAACTCTAGTGAATATAAACCAGCATCAACAGAACCTCATAGAATACGCTGCATCCATTGGAATTGATAAAATTGGTTTTACCACTGTTTCTCCATTTCATGAATTGAAGAATCGATTAATTCGTCAGCAGGAGTTAGGGTATGCTTCCGGATTTGAAGAGCCGGATCTTGATAAAAGAACAAATCCTCAGCTTTTACTGGAGGAGGCACAGAGCATTATCTCGATAGCTATTGCTTATCCCTCTAAGATGAAGGATGCACCCCAAAGTGTAAAGGGAGCTAGACGAGGAATATTTGCTAGAGCATCCTGGGGAATGGATTACCATACAGTTTTAAGAGAAAAGCTCGCTCAGCTAGAATTATATATTTTAACGCACATACCAGACGCTAGGCTGCGTTCAATGGTCGATACTGGTGAGCTTTCAGACCGTGCAGTTGCCGAACGTTCTGGGATTGGCTGGAGTGCAAAAAATTGTTCAATCATCACCCCGGAATTTGGATCTTATGTTTACTTGGGAGAAATGATTACCTCTATTCCTTTTGCCCCAAGTGAACAAATGGAGGATCAGTGTGGGGATTGTAGGCTTTGCTTAGACGTCTGCCCTACTGGTGCTTTAATAGAAGGTGGTCAGCTGAATGCACAACGATGTATCGCCTTTATCACCCAAACTAAAACGATGGTGCCTGATGAGTTCCGAGCGAAGATAGGGAATCGGATATATGGCTGTGATACATGCCAAACCGTCTGTCCAAAAAATAAAGGCAAGGCTAATCTTCATCAGGAATCATTCAAGCCTGACCCGGAGCTAGTGAAGCCGTTATTGTTACCGTTACTAGGCATGACTAATCGGACCTTTAAAGAAACGTATGGTCATATGTCTGGTTCATGGAGAGGAAAAAATCCAATTCAACGGAATGCAATCATTGCATTGGCACATTTTAAAGAAGAGGCAGCAGTTCCCACGCTGATCGAACTAATGCTACACGATGCAAGACCTGTAATAAGAGGAACAGCAGCATGGGCATTAGGCAAAATTAATACAGAGGAAGGCTTGCTTGCATTAAAGGAAGCAGAAAAAACAGAGCAAGAAGAACAGGTTTTAGAAGAGATTCGCAAGGGTCTTGCGTTTTATACAATTGAAAATTAGGAAGTGGAATCATTGAGTATTAATGTCGTGTTATATCAACCAGAAATTCCTGCAAACACAGGAAATATTGCTAGAACGTGTGCAGGTACAGGCGCTAAGCTTCATCTTATCCGACCATTAGGCTTTTCTACAGACGATAAAATGCTAAAGCGTGCAGGATTAGATTATTGGGAGCATGTGGACATCACCTATTATGATGGGTTAGATGAATTTTTCGCAGCTCACCCTGGAGCTGAATATTACCTGATCACTAAATTTGGTGCGAAGCCACATACTACATTTGATTTTAGTGATTCAGAGAAGAATCATTTCTTTATATTTGGACGTGAGACGAAGGGACTTCCTCGTGAATTTATCGACGCACATCCAGACCGCGCACTTAGAATACCGATGAATGACAATATTCGTTCATTGAATCTCTCGAACACTGCAGCAATTCTTATTTATGAGGCTTTGCGTCAACAGGATTATCCAAACTTACATTAAAAAAAAACGGACGAAGTCTTATTCAGACTCGTCCGTTTTTATGTTGAATAATTATTATTTCTCAGATGCACCTGGTTTGTCGTCGTATCCTGCAGTGAAAATTGCAGTAAGAAACGCAACACAAACGCCAAGAATAAGGATTAGTTTCATACTTAAGCGCCTCCTCTATATATTCTAAATCTTAGTATAACCTAATTTGTAAAAAAATGAAACGATACAATAAAACGAAATTATGTCTGAAATAGAAAGTGTCAAAGTTGCATGTAACGTGTGATTCTACTAGGATAGATAAAAAGGAGTGATTTTTTAAATGGATAATTTGAAAAATGGTCCAGAGAACGGCTCAATGGCAACAAATATGGACGAGGTAAAAACATTAGGCAAGCAAATGGAACGCATGAGAGATAACCAAGAGCTAGAAGAAGATAACCGTGTATCAGACCCTGCTCAATCAGATAGTGCTACAATTATGAAGAAGCGGAAAGACGACTGATTCTTCAGTCGTTTTTTTTGAGTTTGCCTGTCGGGGCAGTGATAGGCGCCTGCGCATTTCTATAAAAGGGAAGGATGAGTTTAATGGAATTACTTGAGAATTCAACAAAGAGATTGGCTAATGGAGTTGAGATGCCACGTATTGGATTAGGGGTATATAAGATGACAGAGCCGGAGGTTGCTCGTAAGGCAATTACGCATGCTTTAGAATCAGGTTATCGTCATATTGATACGGCTTCCTTATATGCAAATGAAAAAGAAGTGGGGGAAGCTGTTCGTGTTTCTGGAATCTCACGCAAAGAGATTTTTGTAACTACTAAGGTTTGGAATACTGATCAAGGCTATGATCAGACGTTAAGAGCCTTTGAAAAGTCTTTAGAGCTATTAGGTATGGATTATGTAGATCTATACTTAACTCATTGGCCAGTTGCTGAGAGTTATATAGATACATATCGTGCAATTGAACGTCTTTACGAGGAGAAGCTTATTCGAGCAACAGGCGTATCTAATCATAATCAGCACCATTTAGAGGCAATTGCTGCTAAAGCTAATATAAAGCCTATGGTCAATCAGATAGAGTGCCATCCTAGACTGACACAGTATGATCTTCGAGAGTACTGTGCGTCCGAGGACATTGCAGTTACGTCTTGGTCACCGCTAGCTAGAGGTAGATTATTAGAGGAGCCTACGTTGGCTCGCATCAGTGCTAAGTATGGGAAATCTACCGCGCAGGTGATTATCCGCTGGCATTTACAGCATGACTTAATTGTTATTCCAAAGTCTATTACTCCGGAAAGAATCCATGGAAATTTCGATGCGTTTGACTTTGAATTATCATTCGAAGATGTGAAAAATATTGATGCACTCAATTTAAATGAGCGAACTGGAGCAGATCCAGATAATTTTAGCTTTTAATAAATAGAAAAAAATGGTCGTTACTGAGGGGATTTCAGTAACGACCATTTTTTATTCGCTGTTATAACATGTATGAATTTTTCCCAGTGAAAGAATAGGAAGTAAAAGGGATACAGCGTCAATAAAGGGGGTTTATTCTAATATTACCCATTAGACATTATTTTATTCAAAAAATTCATGGAAACTGCTTGTTAAAGTTTATAAATTAAAGGAAAGTTTCATATAGGATAACTCAAAAGGTATAACGAATATATTTACTTTCTTCGAAGCAAACAGCCTTCCTTTAGCCCCACCACATTAAACAAACAAATACTGACCACAAGGATACGATGAGGCCAATCATGGCAACACCTAAAATGTATACATCATTAAACTGTTTATCTATTTTTTTAACCTTAACTAACAAATATACTAATAAAGGTGTAGCTAAGTATAGGATGATACTAATCACCGTTATGATGGTCAAGTAATATACCGGTGGGACGTTATTAGCCATATTTTCATCTACATAATAGGCTAAAGCTTGTCCGAATAAGCCTAATAGGGTTGCAATTATTATTAATACCCACAAAAGAAAGTGCCATTTTTTCAAAACTCATGCCTCCTTAGTTAATTTAGAGAATAATATATTTAGTGTAATATTACACTAAATATAACTAATTTTCTAAAAATTTTAATCTTAATTTTGAAGGGAATCTTAATTATTTATAGAAGGTATGTATGGTGCTTTTAATGGAAATGATTCTGCGACCGAAGGAGGGATTTTTTATGACAAAAGAGAGAATTTTACCGAAGCCAGATAGATATGCTGTTTGTTCCCCTGATGGTATACCTATTAAGGAATTTTATAAGGGAATATTTGAAGAAGTTTTTCTCTTTTTTCATCCTTTTATTAAACCAAAAACAATTAAATATGAACTCTTTGAGCCAGATACATATCCAAGTATAACCGACATTATGAAACATTGTGAGATCCTTACTTGGAGCCAGTTTTTAAAGCTTTCTAGTATTGATAACTATCAACAATTAGATATTGGATTAAGAACTTCTATTTCAGGGCTAAACCAAACCTATAAAAATGAAAAAATAGCTAAGGCTATTCTAGATGTATGTGAGCAAGAAGAAATTATTGCTCCAGCAGAGGGATGTTTCCCAGAAACGTTAATATCAGGTGTATTGGAGAGTATAAAAAAACAGGGACATGATTGGATTTGGTATGGAGATGAATTTGGTACAGAACGAAAATTAGAGTATGTTGACGATTTAGTTACCAATTGCGACACTTTTCCTATCCATCCTATAAACCTCTTTACTCATGATCATAGTATATTGTTAACCACCCATTGGGATAGTCATTTTTCAATGCTATGTTCAGATAAAAATACAATAAATGAAATAGTTACATCCTGTAATCTAGAAGGTTTTTATTGCGATGAAAGTACCAGAATCTATTGGAGTATAAATTGATTTTATAATGTTTTTAAAGGGGAGATGTGTTATGTCTTTTGAGGAATTAACAAAAGAAAAAGGATACCATATTTCATTTGAAAGTATTTCAGAACCTCGAATAGATGGAATTCAGCTTAGAATAATAGTAAATAAAAGTGCCAATCCAACTGATTTACTTATTTATCCCCACCCAGATAGTAATGTTACAAGGTTACAGATTGATTTTAAAAACTATATATCCTATTACGTTATTTATGATGATTATACTAAATGGAATGATGAAGAAGAGTACGAGGGGGAATCCTTTGGAATTTATAAAAAATCTAATTTCTTTCGTTTCTTACAAGAGGACACATCTTTAGGTTCGTATTTTCCAAATGGAACAATTACTCATTATTCGTTATCTTGTATCGAACATAGAGTAGACATCGTTTCAAAATATGAGCCAGTAATTACTGCACTAAAATGAAGTTTTTACTCCGATTTATATGGCAACAGTTAATCTTACTTTTCTATGACAAAAAAAACATCGATTTAATCGATGTTTTTAGTTTGAGCTCTTTTATTTTCAGGACTCTTTAGCCAATGGCGGATACCTTTTCCAGCATATGGCTCATCTACATAACGAGGGATGATATGTAAATGAGCGTGCATAATATGTTGACCACCAATTGAGTTGCAATTCCAACCAATGTTGTAGCCATCAGGATTGTATAGCTTGTCTATATAGTCTTTTGCTTCTTTAAGTAGATATTTCGTTGCAGTCCATTCCTGTTCGGTTAATTCAAAAACTGTTTCTCGATGTGCCCGTGGAATTATAAGTCCAGAGCCTATAAGGATTTCCTGTGGTACTTGAATAAACATACAATTTTCATTTTCAAGAACAACCTTTTGATTATCAATTAAGTCGAGGTGACAAAAAGGACAATCGTTCAACGCTTATCCTCAGCAATAATTACTTCTCCAGTAATCGGATGCTTGAATTGAACTTTAAAGGCATGTAATTCATATGTTTTAGTAGGTGATCTTTTTGCACCATATAAATCATCTCCAACAATGGGGTGACCTAGATGTGCTAAATGTACTCGAATTTGATGCGTACGACCCGTTTCTAAAATAGCATGAACCTTTGTAAATTGTTCATGTCGGCCGACTACCTCATAATGGGTAATTGCCAACTGTCCAGAAGGAGATACACGTCTTCTAGTAGGATGGTGTCGGTCGCTTCCAATAGCAGCACGAACGGTACCATGATTACTCTTCATTTGACCTTCTACAATCGCTTCATACGTGCGGACAATTTCTTTTTGCTCAATCATTCGGTCTAGCATGCCTTTAACGATTGGATTCTTCGCTACTACTACCAGCCCTTTTGTGCCTTCGTCTATGCGGTGAATATGCTCGCCGTAGGAATGTCCCTTGCTCTGCAAGTAATGGGTAACTGTATTCATCAATGTATGGTTTTGACCTTGCTCGTTCGGGTGAGTCGCTACTCCTCGCGGCTTAGAGGCAATGAGTAAATACTCGTCCTCATAGGCAATATACAAAGGGATTCGGTCAGAGGGTAAATAGCTGGAGGATTCTCCTTCCCATTTGAAAGTCAAAACATTGCCCTTCTGCTGTGGTAATTTCCATTGTAATAGTTCCCCGTCTTGATCGGTCACAGCTTTTTGCATTCGGAGCTCATGTATAAGTTTCTTGCCGAGCTTCCATTTAGTTTGGAGCAGCTGATCGATTGTCAGATCATCCTCTTGAATCGTATAAGTAAGTATATGTTGCATAATCTCTCTCCTTTAAAAAAGGTCATGTCAATGAGACATGACCCTTTTTCTTTATTTTAATACAACTTGATCAAAAAATGCTTGAATATTTTCATTTGGCTGTGCATTATGCATACGAGCCACTTCTTTACCATTTTCAAAATGAATTAAGGTAGGTGTACCTTCGATTTGGAAATCATCCCACCCTTGTTCATACTCTAAAACATTATATTTTAAAATCTCTACATTGTTTTCCTCGGCAAGTGGCGTTAGTCTTGGTGTCATTTCCTTACAATATGAGCATTCAGGACTGAAGAAATAAACGGTAAAGGTTTCCCCTTTTTTAATTTTATTATCTAGATCCTTTGGTAAAATAATATTTTGGTAATTTGGATCATCAAGTAAGTCAATAGTGGATTGCTTTAGATTATCTGTATCATAAGGATTATTCTCTAAAGCATTTTTATTTTTTTGACTGTTTAATACAAAAATTAATACAAAAACTAATATTATTACTCCGCCGATAATGGCAACTTTCTTCATGTTACTTGTCCTCCTTGAGACTCTTCAAAATAACTAAGCTACTAATTGCGATTAAAAGAAACGCTATTAAAGCTAAGAATGGGATAGTGATAAATCCGAATACATTTATATATTCACCAGTACAAGGAACTCTACCGCAAGCAGGGGCTACGTCCTGTAAAAAAGCCAGCTTTTGTAGACTATAATGATAAATAGAGAAGCATAGTCCTATTGTGGAAAATATGAGGGTAGTAACAGCTATCTTTGCATTTTTTTGTGCTATAGCTATCCCAAGTATGATCACAAGAGGATACATGAGAATGCGCTGATACCAGCATAACTCGCAGGGCTCGTATTGCCGTATCTCAGAGAAATACAAGGAACCCAGAGTCGCTGCAAATGCAACGGACCACATGAATAACATAATATTTTCGATTTTCTTAGTCATAGTTATGCTCCTTTAAAATGCTTTGAACTCAAATAGAATTATAAGCGTTAAAAGGGGGCATGTAAAATATTTTATATGTGAACAAAAGAGTTATATAATGAAAGTTAGTACTAAAAAGAGGAGCGGTATAATGTCGGAAGAATTTGATTTATCACAGTTTGAAAAAAGTATGATTATTAGAGAAATGACTTTCTCAGATATAGATTCGATTTTAGAAATTTCACGTTTATGTTTCCCAGGTATGGATCCTTGGAAGGTTGAACAATTAAAAAGTCACTTGACCATATTTCCAGAGGGACAATTGGTTGCCGAATTAGACGGCAAGGTAATTGGCTCCTGTTCAAGTCTTATTATTAACTTTGATGAGTACGATGATCGCCATTCTTGGTCTGACGTAACTGATAAAGGGTATATCACCAATCATAATCCTGATGGATATAATCTATATGGGATTGAAGTGATGGTACATCCTAAATATCGCCGAATGAAAGTTGGACAAAGACTTTACGAAGGTAGAAAGGACATTGCACGCCAATTCAATTTAAAATCAATCATTATTGGTGGACGTGTACCAAATTATCACAAGCATGCCGATGAAATGTCACCACGTGAATACGTAACTGCAGTATCTCGACATAAAATATATGATCCAGTTCTAACATTCCAGCTTATGAATGGCTTTACGCTAATGCGTATTAATCCAAATTATTTACCAGATGACGTTGCCTCTGCAAAATATGCAACATTAATGGAATGGAATAACGTCGATTATATTCCATTGTCCAAGCGACACTTTAAAACAAGCTACCCGGTACGAATTTGTGCAGTTCAATATATGATGCGAAAGATTAATTCTTTTGAGGAATTTGCTAACCAATGCGAGTACTTTGTAGACGTTGCTTCAGACGCTCAATCAGACTTTGTGGTATTCCCAGAAATTTTTACAACACAGCTTATGTCCTTTTTAGATGAACAATCTCCAAGCCAGGCTGTACGTAAGCTAACAGAGTACACTCCTCAATATATGGAGCTATTCTCTGATCTAGCCGTACGATATAATATTAATATTATTGCGGGTTCCCATTTCGTAGAGGAAGAAAATGAGGAAATATATAATATTGCTTACTTGTTCCATCGTGATGGATCTATTGATAAGCAATATAAAATTCATATAACTCCTAATGAAAGAAAATGGTGGGGGATCAGTGCAGGAGATTCCGTTAAAGTTTTTGATACAGACTGTGGGAAAATTGCCATCCAAATATGCTATGACATCGAATTTCCAGAGCTTGCAAGAATTGCAACAGATATGGGAGCAAATATTATTTTCACTCCATTTTGTACCGAAGATCGCCAAGGCTATTTAAGAGTTCGATATTGTGCTCAGGCTCGCGCTGTCGAAAATCAAATCTATACGGTAATCTCTGGGACTGTAGGGAATTTACCTCAAACTGAGAATATGGATATCCAGTATGCTCAATCAGCAATCTTTGCCCCTTCTGATTTTGAATTTGCTCGTGACGGAATCGTTGGAGAAACAGAGCCTAACGTGGAAATGGTATTAATCGGAGATGTGGATTTAGAAATTTTAAGAAGACAGCGTCAAGATGGTACTGTTAAGCATTTAAAAGACCGTCGACATGATGTATACAGTATAGATTATAAAAAATGATGGATGGAGTAGAGATATATGTCCTATAAAAAACTCTTCGAACAATGGAATAGTACAAATGAGATGGAAACGGTATGGAAGGAAGACTTAGCGCTTTTAGCGAGAGATGAAAAAAGACAAGAGGATGCCTTTTACAGAGATTTGGAATTTGGAACTGGTGGTATGCGAGGAGAAATAGGAGCTGGCACGAACCGTATAAACAATTATACGGTTCGCAAAGCAACGACGGGTCTAGCAGAATATATCAAGGCTGCTGGTAAGGACGCAATGAATCGTGGTGTAGTTATTGCTTATGATAGTCGAAGATTTTCTCCAGAGTTTGCACAAGAGGCAGCGAACACGCTAGCTGCTGCTGGTATTAAGGCTTATATTTATCGTGAGCCTAGAACAACTCCACAGCTTTCTTTTTCAGTGAGAAAGCTTAATGCATATATGGGGATTGTTATTACTGCTAGTCATAACCCACCTGAATACAATGGTTATAAAGTATACGGGCAAGACGGCGCCCAGTTAAATTTACAGGATGCAGATACTGTTATTGAATATGTTAAAAAAGCGGGAGACGCACTATCTATTAAAAATAATGAAATTGATGAGGATCTAATCGTTTATTTAGATGAGAGCATGGATTCCTCATACATAGATGCGTTAAAAACGGTACAAGAAAATCCCAAACTAGCATCAAAGACAGATTTAAAGGTAGTATTTACCCCATTACATGGGGCTTCGGGTAAAACTACAAAGCGTATTTTGGCCGAAGCAGGCTATCAGCATATCTTTTTCGTGGACGAGCAAATGGAGCCAAATGGAGATTTTCCAACGGTTGTGTCTCCTAACCCAGAGGAGAAAAGTGCCTTTGAATATGCTATCCGATATGGTGAGCAGCATGAAGCTGATATTTTAATAGCTGTAGATCCAGATGGTGACCGTGTAGGAGCAGCAGTTAAGACAAAAAGTGGCTATAAACTCCTGACTGGCAATCAAACCGGGGCTATTTTAATAGAGTACCTATTGATGATGCGTAAGGAAAAAGGGACGATGCCAGCAAAAGGCCGAGTGTTTAAAACAATTGTCACGTCTGATTTAGGCAGAGTAATAGCAGAATACCACGGTGCAAGTACGGAGGACGTGCTAACAGGTTTTAAATTTATCGGGGAGAAAATTAAACACTACGAGGAAACAAAAGAATATGAGTTTCTTTTTGGTTATGAGGAAAGCTATGGCTATTTAGTAAAGGACTTTGCAAGAGATAAGGATGCAATTCAAAGTGTCTTGGCATTAGTCGAAGCAGCTGCCTACTATAAACAGAAGGGGCTGACATTAGTAGATGTCTTGAACAGTCTATATGAAAGACATGGCTATTATCTAGAAGGCTTAGTGTCCGTTACGAAAAAAGGCGTTAGTGGAGCAAAGGCGATTGCTAACCTGCTGGAGCAAATCAGAGTGAATCCTATAACAGAAGTTGCAGGTATCGAAGTGCTTTCACAGGAAGATTATTTATCATCTGTACGAACATTTACTGATGGCAGAGAGCAAGAGAAGATATTGTTGCCATCTTCCAATGTATTAAAATACTTCTTGGCAGATGGTTCTTGGGTATGTGTACGACCTAGTGGAACAGAGCCAAAAATCAAATATTATTTTGGAGTAACAAGTGATTCAGCAGAAGAAAGCCAGAAAAAGCTGGAAGCGATCAAAGAATCCTTTACCGAAAACTTAAATCAATATTTAGAATAGAGAAGAGGCGCTGAAATTTTTTCAGCGTCTTTCATAATATAAAGAAGGATTTAAAAAGAGCATGGTCTATGGATTATTTTAGTTGTATTTAAGGTAATATTATAATCAGTAATTTAAAGTGATAATTGTATATTATTGGTATAATATAAGTGCAAAGACGGTTTAGCTGAAATTTTGTTTTGGCTTATTATGTATAATGTCAAATTTGGCTATAGGAGTGTTGTTTAAATGTTAACTTCTTTGTTCGTTTTGGTGCTAGTTTTTGGGATACTAACTTTCATTCTTACTTTTAAACGATCTTGGACATTTAACTTAATAATATGGGGCATTTATTTAGCTGTTATATTTGCACCAATATTCACTGTTGTGTATGCATTTATGTATGAGAACATATTCGAAAGCGGATTGGCAGGAAGAGCATTCGTCCTGTTCGAAATAATTGCATTTCTAATGGTCGTAGTTGGTTGTATTGGAATTATTAAAAAGAAAAAGATGAAATCTGATGTTCAATTATAAATCAGCTATTCACTAGAGGTGTAGAATAGGATTTACTATATGAATTTTAAATATGATAAAAGTTTAATCGTATTCAAGGAAACTCTTGAGTACTTTTTTTATTAAGGCTATGTTAAAGGTCAAGGTTGATTTTAGATACACATAAAAAAATGAGCTAGAATATTTTCTCCCGGCCCATGTTAATTTAATATTATTTTTTACTAAAGTACCCGTCAGTTTAAGTACAATGCGTCACAAAGTACTGAATTATTGGTATGGATTTTCACCAGTTAAGCATATTCAGTGACTTAAAAACTCTTTTCTACATGAAAAAAGGACTTTCTAACATAAAGTGTATAAATTAAGACGATTACTGACCAAATAAAATTACCAATAAACGGTTGTTGATTATTTGAGAATAATAGAATATAGCTTATTAGACCAAATCCAAATGAATATAAAATCATTAACCAAAATCCCCATCTTTTTAAACGCATATAACCATTTATGATGACAAGGGAAACAACTGCCAATATAATCCTAAATGGCTGTTCTGGAAAGTTTGGTAAACCAAACCTATCTGCTATGCCAAATTCCTCTGCATCTGGATTAATAAATACGGCTGTGAAAATCAATACAACTGCACCGAAAATGTAAAAATAACTAATAAAAAATACTCCTAAAGGTCTTTTCATTTTTCACCCTCTTTACACTGTTTAAATTTAATCCTTATCCCTTATCTTATTCACCCGACCTGCCCGTTAGTAAAAAGGCTCTACTCCTAATTGAAGTAAAGCACCCGTTAGTTGAATAAGAACATTATATTTCTACAATTTATTCATTCCTAAAGTCATAAGTATCATCAATATCAATTTCTATACCATTAACAACAATCGTTCCATAATTTATCCATCGAACTTCTTTAACATTTGGAGCCACTAAAAAAATGTTCTTTTTCAAATCCGATTTACTATCTTCAAGCACACCGACATATGTTACATCGTTATGGAATATTAGCCCTCCGTTAAAATAAACCGTTATTCTTTTCTCTCCATCTGGTGAAACATAAATACCTTCTTCATTATCCTCATCCACTTGTATACTACCTAACTTTGGGTTTAATTCCTGATACATAAATACTATGCCAGACAAAATAGTTACTACAAAAAACATAATTAAAAGTTTTATTATCTTACTCATTTTTTAAACCCTCTCCATAAAACAATTCATATTTGAAATCTATACAAATTTTCCATTTTATCCTAAGACGTTGTCATCAATCGAGAAGTTTCGATTTTGCTTCAATACTAATAGGTTTATAAAATTTCTTCTTCACCTAATCTGCGACTTTAGTTTAAGTGTAACATTTCACAATGCAAAACCAACCCTACTCTTTAACATAGCGCTTTATTTATTACAAGTAGGGTTCGAATTTTATACTGTCAGTCAAAAGTATGATGCTTCTGTTATTTATATGTAGACCTTATACATGATAAGATGAATATAACAGGTAGGTTAGATGGAGGAGTTATAATGCAATCGAAGGAACTTTCCAATATAGAGCTATTGAAAGAAATAGCAGAGCTAATCAACGAAGAAACAGATATGGAACAAATGCTACAGGGAGCGCTTCGTAAGCTTTTAGAGGGAACTATTTTTGAGACGGGATGGATTTTTTTCATTAATGAAAAAGGGAAGCAGGAGCTAATTGCGCATGAAAACCTTCCCAAGTCACTTGAAAAAAATGATTGCCGACACCTGCAAAAGGGTGGCTGTTGGTGCGTGTCTCGATATAGAAATGGAGAATTACAAAAGGCTTCTAACATAATAGAATGTCAGCGAATAGAAAATGCTCATAAAAAAGATGTAAATGAAGAGGGAATCACACATCATGCAACAGTACCTTTACAGTCTGGGCAGGAACGCTTTGGTTTGTTAAATGTAGCTACAGCGAATACTGTCCGTTTTGAGGAAGGTGAGTTAGCCTTATTAGAATCTGTTGCATTTCAAATTGGATCAGCGATTAAAAGAATATTATTGACTAAGCAAGAGCAACAGGTGGCGCTTGTTCAAGAAAGAAATAGACTTGCTCGAGATTTACATGACTCTGTAAATCAGTTGCTTTTTTCAGTGACCTTGACTGCTCGTGGTGGAGTTGAAATGACAGACCAAGCCGAAGTAAAGAATACCTTTAAAGAGATTCAATATTTAACTCAGGAAGCACTAACCGAGATGAGAGCACTTATTTGGCAACTGCGCCCTAAGGGTCTAGAAACTGGAATTATAGAAGGGTTAAAGGGATACGGAGATATTCTTGGATTATCCCTAAGCATAAAGGTAAAAGGAGTTATCCAACTTCCGGCAAAGGTAGAAGAGACTTTGTTCCGCATAACGCAAGAGGCACTAAACAATATACGCAAACATTCTGGAGTAGTTAAGGCAGAAATTTATATGACAGTCACAACAACCGATGTGCTTTTAGTTGTAAAAGATGAGGGCTGTGGTTTTCACATGAAGGATTTAAAATCACTTCCTTCAATAGGTCTGCAAAGCATGAAGGATCGGGCAAACTCGATTGGTGGTACAGTGGACTGGGTGACAGAAGTCAACAAAGGGACAGAGATATTAGTAAGATTACCTTACTAGGGGGGATTGGAATGATAAGAGTATTAATAGCTGATGATCACCATGTTGTTCGCAGAGGTTTAATGTTTTTTTTGAAAACACAGAAGGATATGGATATCGTCGGAGAAGCAACTAATGGAAAAGAAGCTGTAGAACTGACTGAGGCTTTAAAGCCAGACATTATTTTAATGGATTTAGTTATGCCAGAGATGGATGGAATACAAGCAACCAAAAGAATAAAAGCAGAATTTCCTGATATACAAATACTGATGCTAACAAGCTTCTCGGATCGGGATCATGTCATCCCAGCTTTAAAGGCAGGAGCAGCAGGGTATCAGCTAAAGGATATCGAGCCAGATGACTTAGCCGACTGTATAAGAAAAATTATGCGTGGAGAAAACACTATTCATCCTGAGGCAACTAGTCAGATGGAAAGAGAAAACGAGCCGAAAGAAGTGCTTCCACATGAGGAATATCCATTAACCCCTAGGGAGCAGGATGTACTGTCAGAGCTTACAAAAGGCAAAAGTAACAGAGAGATAGCATCGTCTTTATTTGTCACAGAAAAGACCGTAAAAACTCATATTTCGAATATATTCGGTAAGCTACACGTCCAGGATCGAACTCAAGCTGCACTATACGCAGTAAAGCATGGTTTAACGGAATCGAGTGGTCAATAGATATCCATTAACATTTTTATAAAAATAGAAGAAGGAGTACTTTCATTTTCGTACTCCTCCTTAAAATAACAATAAATTTATTTGGCTATGTTAAAGGGAAAGGTTGATTTTAAATACACATAATAAATGAGCTAGGATATTTTCTCCTGGCTCATTTTACTTAATTATTATTTTTGATTAAAGCACCTCGTTAGTTGAATAGAAAAAGGGGCTCTATCTGTTTAAAAGCACTTTTACAATACTCTATTATTAGAGACAAATTATTAACTTAAAAGTAATTCAAAAAAGAATATTCCGAAAGAAAAACCTAATAGTAATATAAAAGCATATAACAACTTCATTTTCATTGTTTGGTCATCGAAAACCATTCCTGAATAACGATACATCCAATAAATTATTGGTAAAACTACTACAATACAAAAAATACTTTCAAAGGAAAAACTGAGATTAACGGTAGTGCTAATCTTTGACAGAAGAGATGTTAAGCATCCTACCACAAAACCAATTGTATACCCACCTAGTAAAAAGTGTTTTAATTCAACTTTTCTTTCCAAGACCTTTCACCTTCTTAAAACTGTTTTTTTAAACAAAAGATTTTCTTACAAGTTAAACAACATTCTTCAACTAACCTGCGGCGTTAGTTTAAGTGTAACATTTCACATAGAAAACCAACCATAGCCTTTAACATAACCATTTGTTTAACAAAACGATAACCTAGTACATTTCTTCCAAGGCTGCAGAATGTTCACTTTTATGTTTTATAGGTGCTTTTCCAGTGATTCAATTTGACCAATGGTTAGTATGTTTTTTCTTTTCTTGATAGCTTCAATTACTCCATCTGAAATTTCCTTCTGTGTTAACCACCTTGGGCGGGTACCTTCTATTAAAAATCCCAATTGAACTTGATGATAGGAACAATTTTTAGGCAGTATAGCTTCTCGTTTAACCCTTTTTAAATCCGAGCTACTCCCTAAAATATGAAATAAATCCCACCTAATTTTACTAATGGAAACCTCCGCTGCAATTATTTTAAGTGCCTCTGGAGCAGTCGAGTGTATCCAAGCTACCACAATATCAATCCCACCATTTTCATTAATTGTTGTATGCACCTTCTTTTGTAATTCAGCATAATTGTTATAATCAAGAAGAAGTGGGGTTATATGATTATTTAAGTCCGTCTGTTCTATTAGATCTTTCATGCGTTTGGGATTTCTAGCGATAATTGAAACATGATATCCCTGATTTAATAACCAGAGGGAGACTCTGGATAGCATCCCAGTTCCACCGACTACTAAGGCATGATTCATAATATTTCCTCCTTACGATACAATTGCTCGATAGAAAAACTTTTCTGCCCTATGCAAAAACGTCTAATTTCAGTTGCACACTAGGTATTAAATAAGGTTCCATTTAGTGCTTCCATATAACGGGTGGCAGATCTTAGGACATTTTGCTTGGCCTCTTCTTTAATGACACGATGAAAGGCATCGTATAGCCGAGCAAACTTCAATTCTTTTACTCTAATTGAAATTCTTTCAACAATAGTTTCTGGAAGGGGGATAAACTTTGGATAACTGTACATAAAGCTGACCCATGAAAGGTCTGCTACGACACGAATGATATCCCCAGTCATTAAAACCCCACTTTGGTTGTCTCCACTTTTCCATTCTAAAACTGTACCACCTTTAAAATGGCCACCAATTCTATGTAGGATGATTCCTTCTTTTAGTTCAAGTGACTCACCAGACCAAAAAACCATTCGCTCACTTGGTCTCATAACCCATTCTTTATCGTCTTCATGAATGTAAATTGGAGCGTTAAAGGCTTCAGCCCATTCTACTTGACTAGAGTAGTAGTGTGGATGAGATAAAACAATTGCATGAATTCCACCTAAATCTTCTATTTTGCTAATCGTTTTTTCATCTATATAAGAAATACAATCCCACAATAAATTAAAATCCTTGTCTTGTATGTAATAGGCTGTTTGACCAATTCCAAAACGGGACTAGTGTTTATGCTGTATAGTCCTTCTTCTTCGATATTAATAGTATTTTTGTATATGCCTTCTTTAATCATAGATTCTAATGTGGTCCAATTTTGGACATTAGAACTAATAAATTGTCTTTCTTCACCGCAAATTATACATTCCTCTGGTTTCCCAAAAGAATTTTCATACTGAACTCCGCATGTCTTACAAATATATCTTTCCAAAATAATCACTCTTCCTCTAAAATTCATTTTAGTTTGTGTGTTCTGGTATTTCTTGTAATTGAATTGTATCACTATAAATAATGCGTCATTCTAATACTTTTGATTGAAAATTCGATATTATTTGGTGAGTTTAACGTAGTATGTTTTGAAAGAGAAGATAAGACAACCCTTTTGCTATTATCCCAGTTTACATTCTGAAAAAAGAGCTAATTTAGCTCTCGATTTTGTTTGTTTTACGCCATTTTTGGCGTTTTCCAGGTCCAGCTGGCCAACTTCTTAAGATTTAAGGCAGCAAAAGTTAGCATCGCCTGCACGGACAATTTTTTAAGACCCTTTAAGGTTGTCCATCGCATACCATGCTTTTCTTTGGCATCGGCAAAGACACGCTCGATCGTCTCTTTACGCTTCCCGTAAATTTCTTGCATTTCATAGTTATGATGTAAGTCCTCAGCTACATCCAAATAGTCTTGCAAGATATGACGTAGAATCATCTTTAGTTTATTCTTACTCTGCGTTCATTGGTTTGATTTTTCGTCATCAAATCCATCACCTCATTCATTTTATAGGAGGCCCCTTGATTGGAGCGGAGAACGGCGTCTCCAGCGGGAACAGCGCGAGCTGAAGACCCTGGACTGAGCGCAGCGAGGGAAGCGGCTGAAGCCGTGCCCGCGGAAAGCGTCCGTTCGTAGCGGAAATCAACTCTTCCTCGCGTTACTTCTATTTAAAAAGAAAAAAGACTGTAGGCAAACTCCATATTTTTTGGAGTTTGTCTACAGTCTGAACGACTCTCTAAAAAGAGAGCCGTTTCTATATGCATTATTTTAAGTATGATGTATTAATTATTCATCTATGGATTCTTTTAGTTCCTCATCCTCTTGATCTTCCGGAACTTTGACAACTTCTAGATATTGAATGTGATGACCGTCGATTTCTTTGACAGTAAATTCGTAGCCTTGTTCTAGGAGCTTTTCACCACTGACCACATCGTAGCTTTTTGTCATAAACCACCCACCAATAGTATCAATATCTTCTTCATCAATATTAATATTTAGTAAGTCATTTAAGCTTTCGATTAACATCTTAGCGTCAATAATATAATGGTTTTCAGCAACCTTTTGAACCTCAGGCAGCTCATCTGTGTCAAACTCGTCGCGGATATCGCCTACGATTTCCTCGATGATATCTTCAATCGTGACAAGACCAGAAGTTCCTCCGTATTCATCCATTAAGATGGCCATGTGAATACGTTCACGTTGAATTTTAAGTAATAAATCAGCGATAGGCATGTTTTCAATTACTCGAATAATTGGCTGCATGTAGTTAGCTACCGGAGTAGTGGCGTTAGCAGGATCTCGTATAAAGGCAGTTAAAAGATTTTTCATATTAACAAGTCCTATAATATGGTCTTTATCTCCATCAGTTACAGGATATCTTGTAAACTGTTCGACACCTACGACCTCAAAAACCTCACTAAGGGTTAAATCCTTATCGATGGAAGTAATTTCAGTTCTAGGAACCATAATTTCTTTTGCGATACGATCATCAAATTCGAAAATTTTGTTTACATACTTATACTCTGCTTGATTGATTTCTCCACCCTTAAAACTGTCCGAAAGAATCATTCTTAATTCTTCCTCGGAATGGGCTACTTCTGATTCTGAAACAGGCTCTAATCCAAACACCTTGGTCGCTAAGAAACGTGCCGATCCATTCATACCATGGATTACCGGATACATAATTTTGTCAAATATGACTAGTGGCTTAGCAACTGCCAATGTAATCTGTTCAGATCGTTGAATAGCAAATGTTTTAGGGGTTAATTCTCCAACTACTACATGTATATATGTTACTAATGAGAACGCAATGATAAATGAAAGTAAAGAAGAAACACTTTCTGGAAGCTCAAAATACTCAAATGCTGGATGTAAGATTCTTTCTATAGTTGGTTCTCCCAACCACCCTAATCCTAAAGCGGTGATTGTAATACCTAACTGACAGGCAGATAGATATTCGTCCAAATTGGAAACAACCTTCTTAGCATTAATAGCTTTTTTGTTTCCTTCAGCTAAAAGCTGATCGATTCTTGTTGTTCTTACTTTTACTATTGCAAATTCACTTGCAACAAAAAATGCAGTGAAAGCGATTAAGACAGCAAAAGCTGTCAACCGTATGGCTATGTCCAAATAATTACTTTGTCCCTAACCCAAATGGGGGGTAGAACAAAGTGTACACCTCCTGTTTTCTAAAAAAATAGTTTCTAGGTTTAATAATAAAATATATAAAAAGAAATTACAAATCTTTATTCTTTAGGTTGCGACTTCATATTTCCCCCTGTAATCTTGAGATATAGTTTTCCTATTTGTTAGATAATTTTAATGAACTAGGGGGTATGGAAAAATAGTGAAAAAATATATTGAAATAGCAAGTGCTTCAACGAAATTAGGGTTAACTTCTTTTGGTGGACCCGCTGCTCATTTGGCTTATTTCCGAGAAGAGTATGTGCAGAAAAGAAAATGGCTAGACGAAAAGTTATATGCTGACATTGTGGCAATTTGTCAATTCCTACCGGGACCAGCCTCATCTCAAGTGGGCATTGCCATCGGCATACTAAGAGGTGGAATAATTGGAGGGGTCATATCATTTTTAGGGTTTACTCTTCCTTCCATTATACTGCTTGTATTGTTTTCAGCGTTTTTGATATCTACCAACTCATTTGACAGTGGGTGGCTACAGGGATTGAAAATCGTTGCAGTTGCCATTGTTGCTCATGCTCTGTTAGGGATGCAAAAGACACTAGCACCAGACCGTATTAGAATTACTATTGCAATAGCATGTGCTATATTAACGTTGCTTATTCCATCAATAGCTGGTCAGTTTAGCATATTGATTGCAACTGGATTGTTTGGATTTATATATTTTCGTTCAGATGAAAATGAACCTGCTCCAAATATTAGGCTTCCTTTTGGAAAAACAACAAGTATTATTGCTTGGATCTTGTTTTTTGGACTTCTTATTTTTTTACCGTTATTGAAGCCATTTATAAATTCAACCTACTACTTAATTTTTGATATTTATTATCGTGTCGGTTCTTTAGTTTTTGGAGGAGGACATGTTGTACTGCCCATGCTTCAGCGAGAGGTAGCACTTTCCCCTGATGTATTTTTAGCTGGGTATGGTGCTGCTCAAGCGGTCCCAGGTCCATTGTTTACGTTAGCTAGCTTCTTAGGTCATGCAACAGCTGGTATTCCAGGAGCTTTAGTAGCTACCTTTGCCATATTTTTGCCCTCATTTCTAATGGTAATTGGAATACTACCATTTTGGTCAGCTATACGATCGAAAAAAGGGATTCAGAATGCCTTAAAGGGAGTTAATGCAGGTGTAGTAGGAATCCTTCTAGCCGCGTTATATGACCCAGTTTTTACAAGTTCAGTTAAAGAATCATCGGATTTCATCATCGTTTTAATTACTTTCACGGTATTATTTGTTTTCAAATGGGCTCCTTACAAGGTTGTACTGTTAAGTGCAGTTTTAGGTTATCTTTTTCATTTAATTTAATTTTAAAATAGTAATGTACGTTTTAAACTCGAAAAGCTACATGTTAACGTCATAACTGCGCACGTATACGGCGGGTGATGGCTTATCACTCCCCCCGTGAAAAAGCGTCCGACTAGAGTGAAGAGCATTTAAACTTCATTTCCATCTATTTGTTCGTTCTTAAATGTAAAAGCACGAATTTTTGGAATAATTTAATTGTCTATTTCTTCAAAATGTATTGACAACTAAACTTTTGTTGAGATAATATTAAGTGACACTAAATAATTTAGAAATGGAGGTATGAATAATGATTCGTTTTAAAGTTATCGCAAATAATTTAATAGCTCGTTCATACCTACCATTAGACGCTAAATGACTGTTTAATAGCATAAGAATTACTATGTCTATTTTAAAGTGCATTACCGTATCATGGGTAATGCGCTTTTTTGCGTTCTATTATTTCCAAATTTTGGTGGAAAAACAAAGGAGGAGAGTTGGGTATGATTATTCAACGAGCTAAGCAAATTTTAATAAAGGAATCTCTTGAAGGCGGATAGTTGGTAAATGTAAAGGAAAGAAAAGAGGGACAATGGAATGTTTTCAGTATTATTTAAGTTAAAGTGGTTTTTTAAGGATCATTGGAAAAGGTACACTGTTGCAGTTGGTGTACTAATTATTGCAAGTGCATTTGAGATTTTTCCTCCATGGCTAGTAGGAAGGGCAATCGATACAATTACGCTAGGAAATATGAATAGCGACCTATTAATGGAGTATGTATTATATTTTGTAGGAATTATTATAGTGGGATATATTTTAAATTTTATTTGGCAATATCAATTATTTGGTGGGTCTATTTCTATTGAGCGCATTTTACGCACGAAGCTGAATCGAAAATTTTTAAGTATGACACCGACTTTTTACGAGAAAAATCGTACTGGTGACTTAATGGCTCGTGCAACAAATGATTTGAATGCAGTTGCAACTACTGCTGGCTTTGGGATTATGACCTTAATAGATTCGACTATGTATATGTTAGCCTTGATTCTGGCAATGGGTTTTCTTATTTCATGGAAGCTTACTTTTTTTGCACTGTTACCTATACCAGTTCTCGCAATTATAATGCAATATTTAGGTAAAATCATTCATGAAAAGTATATGGTAGCCCAAGATGCATTTGGGGATTTAAATGATCGTGTTTTAGAATCTATAGCTGGTGTAAGAGTAATTCGTGCGTACGTTCAGGAACGTGCTGATGAGAAGAACTTTGCAGATATGAGTGAAGAGGTTTATCAAAAAAACATGGTTGTAGAACGAATTGACGCCTTGTTTGGTCCTATCACAAAAATAGGAACAGGTATTAGTTATGTCGTGGCACTTGGTTATGGAGCTTTTTTAGTTTCTAAGGGTGAGATGACGGTAGGAAACCTAATTACATTTAACGTTTATCTAGGTATGGCTATTTGGCCAATGTTCGCTATTGGGGAACTGATCAACGTTATGCAACGCGGGAATGCTTCGCTTGACCGTGTACAGGAAACGCTTGAGTACGATGCAGATGTGAAGGACCCGACTGCTCCAGTGAATTTGAAGGATGTAATGTCCATCGGTTTTGATGATGTTGGATTTCAATATCCTTTATCACAAGTGAAAAATTTAGAAAATATCCGAGTAAACCTACAAAAAGGGCAGACGCTTGGCATTGTAGGTAAAACTGGGTCTGGAAAAACGACCTTTATTAAGCAACTGTTAAAGGAGTATCCAATTGGAGCAGGTCAACTGACGATTGGAGATATCCCAATATCAGAGCAAACAAAGGATCAAGTATTAGAATGGATTGGGTATGTGCCTCAGGATCATGTGTTGTTTTCTAGAACCATACGCCAAAATATCCTTCTAGGAAAAGAAAATGCTACAGAAGAAGAATTAGAGGAAGCACTTCGTTTAGCACATTTTCAACAGGATTTAATGAATCTACCAATGGGATTAGAAACGTTAGTAGGGGAGAAAGGGGTTTCCCTATCTGGGGGTCAGAAGCAAAGGGTATCGATTGCTCGAGCGCTTATCAAAAATCCAGAAATTCTTCTTTTAGATGACTCCCTTTCTGCGGTAGATGCTAAAACAGAGGCAAAAATTATCGAAAATATACAAAACGAACGCAGTGGGAAGACAACAATTATTACGACGCATCGCTTGTCAGGCATTCAGCATGCCGACCAAATCATCGTTTTAGATGAAGGAATCATTGTAGAACAAGGTACGCATGAGGAACTTCTAAAGCATAATGGCTGGTACAAGGAACAATATGATCGTCAACAGCTTGAGGGGGTGTCGTCATGAGTACTGGAAAACGACTCTACCATTATGCGTTATTTTATAAAAAGCCAATTATTCTTGGTCTAATCTTTTTAACGATTGCTGTAATTGCCGATTTGACAGGACCATTTATCGCAAAACAAATTCTTGATGAACACATTACAGATGGTGCCATTGATCTGGAGCCGATATTAATGCTCCTTGCAGTATTCTTTGGTCTAAGTATTGTAACAGCGGTTTTTAGATATTTTATGTTTATAAACCTACAGGTTGGAGCAAATCGTGTTGTTCAGAAGCTCCGAAATGATGTTTTTCAGCATATACAAACTTTGCCTATACAGTATTTTGACAACCTGCCTGCCGGTAAGGTAGTTGCTCGTGTGACAAATGATACGGAAGCAATCCGTAATCTATATGTTCAAGTACTTTCACAGTTTGCAACCAGTATCATTTCTATTACTGGGGTCTATATAGCAATGTTTATTTTAGACGTTAAAATGGCAGCAATCGCTTTATTCGTCATTCCGATCGTATATATATGGATGCTAGCTTATCGAAAATATGCATCTCAATATAATCATATTGTGCGAACAAAGATTGCAGATATGAACGCCATGTTAAATGAATCAATTCAAGGAATGTCAATCATTCAAGCGTTTAAACGGGAAAAACAAATGGACCAAGAATTTGAGGAGATGAATGAAGAGCATTACAGTTATCAGCGTAAGCTTTTAAAATTAGATTCTGCTACCTCCTTTAACTTAGTACAGGTGCTAAGATCCATCATGTTTGCTCTATTTATTTTAGTGTTTGGTAGTCAGTCCATGGAGCCGGGAGCAATCATCTCTGCTGGATTGCTTTATGCCTTTGTGGATTATACGACGAGATTGTTCAATCCAATTACGGGGATAGTTAATCAGTTCTCTCAGCTAGAACGCTCATTGGTAGCTGGAAGTAGAGTATTTGAATTGTTGAATGAAAAAGGGGAACAGGTAGAAGACAAACGAATGGAAAGATACGAAGGAAACGTGGAGTTTAAAGACGTGTCGTTTGCCTACAAAGGTGATGACTTTGTCTTGAAGAGCTTAAACTTTGTTGCAAATAAAGGAGAAACGGTTGCCCTAGTGGGGCATACAGGCTCTGGGAAAAGCTCTATCATGAACTTGTTATTCCGATTCTATGACCCAACTAAGGGGAAGATTTTAATAGATGGAATAGATATCACGTCCCTTCCAAGGCAAACCATTCGTAATCATATGGGAATTGTATTGCAGGATCCATATCTTTTCTCTGGAACCATTGAAACAAATGTTAGTTTAAATGATCCTAGAATTTCACGAGAAAAAGTAGAGGCCGCATTAGAAGCAGTAGGTGGAGAACGTGTACTAAAAAACCTCGAAAAAGGATTAGATGAACCAGTAATTGAAAAGGGAAGCACGCTCTCTTCTGGTCAAAGACAGCTAGTATCCTTTGCAAGAGCGCTTGCCTTCGACCCGGCCATTCTTATATTGGATGAAGCGACATCTAACATAGATACCGAGACAGAAGAAATTATCCAGCATGCGATGGATGTATTAAAGAAAGGTAGAACAACCTTCATCATTGCACATAGACTTTCTACTATTAAAAATGCAGACCGTATTCTAGTTCTAGACCGGGGTGAGATTGTAGAGAGTGGCACACATGACGAGTTGCTGCAGCTACAAGGTCGCTACGAACAAATGTATAAGCTACAAGCCGGAGTTTCCCCTAATGCATAAGCATAAGGGGATTTTCCCTTTTCTAGAGATAAAAGATAGATAATTTTCTTGAAAAACGAAGTTGGTGTGTGCATTTTTCTCCACACATCTGTTAAAAGACTCAACTAATTTACAAAATAAAGGAAGGATATTTTTGAAATAGATAGAATGTAGAGAAAAGGAGATGAGATAGTGAAAACTAAAGCATTCATTGCTATTTGTACGGCTGCAGTCATTTTAGGGGTTGGAAGTTACTTTATATTAGAGAAAGAATCTAAAATAGATATAGTAGAACCAGAAGTGAAAGCAGAAGAAAAACCAACTGCTAAAAAAGTAAAAGAGGAATCTATTTCAGTACTCCAAGGTTCTAGGGGAAATTACAAAATAGATATCCACCAGGCGGAGGACTTACGTTTTCACATATCTGCGGAGATTGAAGTTACGAATGAATCCAAAAGTGTATGGGAGGATATCGGTTTTTATTTTATCCCGAATGTTACGACGCTAGAGAATAAATACTTTATGCTTTCATCTATAGGAGAAGCAGAGATTTCTTCTATTAGAAATAAAGATGGCGAAGAATTATCATATAAATTGAACGATACCATGCTTTATGTAACTCCAAAATCTGATGTACAACCAGGTGAAAAAACAATTTTAACAGTAGAATATTTATTAAAGCCGCCATTTAAAGGGCAACGACTGTCGAGAATAGACAACAATTTCTATTTAGCATTATGGTATCCAATGCTAGGTAGGTATACGAACAAATGGGAACTACATCCTTATTACCATGTGGGTGAATTCTATGATACGGGGTATGGAGACTATGAGATTACTTATGAGTTAGCTAGAGAATACTTGGTTGCCAGCTCGGGAGAAGATGGTGAACCTAAGCCTACCATTAGTGGGAAGACACAAGGAACAAATATTAAAGATTTTTATATAGCATTTTTAGATCCGGAAGAATGGATTAGTGAGACATTGCAAGCAAATGATACAACAATCAGATATTTTTATCCTTATGATGTTCCAGACACTTTACATCAAATGATTATGGATGCTCAAAGAGCGTTTTTATTTATGGAAAAAAATATTGGGGATAATCCGACAAAAGAGTTCGATGTTGTTGCAAATAATTCAGGAATGGAATACCCAAATATTGTAGAAGTATGGTTTGATCCAGGGAGACATGAAAGAGTATTAATCCATGAAATTGCTCATCAATGGTTTTATTTCATGGTTTCCAGTGATCCTTATGAAGAATCTTGGTTAGATGAGAGTTTAACGGCACTATTGGAGGGGACATACCGTACCTTAAGATATGATTCCAGTGAAATGGGTGAAAAATTAGGATTTAATGAAATAAATATTTTTGCTGAAAGAAAAACTCAGCAGGAAATTGCTAATATTCCAGTTACGGAGTTTGGTACGGATCATGGTCCGGTGCTATATGGGAAAATCCCTGCAATTTTACGAGATTTCTTTAAAGAGAGAGGCGGACACGAAGAAACAATTAAATTTTTATCCGCTTATTTTAATGAATTTAAATATCAATATGTGGATACTGAGACCTTTGTAGAATTCTTCAATGAGTACCATCAAGAAGATCATACTGAGTTTTTCAAAGAGTGGCTTCTATTAGAATAATTTACTTCATATTTTTTTATTGAACTATAGCAGCAGGTTAGTTTAACATATTATGCTGTTAGGAGACTGCCGAAATTAAATTTAAATGAGCCTGGAGAAAAATCCTAGCTCATTTTTTTGTGTCTTAAAGCAACCTTGAGCTTTATACAAAGCTAATGATAAAAAACAAGAAAGAGTTCTTTTGTAAATTCTTTCTTCTATAAAAATTTCGAAAAATTTAATTTAAGCGATTGTAATTTTCTGTCGGAACTCGTATATTTAGTGTAACGAAATAGATGGAAGAGGTAGTATATGATTCCTTGGTTTGTAGAGTGGAAAAAGAAAATAGTTTCCTTTAATCGTAATATTCGTATGTTTATGCTGGCCAATGTTCTGATTCAAATAGGCATGGGTGTTTTTTCTGTAATGTACAATTTATACATTAAGGAGCTTGGATTTCCGGAAACGTTAAACGGTAAAATTATCGCGATGACCTCCCTGGCTTCTGCCATCATGTTAGTGCCTGCCGGTTTTCTTAGTGACCGTTTTGGAAGAAAGAAAATTATTATGATTGGTGCTGTGGTCGCAGCAGGTACATTATTTTATAGAAGTTTGATGGTTAGCGAGCAGTCTTTAGTGTATGCTGCTTTTTTTACGGGCCTCTTTATGGCGCTTGTTCAAGTATCAGGGATACCTTTTTTAGCTGAGAATTCAACCGCCAGTGAACGGATGCATCTATTTAGTATTCATTTTTCACTTATGACTCTAGCCGGGGTAGTAGGGAGCCTAGGGGGTGGGGTCTTAGCTGATTTACTGCATGCATTAGGTGGTCTATCTGTAGTGGATGCCATCAAATATGTATTAATAATTGGAGCTACGATATTTACTCTAGGTCTCCTGCCGCTTACTAAGTTAAATCCGGTAGGAAATAGAGCTACATCAAAGGATAATCAAGATGACAAAAGAACACCTGAGCCAAGCAGCTTCAGAAAAAATGTGAAGATTATCATTCTATTTGGCTTTGCAAATTTATTAATAGGTACTGGCTCTGGGCTAGTAATTCCTTATCTAAACTTATATTTTTCTAATCGATTTGATGCTTCGAATTCATATGTAGGACTTATTTTATCACTAGGATCCGCTATGACAGCGGTGGCGATGTTATTAGGGCCTGCTTTAGTTAAGCGAGTAGGAAAGGTGAGGGCGCTCGTTATTTTTCAGCTGTTATCTATCCCGTTCCTTTTTATAACTGGCTATACGAACTCTCTTGTAATTGCATCCATTGCCTTCCTAATGCGACAGGCGCTGATGAATGCGGGTAATCCAATTCAGAGTGCCATAGCCATGGAGTTAGTTCAGGATAAATATAAAGGGCTTGCGAATTCGGTCAATCAGATGGTGTTTAATGTTGGGTGGGCAAGTACAGGAGCTATATCTACCGGTCTTGTGATGACCTTTGGGTTCTATTGGGGCTATGCGTATACATTTACAATTACAGGAGTATTGTACTTGATTGCCTCTACGTATTTCTTTTTGGTCTTTGGTAGGAAAAAGCTGGACAGTGTGTAGCATAAAAGCAACCTTTGTGATTAAACAAAGGTTGCTTTAAATATTATTTCTTTTTTACTTTTATTCGATAAGATAAGCAGTTTTCTAAGCTGGCAACCTGCTGATAGGCCCATGTGTTGTAGTCCATTGCCCCTCCAGGAAAGTAGCCTACTACTTGTAAGCCTGCTTGATGACACAACTCATCTATTTGTGCGGGTGCATAACATGCTAGTATTTGTGTGAATTTTTCTTCTGCGTCCTCTACACTCCACCATGTGTCAGTCATAGATTGAGTCTCCTTGATATACCCGTATTGCCGTTGAACTGTTGGATCATTTGTGGGCTGCATTTCTATTCCATTTACATTCTTCCAATATAAAGGCTGATAAATATCTATTAAAGCAATTCCATCGATATTCAACCAGTCATATATACGTTTGAGTATGTTGACTTGGTCTTGATCAGATCCAACACCAAAGTCATCTATATAGAGCACAATATCAAATTTCTTTTTCAACCTTACAGTATAAAAATCAGCACAGATTGCTTCTACGCTAGGGTGTGCGTTTTGAAGCGCATACTTAACTATTTTGTCAGCTAACTCAATCGTAGTAACATTTTTGCCTAACGCTGCAATTGCATTTGCTAATTTCCCATAGCCTGCCCCTAATTCTAAAACTGCTTTAAACGGTTTCCCAGCTTGTTCCTGAATAGCTTCTGCTTCCTGTTGATAAAATAAGGAATCATTGTAGTTATGATCGTTTATAAAATCAAATTGTTTTTCATAAAATTTCTGTTGCCAATTGGAATGCATCTTTTTCCTCCTGTAATTTTATTTCTTACAGGTTGTACTTTAAATTTCGAATACCCATGAAGAAGAGCACCTCCTACTAATCTCAATTTTATCATAATTAGAATATTGTAAAAACAGATTTATGAATTTGTTTTGCTGAAACGATATTTAAATATAATATTTTTTCAATTCTGTATTGAATGTTAATTTTGTTTATAGTAAAGTTTGTTAAAAGTATTAGACTATATATTCTTAATTGTCTATAACTTTAATGGTTCACAATAGAGAAGGGGATGAAAAGGGGAAACTACGTAGTGGGATAAAAAAAGGAACATAATTTTAACGAGCAAAGGAGAAAGCTAGAATGACAACAGCCTTGAAAGAAGTATCCACAAAAAAGAAAAAGATTAGAGAAGCGCCACATCCATTCGTTATTTTATTTACCGTTGTTATAATCATGGCTGTATTAACTTATATTATTCCAGCTGGACAATATGATCGCGTAGAGAATGCAGATGGTCGTACAATCGTAGTAGACGGCTCCTATCAAACTATCGATTCTAGTCCTGCGGGCTTCTTAGATATATTTAATGCTATACATAAAGGAATGGTCGAAGCTGCTCCAATTATTTTCTTTATTTTTATGGTGGCAGGCTCATTCAATCTATTTAGAGAGTCAAAGGCGATAGAAGGTGCATTTGGTTCCTTATCCACTAAGATGAAAGGAAAAGAAATGCTCATTATTCCAGTAGTAATGATGTTTTTTGGAGTGGCTGGAGCAGCAGTAGGAATGTTTGAAGAAGCACTACCTTTCATCTTGATTTTAGTGCCGATTGCCATAGTTATGGGATTTGATTCCATCGTAGGGGCCGCCATGGTTATTGTTGGGGTTTCAGCTGGATTTACAGCAGCCTTTATGAATCCATTTACCATTGGAGTTGCCCAAGGAATCGCGGAGGTTCCAATTTTTTCAGGCATGGGTCCACGCATTGGCTTTTGGATTGCTTTCATGGCAATATCTATTGCATATGTAATGATTTATGCCAATAAAATAAGGAAAGACCCAACCAAAAGTATTATGTATGAGGAAGATAAAAATAGAAATATTGATATTGAAGCGATGAAACAGGACACTATCACAAAAACTCAAGGAGTTATTATTGCGATTCTAGTAGTCACAATGGTTGGAATGGCTTTTGGGGTATTGAAATTTGGATGGTTTATAACAGAGATTTCAGCATTATTTTTAATCATGGCAATCGTTATTGGATTGGTTAATCGACTGAAATTTAATGAGATTACAAAATCCTTTGTTCGAGGCTGTGAAGAAATAGTTGTAGGGGCATTAGTAGTTGGCTTTGCCTATGGGGCATTAGTTATTTTAAACGATAGTAATACAATAGACACCATACTGTATGGAATTACTAATTTAGTTGAGAAGTTTCCTTCTAGCTTAACGGCGATCGGTATGTATGTTATGCAAACATTGCTTAATCTTATTGTTACATCAGGCAGTGGTCAGGCAGCTTTAACTATGCCTATTATGGCCCCTTTATCTGATTTGTTAGGAGTAAGCAGACAAACGGCAGTATTGGCTTATCAAATGGGAGACGGAATCACAAATATTATCGCACCTACAAGTGGGCTAATATTAGCAGCTCTTGCCATGGCTAAGATCTCTTATGGAAAATGGGTTCGTTGGTTGTGGCCATTAATTTTGATACAATTTATAATGGGAGCAGTTTTTGTAACGATTGCTCATCTATTCTTTTGGCCAGCATGATACAGTTGTGTTATTTAGGAGGATTACAATGGAAAAGTTATTTAATAGATTAGAAGAGATTTACCCCGAGTTAGTCGATTTCCGAAGAGATTTGCATATGTATCCCGAGCTTTCTCATCACGAGGTGGAGACGCCTAAAAAAATTGCTGCTTACTTAAGGAACTTAGGATTAGAGGTTCGAACGGAAGTTGGAGGGAGAGGTGTTTTAGGTTACCTAAAGGGTGGGAAACCAGGGAAAACCATCGCACTTCGAGCAGACTTTGATGCACTTCCTATTCAGGATGAGAAGGAAGTAGCATACAAATCAAAAGTTCCAGGAGTTATGCATGCATGTGGGCACGATTTACATACGTCTGCACTTTTAGGGGTGGCAAAGGTACTAAGTGAGCACAAGGACGAGGTACCAGGAACTGTAGTGTTCATCCATCAATTCGCCGAGGAGACCACTCCAGGTGGTGCCGAATATATGATTAAGGACGGTAGCTTAGATGGTGTGGACGTTATCTATGGTTCACATGTGATGTCTCTTCAGCCCTATGGGACATTTAGTGTGATAGAAGGCTATGCTTCCTCCGCACAGGATGATTTTTATATAACAATTCATGGTAAAGGGGGGCACGGGGCATCTCCTCATGAAACGATTGATGCTTTAGTGACGGGAAGCCAGGTTGTATTAAATCTACAGCAAATTGTTAGCAGAAGAGTAGATCCACTAAAGGCTGCAGTAATTACGGTTGGTTCTTTTCAAAGCGGAAGCACTACTAATGTGATACCTGACACTGCCTATATAAAAGGGACAGTGAGAACCTACGACGAGGATGTGCGCACACTAATCGAGCAGAAGCTAGAACAAGTAGTTAAAAGCACTTGCGAAGCTGCTGACGCTACGTACGAATTAAAATATGTGAAGGATTGTCCATCTATCTTTAACGACCCTATCGAAACAAAGCGTGTAGAGAAGGTGGCTAGTCAGGTTCTAGGGGCTGATAACATTATTCCAGGGAAACCGATGAACGGAAGCGAGGATTATGCGTATTATCAACGCGAGATTCCGGGAGCTTATTTTATCATTGGTGGAGGGAACGAGGAACTAAAAGCTACCTACCCACATCATCATCCTAAGTTCGACATCGACGAACGCGCAATAAAGGATATTGGTAAAATGTTTATTGGGACTGTTTTTGAACAGCTACAGAATTGATTGCAGGATATAGAAAAAAGAGCTTGGTCCTCCAAGCTCTTTTTTTATATAGAATAAACATTCCATGTATGTACGTTTTGCCTTTTTATTTGACCTTAGGCTTAGTTGTTTACTTTCAAATCACATTCTTGAATTATTTCATATAACGATCAACTAACTCATAGCATCTTTCTTCAGTAAGATTAGCTAGAACAGCTACATATTCTAAATGCTCCTGCGTCCCGCCTTTAAATTTTAGAGAAGCTTCTAATGCTTGGTCATCTCTATCTTTTAACCATTGTCGTTGATTTTCTCTTAATTGCTCCATTTCTTCTGGAGACAATTGCTCCTTTAATTCACCATATATTTCATTCAACAGTTTATCCCATAGTTCCCATCTATCATCTTCCACTTTTTTTAGCGCATAAGTCGAAGAATCAGTTGCCTTCAATTTTTCTGTCTCTAATTTAGTGTTGTTTAATTTTATGGAGTACTCTTCTTTTAAGGTAGAATCCTTAGGCACTGGATTTTCTTGAGTGTCATTTGATGTACTTTTGTTTTCATCCAAGACTGATTTTTTGTCTTGAGATACTTCACTATTTTGGGACTGGTTGTCCAGCTCAGTACTAGTTTCTGGTGATTCTTCACAAGCAGCTAATAAAGCTGCTAGCACTAATGTGACTATTGGTATTATATATTTTTTATTCATAAACTGAGTGTTCACCTTTCTTGTTTAGTCGTACACATGGAAGAGCATAAGCTCATGAATCATTTTTTTGACTGCTTCCTCGTCTGGAGGAGTTTCGCCAAGCCACTTAATCGTGCCATCCGGTTCGTATTCCGCAGCAAATCTTTGTTGCTTGTAAAAGAAAGAAACTGACCAGCCGGGCAGCTGTTTGTTGTCATAGAGTGATTTAAAGCTGAAATGTTGTAGCAATATAATCATACCTTTCATGTGAGTGAATTTGCTCGCATACACTAGTATAAATGACTAGTGAAGGAGCATCTAATTGTTTATTGAAAAACTGGAACAAGCAATTAAAAATGAGTACGCGGATTATCATCATTATATGGATATGTATAAGCTGACGGACGATCCATACTGGCAAGAATTCATCGAGCACGTGTACGAGGACGAAAAAAGCCATTATGAAATGTTTCAACAACTCTATTATATGCTTACAGGAAGTTTTGTTCAAAACTTACAGAAAGTTCCCCCGTGTGAAGATTTAAAATCCTGTGTCAAGCAGTCAGTCAAGGATGAATTGGAAACCGCGGAAGTTTATAAGGAAATGCTGCTCCAAATACCGATTCAACAAGCATATGCACCTCTTTTTTGTGCTATGCATGATGAAACAGAGCATGCCATTCGATTTTCGATGATGTACAATGCACTCTAATTGTTTTTGTGTTTCTCCCTCCTCTGCTATAATAATCTAGAAGCTAGAGGAAAAAGGTGAGATGGATGGGTTTTTTATGGACAATCATATTCATGGCAGTCGTTGGAGCAGCAATTGGAGCGGTTACTAACCATTTTGCCATTAAAATGCTATTTAGACCACATGAAGCAAAGTATATAGGATCATGGAGAGTTCCGTTTACTCCAGGTTTGATACCAAAGCGACGGGATGAGCTTGCCAAACAATTAGGAATAACTGTTATCAAGCATTTATTGACTCCGGATATTTTCAAAAAGAAGTACTTTAATGATGCAATGAAGAGTAAGGCTAATGACTTTGTTGTAAAGCAGCTAAATAAAAATATATTACAATCAGATAAAACTGTACATGATTGGTTGAAGCTTGCAGGAATTGAATCTGTGCCATCTCTTGTGAATGCAAAAATAGATGAACAGGTTGATATACAGTTCAATCGTATTTTAGCAAAGTTAGAGAATGAGACAATTCGTCAAATTGCTCCACTAGATTGGCAAGAAAAGGCCAATAGCAAGGTTGGGGATATTGTTTCTTATATTCTTCATAAGGGTGAGGAATTTTTCCAATCAGAAGAAGGTAAAAGTACAGTTAAGAAGCTGATTGATGATTTCCTTTCTACTAAAGGAACACTTGGTAATATGATACAAATGTTTATGGGAGATTCCAACTCACTTGTGGGCAAGGTACAGCCTGAAATTTTAAAGTTTCTACGGGCACCTGGAACAAAAGTGATGCTCGAAAACATTGTTCAAAACGAGTGGGAGAAGCTTAAGGATCGACCATTGGCTGAGATGATGGAAGGCTTTGATTTTGATCCACTAGTAGTCAACGTCAAGGCATATTTAAGAGAGCAGCTTGCAATTGAAGATAGATTAAATTATAGTTTAAACCATTACTTCCCTGGTGCCTCTGAATGGGTCGAGACCCAAATGGTACCGAAAATAACTAATTTTGCTTTTGTTGAGGCAGAGGCTAAATTAGAGGAAGTATTGCGTAAAATGAAGCTAGAGGAAATGGTTAAAGAGCAGGTTGACTCATTCCCAGTTGCACGATTAGAGGATATCGTACTTGGAATCTCTAAAAGAGAATTCAAAATGATTACTGTTCTCGGTGGTGTATTAGGGGGACTTATAGGAATTATACAAGGTCTAATCGTATTCCTAACTAGCTAATAAAAGGCGTGTTAGAGCCTAAAAAAGGAGCATATAAAACATGATTAACATTTATGACGACATTAACAAACTAGAGGCATCACTACGCCAAACAGATGAATTCGCAAACGTGAAAGCAGCAGTAGAATCAGTAAAATCAGATCAAGAGGCACTTGTATTATTCCAAAGCTTCCGCAAAATTCAGCTTGCCTTACAAGAAAAGCAAATGAAGGGCGAAGAAATCTCTGGGGAAGAGATTGAATACGCACAAAAAACGGCACAACTTGCGCAAACAAACGAGAAAATCTTTCACATGCTACAATCTGAAATGGCACTTAGCCAAATGATTGAAGAGATCAATCGTGTGTTACTAAAACCAGTTCAAGATTTGTATGAAGGAATTTAAGATGGATTTAAAGCTCTAGGCTTCTTGCTTAGAGCTTTTTTTATTGGCTAAAAAGAAGGATTAAAGTAATTAATGACGAATTATAAAAATGAATGACTATTCACAAAGGGGATTTTATGATGTACAAAACTTTACTATTTGAACAAGAGGGTCGTATCGCCACACTAACGTTAAACAGACCAAATGCAATGAACGCTATGGATGAAACAATGATGGAGGAATTAGCAGATATTCTTGATGAGCTGAGAGGAAATAAATCTGTCCAGGTTTTAATCATTAAAGGAGAAGGCCGTGCATTTTCAGCTGGCGGGGATATTAAAGCAATGCTCAGCGATGAAAAGCCACTCGATATAGAAGCTGCCATGGACTATTTAACTCGTATCGCAACAAGCTTGTATACATTGCCTCAAATTACGATTGCCTCCGTACATGGTGCGGCAGCTGGTCTTGGCTTTAGTATGGTATTAGGCTGCGATATTATTATCGCCGAGGAAAATAGTAAGCTAGCGATGAACTTCATCGGAATTGGCTTGATACCTGATGGAGGGGGTCACTTCTTCTTAAAAGAAAGAGTCGGCATACCTAAGGCAAAGCAGCTTATGTGGAGCGGACAATTATTAAACGGCAAGGAAGCACAGAAATTAGGATTAGTAGACGAGGTAGCGCCAGATGGAGCAGGACATGCAACAGCAGCAGCCTATGCCCAAAAGCTGTTAGCATCACCTGTAGCAGCAATGATTACTTCTAAAGAAATCTTGCATCTGTCTAAAATAAATGAACTACAAGCCATTTTAAGAGGCGAAGCAAAAGGTCAAACAGCAATGCGTAAAACCACAGACCACCAAGAAGGCATACAAGCATTCGTGCAAAAGCGTAAACCTGCCTTTAAAGGGGAGTAATGATAGTGAGAGCCGAGGTAGTTGTATGCCTCGGCTCTGTTTTGTTTTGGCACATTATAAAAAAAAGGGGAAGTGTATTTAAGAATGTGGAAAGTGCACTTAAATCCATAGAAATCGCAACTAAGTCAGCAAACCACTCCTAAAATCTCAAAAATCTCACCTAAACGCTTGGGAAGTGTCACATAAAAAGTGGAAAAGTGCACCTAACCTCATGCAAAATGTCCCATAACCAATCGGGAAGCGCCCGTAAATCAATAGAATGCGCCCATAAATCCTGAAAGAGCCCATAACTTCATCTAAAGTGTCCCATAAAGGGAAGGAGAGTGTCCCATAAGCACCAGAAAATAGCCCATAAATTAATCAAAATAGCCCGTAAACTTGCCAGGCGCCCATAACCTCATGCAAAGTGTCCCATAACCAACAGAAAAACGGAGAACGTATAAAATTTTGTGTAAATGACCATAACTTTCCTATAGGAGATGATCATTATGCAAAATTACGAAAATA
>NZ_JABAFC010000028.1 GCF_012843435.1 Psychrobacillus sp. BL-248-WT-3 | reverse complement strand
GCCCACCTGGTTTCGCAGCCGCCGATGGTAGTTGGAGGGTCGCCCCTGCAAGAGTAGGACGTCGCTGGGCACCAAAGAAAGTCGTTACCGAGTAATCGGTGGCGGCTTTTTTGTTTTGTCCTGTATCAAAAAAAAGCCGAAGGCACTCTCTCCATAAAGAAATGAGCGAGAAGCCGGAGGGGCAAAGAGTTCGAGGAACTGAACGACTGTGGCTGGTGTTTTTTTGTTTAGAAGGCAATCTCTCCCCAGAAATTACAAAAATACTTAAGCATGTTATGAATAGGGCAAGGAAAGAGTTACGAGTAATAATTACGTGAGCCTGATCAAAAAGGCGTTTAAACTCTGTGACAGCTGTGATTCCTGCTCGTACCATTCGTCTACTTTAAAAGCACTCTCCTAGCAATAATTAAATCTTTTAATGAGCGTTGAATTTTATATAGAATGCACTACCTATAAAATACTAACATTAATTACTCTATTGATTGGAGAGGCAGACGGCGACTCCCCCCGCGGAAAGCTTACGTCTAGAGCGAAAACCAACTCTACTTTAAACATAAAAAAGCAATATTAAATTTCACTGTTCTCTATTAATAGCTTAAATTTTTGGCTATAATTAAGAATTAAAAAATAGATTAAAAAAACTCTAAATAAAAAATTCTTCTATGCATATTTCTAAATAAAAATGGACAATATAATATGGTGAAGCATCTTCTATGAAATAAAATATAGAGAATATCATTCAAAAAGATGGTAACTTCTATATGTTGGAACCTTGAATATTTCATTGGAAAAATACCTAAATTAAGCTTGAAATTTAAAGTATACTTGTTATAATTATATTTGTACTTTAAATAATAAGAACGTTCCGAAGTAGCTCAGTGGTAGAGCAATCGGCTGTTAACCGATTGGTCGTAGGTTCGAGTCCTACCTTCGGAGCCATTTTTATGCTTCCATAGCTCAGTAGGTAGAGTGCTTCCATGGTAAGGAAGAGGTCACCGGTTCAAATCCGGTTGGAAGCTTTTCTATTTTACATAAAAGTAGGGAATGTACATAAAAAAGTGCTTGTTTTGAAGTAATACTTATGCTAAACTATTAATTGTCCGGTTTTTAAAGAGGATTACTGTTTTGGAGGATTAGCTCAGCTGGGAGAGCATCTGCCTTACAAGCAGAGGGTCGGCGGTTCGAGCCCGTCATCCTCCACCATAAAGTTTAAAGTTTTTATAATAGCCTGGAGGGGTAGCGAAGTGGCTAAACGCGGCGGACTGTAAATCCGCTCCTTAGGGTTCGGCGGTTCGAATCCGTCCCCCTCCACCAGTTTTTGGGGTATAGCCAAGCGGTAAGGCAACGGATTTTGATTCCGTCATGCCCTGGTTCGAATCCAGGTACCCCAGCCATTTTCTATTATCTATTATGGGGCCTTAGCTCAGCTGGGAGAGCGCCTGCCTTGCACGCAGGAGGTCAGCGGTTCGATCCCGCTAGGCTCCATTTTAATTCTAATGTGTGTATACTGTACTCTTTTCATTCAATTGAAAAGAGTTTTTTTGTATTTAGATATATAACAAAATAACTTCTACATTCCGATATAAATAGAAAAAGAGAAGAGGTTGTGAGAGGAAATGGAAAGCTTAATCCTAGGGGATGTTACGTTAAGATTGTTAACGAAAAGCGATATACCGTTACTGTGGGAGCTGTATGAGCCTAGCGTATTTGAATATATGTTACATAGGGTAGAAAGTGAAGAACAGCTAGGAGATTGGCTGCAGGCAGGAATTGATCAAATGCAAGGTCAACAAACCGCAATTGTTTATGTAGTGGAACATACAGATACCAAGAAAATAATGGGTACGACTAGGATTTACGGGATAGATCAAGTTAACCGTGCTTGTGAAATTGGCTCTACTTTTTACGGGAAAGCTTTTCAGAGAACTCATGTAAATACGACCTGTAAGTTCTTGATGCTCCAGCATTGCTTTGAGGCGTTGGGGATGATTCGTGTGCAGTTTAAAACCGACGAGTTAAACTTACCGTCACAGCGAGCTATTGAAAGAATTGGGGGCATCAAGGAAGGTGTGTTAAGGAACGAACGTGTGAGATCCAACGGGACCGTCAGAAACGCGGTTTTATATTCGATTGTAAATGACGAATGGACAGAAACAAAAAATCATCTTCAATTATTATTGAATAAATATACATGAAAATGCTAAGTTGAGCCAACTGCCTTTAAGGAATTACAATAAGTGTATGAACTAAAGGGGGTATAAAATAATGAATAAATTAAATCTAACAATTATAGGGGTTCCCATGGATCTTGGCCAAAATAGACGTGGGGTAGATATGGGACCAAGTGCAATTCGTTATGCTGGAGTAGTGGAACGCTTGACTGACCTTGGTCATACGGTGAAGGATGAAGGGGATATTTTAATCAGTCAGACTAGAAAAAAAGAATCATCTACTACCTTAAGAAATTTAGAGCAGGTGATTGAAGCTAATACAGCTCTTGCCAATAAAGTGCATGCGGTTGTAGAGGCAGGTGATTTCCCACTTGTCCTAGGTGGAGATCATAGTATAGCTATCGGTACATTAGCAGGTCTTTCTGATCATTATGAAAATCTAGGGGTTATCTGGTACGATGCTCATGCAGACTTAAACACTGCTGAAACTTCTCCATCGGGAAATATTCATGGTATGCCATTAGCCGTAAGCATAGGCTTAGGTCACAAGGATTTAGTGAACATACGTGAATTTGCACCGAAGATTAAACCCGAGAATATAGTTATAATTGGCGCCCGCTCTGTAGACCCGGGAGAGAGAGAACTGATTAGAGAAAAAGGTATTAAAGTTTTCTCCATGCATGAAATAGATAAGCTAGGAATGACCGAGGTTATGAATCAAACGATAACTTACTTCCTGGAACGTAAAGTGGACGGTGTGCATTTGTCTCTTGACTTAGATGGATTAGATCCGCTATATACACCTGGAGTGGGAACGCCGGTACCAGGAGGTATAAGCTATCGTGAAAGTCATTTAGCTATGGAAATGCTTTATTCCTCTCATTTAATTTCATCTGCTGAATTTGTAGAAGTAAATCCTATTCTCGATGAGAAAAATAAGACAGCTGATACTGCAGTAGCACTTATGGGCTCATTATTTGGAGAAAGCTTAATATAATAGTTTTATTAGTATTTTAGGAAAAGCAGGCTAATTGTCAGCTTTTTCTTTTTTTTAACAACACAACACAGGAAATATTTGATAAAATTAAAATAATATAAAAAAATGAAACCTGTTGAATCCTTCTTACGTATAGGTAGAGACAGCCGCATAGAGCGGAGGGGAAATCACACGATGGATGCGATAGTTAACAAAAGAATAAAACAAGTACTTAAAGGAGATAAAGACGCATTCGCGGAGATTGTCGACCTTTACCAAAATAGGCTTTTCCAAGTTTGTTATAGAATGCTTGGCAATCGTCACGAAGCTGAAGATATAGCACAAGAGGCATTTGTCCGGGCCTATATAAATATTCATACATTCGATCAAAAGAGAAAATTTTCTACGTGGCTGTATCGTATTGCTACCAATTTATGTATTGATCGTATACGTAAAAAAAAGCCTGATTATTATTTAGATGCAGAAGTAAAAGGTACGGAAGGTCTCGACATGTATTCTCAAATAGCTGCCTCTGACGAACTTCCTGAGGAAGAGTTGATGAAACTTGAGCTACAAGATAGAATTCAATATGAGATCAGCCGTCTTCCAGATAAGTATCGATCTGCTATAGTGCTTAAATACATGGAGGAACTATCATTACAGGAAATAAGTGAAATTTTAGATCTCCCATTAGGCACAGTAAAAACAAGAATACATCGAGGTCGGGAAGCACTTAGAAAACAATTAAGTAAACAACCGAATCTTTAATAGGAGGAATCATGATGAGTGCGTGTCCAGAACGAATTGTTCACTATATGCATGAATATCTAGATGGTGAAATTAGTCGTGAACACGAGCTGGAGCTCAAGTCACACTTGCAGTCGTGCCAAGAGTGTCGCAATCATATGCATGAGTTAAGCGATGTAGTAGCCTTTGTAAAAGGAGCAGCTCATGTAGAGGCACCAAATGATTTTACTTTATCAGTTATGTCTAGACTTCCAAAAGAAAAATCACATACAGGTGTAAGCAGATGGTTTAGACAGCATCCTGTTCTTACGGCAGCAGCTATGTTTATGCTTTTAATGAGTAGTGCCCTTTTCTCCAATTATAATAACGACCAACAGTTTTCATTCACAAAGCAAGAGAATGTTATTGTCGAGGGAGAAACAGTTATAATCCCTGAGGGACAAGTCGTTAAAGGAGATTTGATAGTTAAGAATGGTGATGTGCGTGTTGATGGAGAATTGGACGGCAATTTAACAGTGATTAATGGGTCCATTATCGACGGTTCTAAATATATGGCTTCCACAGCCAATGTTACAGGTAAAAGTGAGGAAATTAACAAAGCATTTGACTGGTTATGGTATACCATAAAAGATACTGCTAATGAAATTACCTCCTTCTTTAAAAGCGATAAGACTGAAGAATAAAAATAGAAATAAATACCCCGAGAAACACATATATTATCCTATCTTTTTAAAAAAGGAGTCTATCCAGGAACCTGGATAGACTTTTTGCGTTAGTATTAGAACGAGAAATCTATACTTCAAATATGTTATACTTACTTTATATGGATTTGCGAGAAAAAGTGGGGGATGCCCAATGTCGTTTATGGAACAATTTACAGACTTGATGCCAGTGAACGTAATCGTCAATATATTAGACGTTTTGTTCGTATGGTTCGTTATATATAAATTAATTACTCTTATTAAAGGTACAAAAGCAGTTCAATTATTAAAAGGTATCTTTGTCATCGTTATTGCAAAAGTAGTAACTGATTTTCTAGGTTTAGATACACTTGGCTGGATGTTAAATCAAGTTATCACATATGGTTTCTTAGCAATTATTATCATTTTCCAACCTGAGATCAGAAGAGCACTTGAACAAATAGGTAGGGGGAAATTGTTTTCTAGAAGCTCTCTACAAGAGGAAGAAGAGCAGACTCGTCTAATAGAAGCAATGACCAAGTCTGTTAGCTATATGGCAAAGCGTCGAATTGGTGCTTTAATTTCCATCGAACGAGAGACTGGATTGACAGAATATATTGAGACGGGAATACCTTTAAATGCCCACTTAACTTCTGAGTTAATGATTAATATTTTTATTCCAAATACGCCACTACATGATGGGGCGGTTATTGTTCAAAAAAATAAGATTGTTTCTGCTGGCTGTTACTTACCACTTTCTGAAAGTCCTTTTATCTCGAAGGAGCTTGGAACAAGGCATAGAGCTGCAATAGGGCTTAGTGAGGTCACAGATGCTATTACAATTGTAGTTTCAGAGGAAACAGGAGCAGTAAGCCTTACTTCTAACGGAGACCTACATCGAAATCTTTCAATGGATGAATTTAAAAATCATTTAACAAGACTTTGGTTTGGTCCAACTGAGGAGCAAGTGACACCTTCTAAGTGGCGATGGAGGGGGAAACAAAATGGATAAAATGATGAATAATCCGTGGCTTTTGCGAATTATTACACTTACCTTTGCCATATTGCTGTTTGTTTCCGTGAAATCGGATTTGGAATCTGATCATCAGAACTCTAGCAACAATGCAATTGACGTATTAAGGGATGTTCCAGTAGAAGTCTATTATGATGATGAAAATTTAGTCGTCACTGGAGTTCCAGATACGGTAGATGTAAATATACAAGGCCCTGCAAACTTTGTGACTTCGGCAAAGATTATGAAGGACTACAAGCTGTTTGTAGATTTAAGAGAACTTCCAATGGGCGAACATAGAGTTGCTATATCACAGGAAAATTTCTCAGAAAAATTAAAGGTCCGAACAGACCCCGTATATGTGAATGTAGTAATTGAAGAAAAAATCACCCAGGAATTCCGGGTAGATCTTGACATGAATGAAAGCCTGTTAGCAGAGAACTATGTCATGACTTCTTCTGTAGAACCTCGAACAGTAAACGTAACAGGAGCAAAAAGTGTTATACAATCTATAGGCTATGTAAAAGCAACCATTTCGAGCGAAAAAGGCATAGATAAGTCCTTTGAGCAAGAAGCTAGCGTTAGAGTGCTTGATTTGGATCTTAATAAGCTTGATGTCTCTGTTGAGCCGAGAACTGTAAATGTTAAAGTGACAGTTGAAGAATACAGTAAAGAAGTACCTATCTCGCTTTCGAAAAAAGGAACTCCAAAGGAAGGTTTAACTATTAATGCACTATCAACAGCGACTCAGAAGGTGCGGGTATATGGTCCTAGGTCAGTTGTTGATAAAATTGATAGGTTGAATGTCGATGTAGATGTGAGTAAAATTGAAGACACTGGGTCAATCAGTGTTAAAATGGTTGTGCCTGAGGGAGTGACCAAATTATCTCAAGAAAAAATTGATATAAAAGCAGATGTTACAAGCGTAGCACCCCCTTCCAACGGTACGGATGAAGCCGAGAAGGAAGATGAGGACACAGCTGTAGCTGATGAGATAACAGAGAAGTCCTTTACAGAAATGAGGATAGCTGTAAAAGGATTACCAGAGCAGCTAGCGAGTAGCTTCGAAACACCTACTGATGGAATAATTTCTGTTGTGGCCAAGGGAACACCGGATGCCTTGAAAGATATTCAGTCAGGGGACATTTCTATCTACGTAGATGCCCAAAACATAGAAGTTGGTGAAAGAATTCTTCCTATTCAAATTGATGGTCCTTCTAATGTAGAATGGCAAACATCTGAATCCGAAGCAAAATTAATGATAAAAGACGCATAAAAGCAGGATAACAGGTAATTAAGGAGAGAAGATTAATGGGAAAATATTTTGGTACAGACGGAGTAAGAGGTGTAGCAAACGAGGAATTAACACCGGAATTAGCATTTAAATTAGGTCGCTTTGGTGGATATATTTTAACAAAAGATACTAAAGAGCGAGCAAAGGTACTCATTGGACGGGATACACGTATTTCTGGACATATGCTAGAGGGCGCGCTTGTTGCTGGTCTTTTATCTGTCGGAGTGGAAGTAATGCGATTAGGTGTTATTAGTACACCGGGAGTAGCTTATCTTACACGTGTAATGAGCGCAGATGCTGGTGTAATGATTTCTGCTTCCCATAACCCCGTGGAAGATAACGGTATCAAATTCTTTGGTTCAGATGGGTTTAAGCTTACGGATGAGCAAGAAGAACAAATTGAGCAGTTGCTTGATGCAGAGAAGGATGAATTGCCAAGACCCACAGGTGGTGGTGTCGGATCCGTATCCGATTACTTCGAAGGCGGTCAAAAATACATTCAATATCTTAAGCAATCAATTGATGAAGACTTCGTAGGCATTCATGTAGCCTTAGACTGTGCGAATGGTGCAACATCTTCCTTAGGTACTCATGTATTTGCTGACTTAGATGCCGACCTTTCGACAATGGGAGTTTCGCCTAACGGCTTGAATATAAACGATGGTGTAGGGTCTACACATCCAGAAGGCTTAGCTAAGTTTGTTCTTGAAAAGGGAGCAAATGTTGGATTAGCATTTGATGGTGATGGAGATAGAATTATCGCAGTAGATGAAAAAGGGAACATCGTTGATGGCGACCAAATCATGTATATCTGTGCAAAATATCTTAATTCCCTAGGACGATTAAACAACAAGACAGTTGTTTCTACTGTTATGAGTAACATGGGCTTCTATAAAGCACTTGAGACGAATGATATGACAAGTGTAAAAACTTCTGTTGGAGATCGTTATGTTGTAGAAGAGATGAAGAAGAATGGTTACAACCTAGGTGGAGAACAATCTGGTCATATTATCTTCCTAGATTACAATACTACAGGTGATGGTTTGTTAACCGGCTTACAGCTTGTAAACATTATGAAGGTAACAGGGAAGAAACTTTCTGAGCTAGCAGCTGAAATGAAAGTCTTTCCTCAAAAGCTAGTAAATGTACGCGTGACTGATAAGCATGCTGTTACTGAGAATGATAAAGTAGCTGCAATCATTAGTGAAGTGGAGACAGAAATGGCTGGTAACGGACGCGTGTTAGTTCGTCCTTCAGGAACAGAACCATTAGTTCGCGTAATGGTAGAGGCTTCTACCGTAGAAGACTGTGAGAAATATGTAAATCGTATAGTTGAAGTAGTAAAAGCAGAAATGGGATTAGTAGACTAAAGATATAATGTAACCCTGACCGTAGAAATACGGTCAGGGTTTTTTATAGTAAAAAGGGAACCTTAAAAAGCTCTTCTTTCTATTTTTCATGAAAAATGTTTAATCTAGCTAGTATAGTGGAATTATAAGAGAGAACAAACAATTGAGGAGTGAGGAAATGGCTAAAGTAGCAACATTAATCACAAATATGTTTGAGGACTCGGAATATGCGAAACCGGCACAAGCTTTAAACGAAGCTGGACACGAGGTATTCGCTATTGAACAAGAGGCTGGGAAACAAGTAACCGGTAAAAATGGTGAAGTAAATGTAACGATTGACTATGGTATTGACGATGTGAAGCCAGAAGAATTTGATGCATTATTCATTCCTGGTGGATTTTCTCCCGATATTTTAAGAGCAGATGATCGTTTCGTACAATTTGCTAAATACTTTATGGATGCTAAAAAACCCGTATTTGCAATCTGTCATGGACCTCAGCTTTTAATTACTGCAAAAACACTGAATGGTCGAGATGCAACTGGATATAAATCTATTCAAGTAGATTTAGAAAATGCAGGCGTTAAGTTCCATGACGAAGAGGTTTTCGTTTGTCAAAAACAATTAGTTACTAGTCGTACACCAGATGACATTCCAGCGTTCAACCGTGAAATCGTTAAACTGTTGGCTTAAATAATGGATTAAGCTAGAAGTAAGAGATACCATATACTGGTATCTCTTTTTTTCTGACATTTACGTAATTAATCCTTTACATTATATTAAGCTAGTGTTATTTTTATTTTCAGAATAATTTAATAATGATTACATAGGGGGAACGTAATGGATTACTTATATCACCCATTTCCAGGTAAGAGAAATACCGTTTTTGCTAAAAAAGGTATGGTTGCAACGTCACAACCTTTAGCGGCACAGGCTGGTTTAGATATATTAAAAAAAGGTGGGAATGCCATTGATGCAGCTATTGCTACTGCTGCTGCATTAACTGTGGTGGAGCCAACCTCCAATGGAATCGGTGGAGATGCTTTTGCTTTAGTCTGGACAAAAGGAAAGCTTCATGGGTTGAATGCATCAGGTCCTGCACCACAATCTATTTCGGCTGAAAAGCTACGAGCACAAGGCCTAGAGAAGATGCCTGTGCATGGAGTAGTACCAATAACGGTGCCAGGAGTCCCTGCTGCATGGGCAGCCTTATCAGAAAGGTTTGGCAAATTACCGTTAAAAGAAGTACTAGAGCCTGCAATTCAATATGCGGAGGAGGGTTATCCTCTGTCCCCAATTTTAGGGAAGTATTGGAAGGTAGCATACAAAAAGTTTAAAGCGAGCTTTACGACAGAGGAATTCAACGCATGGTTTGAAACATTTGCTCCAGATGGTCGCCCTCCAGAAATAGGAGAGGTGTGGAAGTCTCCAGGCCATGCAAGCACGCTTCGTGCTATAGGAGAAACAAATGCAAAAGCTTTTTATGAAGGAGATCTTGCTGAACAAATAGATGGATTTATGAGAAAGCATGGGGGATATCTGTCTAAAAGTGACCTACAATCCTATCAGCCTCAGTGGGTAGACCCAATTTCTGTGAACTACCGTGGCTATGATGTTTGGGAGATTCCTCCAAACGGTCAGGGTATGGTCGCTTTGATGGCCCTTAATGTATTTAATAAGCTAGATAAGCCCGAGTGGCAAAGTGTTCATACGCTACATCAACAAATTGAATCGATGAAGCTAGCCTTTACGGATGGCCAGGCATTTATAACGGAGCCTGATGAAATGCCAGTAAGTGTCGAGCATTTATTGTCCGAGGAATATGCAGAAAAGCGTAAAGCGGTAATCCAAGACGAAGCTACAGATCCCGAACCTTATGAATTACCAAAAGGGGGAACTGTCTATTTGGCAACTGCTGATGAGGAAGGAAATATGGTTTCTTTTATACAAAGTAACTATATGGGCTTCGGTTCTGGTGTTGTCATTCCAGGCACAGGTATTGCATTGCAAAACAGAGGACATGATTTCTCTCTAGATGAATCACATCCTAATGTATTAAAGCCAGGAAAGAAAACTTACCATACGATTATTCCAGGCTTCTTAACGAAAGACGGAGAAGCCGTAGGGCCGTTCGGTGTGATGGGAGGCTACATGCAGCCCCAGGGACATTTCCAGGTTGTAACAAACACGGTAGATTATTTGTTAAATCCTCAAGCAACACTTGATATGCCACGCTGGCAATGGATTAAAGGTAAAACAGTACATGTTGAACCAGAACTCCCTAATTATTTGGTGCAAAGCTTAGTAAGAAAAGGACATGATATTCAAGTAGCTACGGATGGCGGTAGCTTTGGACGTGGGCAAATCATTTGGAGAAACCCAGAAACGGGAGTCCTCCAGGGTGGAACAGAATCGAGAACGGATGGAGCTATTGCAGCGTGGTAGAAAAACCGTCTTTGAAGGGTGGCTCTGTACGTCCTAAGCCAGTACTTCAAAGAGATATAACTCTAGCATTTTTCCGAATAGGGATGCTAGGGTTTGGCGGGGGACCTTCGTCAATACCTCTATTTCACCGGGAAGTCGTTAAAAAGTATGAATGGATGGATGAGGAGGAATTCGGTGATACCTTAGCATTGGCTAATACGATGCCTGGTCCGATAGCAACCAAGATGGCTGGTTACATTGGTTATCGAGTAGCTGGCTTTCGGGGTTGTGTTAATGCTCTCCTTGCTTCTGTCATTCCTACCGTGGTGCTAATGATTCTCTTGCTAGGCTTTCTTCAGTCTTTCAAGGATTCCCCAAGAGTGCAGGGCATGACTGCTGCAGTTATTCCTGTCGTTGCAGTTATGCTAGCATTAATGACTTGGGACTTTATCAAAAAATCTGGAGAAACCCTTGGATGGTGGAAGGCTTGTTTAATAATAGCCGGTGCTGCGTTTCTAATGGAACTTTTACATATACACCCTGCAATTATCATCCTAGTGTGTATGGCTATTGCCTTTTTTCCTCTATTGAAAAGGAGGGGGCGGAAATGATTTATTGGCAGTTGTTTCTAGCATTTTTTATCCCGGGTATATTGGGATATGGGGGAGGACCCGCCTCCATTCCGTTGGTGGAGCACGAGGTAGTAGAGAACTATGAGTGGATGACTACTCAGGAATTCAGCGAAGTAGTAGCACTTGGAAACTCCTTGCCTGGACCTATTGCCACAAAAATGGCAGGCTATATTGGATATACTGAGGGCGGGATTTTAGGAGCAGCTATTGCTCTCTTTGCGACAGTTGCTCCCTCCTTGATCCTTATGATTAGTATGATGGCTATTCTATTAAAATATAAAGAGGCACCGGAAGTTAAAAACCTTACAAAGCTCATAAGACCAGTAATAGCAGTATTGTTAGGTGTGATGACTCTTCAGTTTGGGAAGGATTCATTAGACGGAGTTGGTGTAGTGTCAACGCTTATTCTAATAGTAGGAAGCTATTTGCTGTTAGAGAAGGTAAAGCTGCATCCTGCGTTTGTTATTATCCTAGCACTTGTTTACGGAGCAGTTTTAGTATGAGTAAAAGAGACCATGAGTGATAGGTCTCTTTCTCTATTTATAGGTTTCTCAGTACTTTAGGCCTTGTCGTTTCGATTGACTCACATATACTGAGAAGATATAATGATGGAGTTGCATTATATTAAAATATTTTGTAATCGCGTAGAAAGGTAGGATAGGTAACGCGTTAAAGAAGGAAAACAATTAAAGCGCCTGAGCTGAAGAAATTGGACGAAACAAATTTTCAGCAGACGAGGTGGAGGTTATCGAAATTTCGGCGGATGCCTCCCGACCGTATTTGCCCGGTTGTAATTCTTTTTCAGAAACCATTCAAGTGATTGAATGACCAAGGGGAAAAGAAGGCATTCTTAGCTTAATAGGCATGTGTATTTAAAAAATGTTTAGGATATGCGCAGTAGTGGTATCGCATAGATTATGTGCGTTTCCAGCCGGCGTTGTATTGCTAAGGCTTTTTTTAGTATGCTTATTTTGACATGAATGATAACGGAGGAATATATATTATGTGTGGAATTGTAGGATATATCGGTGAAAATGATGCAAAAGAAATTTTATTAAAAGGCTTAGAAAAATTAGAGTACCGCGGTTATGATTCAGCGGGGATTGCAGTTTTAAATGAAGATGGAGTAATGGTTTTTAAGGAAAAGGGACGTATCGCAGATTTGCGCGAAGCTGTAGACGGTGATGTAAGTGCTAACCTAGGAATTGGTCATACTCGATGGGCGACTCACGGAGTTCCAAACCAAGAAAACGCTCATCCTCATCAAAGTACAACGAAACGTTTTACGCTTGTGCATAATGGCGTAATCGAAAACTATCATTTATTGAAAAAGGCTTATTTGGCTGATGTTCAAATGGCTTCTGATACAGATACAGAGGTAATTGTACAGTTAATCGAACGCTTCTCAAAAGATGGTCTATCAACTGTTGATGCATTAAGAAAAACGTTGCATTTGATTCATGGTTCTTATGCAATTGCTTTAATTGATAATGAAGATGAAAGCACGATCTATGTTGCAAAAAACAAATCCCCATTACTAGTTGGTGTGGGAGAAGGATTTAACGTGGTTGCATCTGATGCAATGGCAATGCTACAAGTAACAGAGCAGTACGTGGAGCTTCATGACCAAGAAATCGTAATCGTGCGCAAGGAATCAGTAGAAATCCAAACGCTTGATGGCAAAAAAGTAGAGCGTGCTCCTTATAAAGCAGAGCTAGATATGAGTGACATTGAAAAAGGAACATATCCTCACTATATGTTAAAAGAAATCGATGAACAGCCGACTGTTCTTCGCAAAATTATCCAAGCCTATCAAAACGAGCAAGGCGAGCTTACAATCGACTCTGCTATTTTGGAGGCACTAAAAGATGCGGATCGTCTATATATCATTGCAGCGGGAACTAGCTACCACGCTGGTTTGATCGGTAAAGAATATTTCGAGAAAATTGCTGGTATCCCAGTAGAGGTTCATATCTCAAGTGAATTTGGTTATAATATGCCACTTCTATCGGAAAAGCCTTTATTCATCTTCATCACACAATCTGGTGAAACGGCAGATAGTCGCCAAGTATTAGTGAAAATCAAAGAAAAAGGGTATCCAACACTAACTGTAACTAACGTACCTGGATCCACACTTTCTCGTGAAGCGGATCATACGTTATTATTGCATGCTGGTCCTGAAATTGCTGTAGCTTCTACAAAAGCTTATGTTGCTCAGGTAGCAGTGCTAATGGTCACGGCATCTGTATTTGCAAAATCCCAAGGGAAAGAGCTAGACTTTGATGTCGTACAAGAGCTTGGCATTGTTGCAAATGCGGTTCAAGCAATCGTAGATACTAAAGAAGAGCTTGAAGAGATTGCAACAGAATACCTTTCTACTACTAGAAACGCTTTCTTCATCGGAAGAAACGTGGATTATTATATTAGCTTAGAGGGCGCTCTTAAGCTTAAAGAGATTTCTTACATCCAAGCAGAAGGCTTTGCTGGAGGAGAACTTAAGCATGGCACGATTGCACTCATTGAAGATGGCACACCTGTGATTGCATTAGCAACACAGCAGGCAGTAAGCTTAAACGTTCGTGGAAACGTGAAAGAGGTAGTTGCTCGTGGAGCAAATCCTTGTATTATAGCGATGGAAGGCTTCGAGGAAGAGGAAGATCGTTATGTTCTTCCAAAAGTACATGAATTATTCGCTCCGCTAGTAGCAGTTATCCCACTACAGCTGATTAGCTACTATGCAGCACTTCACAGAGACTGTGACGTAGATAAACCTAGAAATCTAGCTAAATCCGTTACGGTTGAGTAAAATAATTTTGTTTACATGTAATTTATGTGATGTCCAGTTACATCATAGTTGGTAACTTTACAACATAGTTGGTAACCTTACAACATAGTTAGTAACTTTACAACATAGTTGGTAACTCAAGCAGATAGATACTACTATTTCAAAATAATATATTAAAGCATGAAAATGGTTAGAAATCTATATAACAAAATTATTGTTAAAGACAGCCTGTGGATGCTACAAAACCACAGGCTGTCTTTATTTTCCATTTCAGTGTTAGTATTAAATAAAGTTTGATATTTTAAATCAAGACGGGTTACTTTGTTTATTTGCTTTTTTTAGGGTTAAAAGGATATCTTTAATCAAACTTTATTTTAAAGTTACAACAGAAAAGTGTTATTCTTTCATGGTGTGATATTCATCGCCAATTTCAAACAAACCGAACACTTCAAGCGTGATTTTGGATGATGTTGCATGAAGGATGTAATTACGAGTAGAACGAATTCATAAGACCTTAAACTTCTGTTAGAGGTACTTGTGTTTTTGGGGGACCTGGTGAAAACCCGCTACAATTCTCTTTCACAAAGGACTCAAAAAAATCTAGTTCCTTTTTCTTTTAATAAAATATCTCAAATATAGTAGAACCAGATTAAAAATTGGGTAGTATACCTAATCAATATTGCATGTAAAGGATTTAAAAGTTAATGATATAATCGTACTTAAAGAGAAAAAAATAAATATCAGGAGTTATTGTATGAAGTTTGATTGGGGAGTTTAAACTTACTTCTTAATCCTCCATTGTATTCCAGCCATTTTTCTTTTTCTCGCTCTACTGCTCGGTTTTGCCATTCAAACCACACATATTCACACTCGCTACAATGACTTTCTACACCGTTATTATTACTTACATCTCTCCGAGTAAATATGCTCTTTTTACGACAACTGTAGCAATAGATTACTTTATCATCATCTTTTTTTAACATAGATAATTTTCCCTCCTATTTACAATATTTATTGTCCATTAATAGACTCCTTATTCTTTAACCGAAATATTTTTATTTGTTTATGTTAATTATTAATAGCGTCGAGGCCACATCCACAAAAAAAAGGACCAAATTGAGTCCTTTTTTTGCTTATAAGTAAATGGGGTCTATATTTAGATGTGCTAACTCCTGAAGTACTTCACTAGAAATAACAGGAACATTAATAAATAGGTTCTTTTTTGCTCTACTTAATGCGACATAGTAAACGCGGTGATCTTCTTTACTCATATCAGGTGTAAGCAAAAATTCAAGGCTCTTTTCACTATTGGTCTCTGGAATCACAACAAGAACATTGTCAAATTCATCGCCCTTTGACTTGTGGATAGTCTTAAACACACTTATATCATCAGAAATTTTGACTTCTATTGCTGCTCTCTTATAAAGTAATTGTTCATAGTAGCCTTTCACCTTTCCACTCGAAATTTTTCCTTTAACTCCATAATGACCAAAAATGTAATTGTTATAAAAATCTTTAATATTTCCATCGCAAAAATTATTATATGCTTCTAAGAGTCTTTTCAGATTGCTAAATGCTTTCTTATCTGAAAATCCATCAATCTTTCTGTAAGCTTTTTTCATAAATTTGATGGCATCTTGTAACTTTAATTGCTTCCCGTATTCAATTGCATGGATAATATAATAAATCATCCATCCTCTAGAACTATCTCCAAAAATCAAATCGATTCCCTCCGTGTTATTACCCTTGAAATCATATTTAATAGCATTAGTTTCATTATTTCGGTAAGCCAATGTATAGAAACTGTTAATCCCAAGAGTTTGAGAAACATACTTATGTGCTGTAAATGAACTTCCAATTAGTAATACTGGAATCTCGCCAACCTTTTTGTCTGGACTACATTGATTAAAGTCTCTCTGGGATCGTATATGATTTAGTATTTTGATGATTTGTTCAGTAGAGCGATGATTGTTTTCTAAATAATGAAGGGACATACCATCAAGTTTAAATTGATCAAACAAATTATCATCAGTACCTTGAAATGAGAATATGGCCTGACAAGGATCTCCAATAACCCCGATTACCGTTTCTTTCTCCGCAATTAATTTAATGATTTCAGCTTGTAGAGGACTTGTGTCTTGAAACTCATCTAGTAGAATATAAGGGAATTTTGCTCTAATAACTTCTCTTATTTCATTTTTTTGAAGTAGAAGCAAATATGAAAAGTATAGAACATCATCATGACTCAAAAGTCCATTTTCCCAGCATAATTCTTTATAAACTAAGTATGAATTTTTCTTGATATTATAGCGTCCAACCTTGGATTGGTATACTTTGAGAAAATTCAGTTCTATTGTAGTTCCATTTAACATCCACATTAAATTTCCCAAAGAATGAGCTAGATCCTTATTGAGACTCTCATCAAAATGTTGTTTACTTCTAGTTTTGTATTCTTGAAGTAAAGACCTTCCTAATTTAACTTCTTCGTGCCCGTCTAAATGTTCAACAGGAAAAGGACAATCATCTAACATCCACAAATACGGTTTTAAAACATGTTTGTAAAGAAAGCTATGTATAGTGCTTACCTCAACATCTTCAGCTGTATCTTTCAGACGACTTTTTAAGGTTTCTACACCGATATTAGTGTAAGTAATACAAGCAACTTTTTTAACTTTCGATAGCTTTTTTGATTGATTTAAAATCCAGTGAATATGACGAGTTAGAAACGTGGTTTTTCCTGCACCTGGACCTGCATAAAGCTTGAAGTGATTGTCAATTGGTATATTTCCATTACTATCGTTTAGCTTTACTGCTTTTGACAAATCCATGTTATCGCCTCTTTAATGTAGTCTGGGGGACTAATTTTTTCTTTATTACTTGTAGCAACAACATAAGCTAATTCCTGTGCTACTTGGCCCTTTTTTATAGAATTTAAATATCGTCCGGCTATTATTTTAGCTTTTATTTTTTCCGCTTTTTTAGGTTCATTAAATATTTCACCACTAACATATTCTCTAACTTCCTTTCCATAATTATTTTCGCTTAATATATCTGTAATATCTTGAATCGACTTCCCATCCTTTAAAGCGCTCATTAATCGTTTTATTTCTTCTATATTAGAGACTGATTCTGTTAGTAGGCTTTCAGTAGTAATATTTTTCAATAATAGGTCATATTCAAATGTAGAACTTTCCTTTTCTTTTTGGCTAAATACTTTAATTAAATCTTGTTTATTATTTTTTCTTTTATCAATCAAAGTATTCGAATATGATTTATATTCATAGTTATTTGGAGCAACGTCAATAAACAATGGTGAACAAGCAACCCAAGAAGCACCCTTTTTTCTTTCTTTTCGGACGGGATCTAGGTCTGTAATACATGCAACCTTTTTCTTAATAGCATACTCGCTCTTTTCTTGATCAAACAATTTTAAAAAGTGATCAAAGTACCGACCACCAATATTAATGATTGAAGTATGAGTATCCACTAGATCAAAATCCAACTTTTTTGCAAACTCTGGAACTAACAACAACTCTGCTAAGCCCTCCACCAAAATTAAACTGTTTGCAAAGAACATATCTGCTTTTGTCACATCAATAAAACGTTTTACGTAATTTTTCGATTTTTGGTCTTCTGTACTTGCAGTAAATACTCTCCCTGGATAAGCGACATGAACATTTTCCTGCTCTTTTTGCAATACAATGATATCATCCAATTCAACAGCTGCAGTTATATTTGGTGAATGAGAGGTTATAAAAATTTGATTTACTTGAGAACTTTGGTTTTCTTTTAAGAACTTCAAAAACTTATATTGCATATTAGGATGTAAATGGGCTTCAGGCTCTTCAATAGCTAAAATTGAATAGACCTTTGCATTTGAGCCTAAGTAATCCCCTGACGCATCTTTCTGCATTTTTGCCAGCAGAAGAGAAATGTAAATCAAGTTATTATAGCCAAGACCATTATGTATAGCAGGAAGTTTAATACCCGTTTCACTTTCTATAATTAGTTTAAGAGCAGAATATAGTTCTGTATCTAATATCGTCCCATCAAAAGATGGCTTCATACCTCCAAATCCAGCTCCAGTATCTTCAACGTATTTAAGCATGTGAATGTTTCCTTCACTCATCCGAGCTTGCAATGAAGTAATCAAAAGTTGTGCATCAGTTGAAAAAGCTTTCTTCTTAGCTTTTATTTGTTTTATTTTTTCATCTTTGTTAAGTTTTTCATCAATCTTAATCTCGTAGTCCATAAAAAAGTCGATTACTTCTTTTAATAAGGTATTTCTTCCAGTGAAAAGATCACGTTCAACATCCCTAATGGCAGTTAAGAATTGAAAGTCAAATTTATTTATGTTTTCTGGATCAATTAGGTTTTTTTGTTCTGGATTTCCTACATAAATCTTTTGTGTGTATTTTCTCAAAAAAATGTTACGAATGACATTCCAGTATTCTTCAGTTTGATTTACATCTATGTCAGACATCGTTTTTACGTAAGAATCCACTTCCTTATCTGGTAGGTAGAACTCGTAAGTAATGCAAGCTTCATATGGACTCTCAATTTTAGTAAGCCAGGTTGATACAGTTACAAGGTCATCAGAGTATTCAGGTTCCTCTAGCGACTCAACTAATTTTGCTGAAATTATTATTTTTGGAGGAGCCTTTTTTAATTCTGTAGTTGTAATAGTTCTATTAAAATCATCAACAGATAAACGTTTGTTCTGTTGATTATCAAATAACAATTGCAATGCTTTAATAATTGTTGTCTTTCCAGCATTATTTTGACCTATTATCACATTAGTACCTTCGTGAAATTCAATTGTTGTTCTAGAATTAAATGTTCTAAAATTCTCGATACTTAATTCAGCGATATACATTTTCAATTCATCCTTTTCTTTAGACTTATAAGCTACATTAAAAATTTATAAAGAAGATAAACATAATAAAATAAGGATTTGTATTAATATTTTTATCCTTTCAACATAGAACTTTGCAAAAGGATTATTAAAGGTTTCCCACTCTTGGAGCAAACAAAGGATTTATCAAATGCTTTAAATAGGAATCCGTTATTTTGCCTTAAACTATATCTTTTAATTTAAAGTTCCTACTATTTTTAAAATAGTGTTTTAAAATAGTCTATTAAGGTTATTATACTACATATAAAATAAACATTTAGATTTTTCTGATAAGTAAAATTCAGAGTGAAAATTATTAAAACTATTATTGAGGTGCATAATGGAATACCGTTATGTGCCTTTTATTATATTGGGGGTTGTTAAATGAGTAATAGCAGTATTAGTAAGTCACATTTAAATCGTTTGAGTGATGGCAGGGGCCAGGGGAGAGGGAAAGACTATGTACCTTTTATACAAGCCAATGACAATAAGGTAGCTTCTGAGGGATGGTTGACAAGGACGCATGGATGGAAAACAAGGAGAATACATCATACTCTATCCAAACATGAATACCAATTTCTTCTTGTTCAAGAATGGGCAGACTGTGTTGTAGATATTAGAGAACAGTATCCGTTGACCCCAATAGAAATGACTATTGAAATTGCGGATAAATTAAATATTCGCCATCCACATTACAAAGGTGAGAAGGTAATTATGTCAACGGATTTTATGTTAAGTGTAGTAAACGAAGACGGGGAAATAACTGATGTAGCTAGAACTATAAAACCAGTGACTAAGCTTACAAAGAGAACATTAGAATTATTTGAAATAGAGAGACGATATTTCCTAGAGATGGGTATAAGTTGGAAAATGGTTTTTGATAAACCAAAACCAATAAATATGATTAAAAACATAGACTGGATGTATGATGCAAAATTTTTAGGTACACGGCCAGGTGTTGACTCAGAAGTTATAGATTTAGTTGCTGATCCTTTACTTAAAACCCTTTTCTCTTGTAGCCCAAAAGATTCTATAAGTAAAAATTGTTTGAAATGCGATATGAAACTTGGGTTGGAGGCTGGTACATCTTTATATATTGTTCAGCACATGTTGGTAAATAAGTTATGGAAAACAGATATGAATCTGCTTATAAGGGAAAATAGACCTCTAAGTTTGATTGTTGATAGACAGTAGTATTAAAAAAATGAGGTGAATTTGTATGCAATTATTTGAAAATACCATAATACAATTTGAAAATATTTCCGACCAAGAATTAGTGTTGGAAAGAATATTATGGATTTCTGAGGATCGTAGTAAAGTAGTTCTTATGAATATAATGAATAGGAAAAAAATGCAATTTCCCTATTTTCGCTCGTATCAAGATTTAATTCAACTAATTGAAGATGGAGTTGCAAGCACATATAATTTAGAGCCTGATATAAGGTTGATTAAAGCCAATCAGGAATATTCGAAGAGGCATATTGATAACAGAGATATTAAGTGGGAGATAATAAAGTCAATAGTTATGAAAGAACCAGAGATATACTATCCAGAATCTAGAGGTTTAATGGTTAGAGAGGTAATGAAAATTACAGGAAAACAAAGAAAAACTATTCATGAATGGATAAAAAAATACTGGTTTTATGGAAAATCAATTAATGGTCTATTAAATAATTACTTTGATTGTGGGGTAAATAAAAGACAATACTCTGATAAGAAAGCTGGTCCAAAAGCTGAAGATGGAAATGAGTATATTATCCGTGATGAAGACAAGGAAAATTTTCTATGGGCCATAAAAAAATTTCATATTGAACAAGGATTAACTATTACAGAAACCCATAAAAAACTTTTACAACATAGGTATAAAACGGGATTTTATCGAGAGTTTAACGAAATGGTCCCAATAGTAGAACCCGAGAAATGTCCAACATTAAGAATGTTTCGCTATTGGTATCAGAACAACTTTAACTCAAAGCAGAAATACAGTGCAAGGTATGGTGAGCGAAAAGCAGAGATGAATGCAAGAGCTTTTAAGGGTACACCAGAGGAAAATGTTCAAGGTCCAGGTGCTTATTATGAGATTGATTCGACTCCAGCAGATGTAATTCTTGTGTCGTTAGATAGAGAAACGGTAATAGGTAGGGCACATGTATATTTTGTCAAAGATGTTATGTCCAGAATGATTGTCGGTGTACACATTTGCATTACTCCATCTTGGGAAGAAGAAATGGTAGCTTTAGAAAATGCTTCTACTAATAAAGTAGAGTATTGTAAAAGGTTTGGAATAGAAATAACGGAAGAAGATTGGCCTTGCCTCCATTTGCCTAAATTTATTGTTGGAGACCGTGGAGAACATAAAAGTAGAAACTCAAATAATTTAGTGGATATTAATGTGAGAGTCGGAAACACACCTTCCTATCGTGGAGATTTTAAGCCATATATTGAACAACAATTTCGTAGATATAATGCAAGAATACGAGAATCCATACCCGTTAGTGCTGTTCGAAAGGAGCATCGAGAAAGAGGGGACAAGAACCCAGAGAACTACGCGGTCCATACAATCGAGGCTTTTTCGAAATTGACTATTTTATTTGTCCTTGAGTTTAACAAATCTGCTTTACCGGATGAATATCTAATGACGAGGGAAATGTTCGAGGAAAAAGTTGAATTGACTCCATTGGGAATATGGAACTGGGGATTAAAAAAGAATCTCCTCCACGAAATGCCACGAGATTTAATTAGATTAAAACTACTACCGAAAGGAGAAGGCATAGTAACAAGAAGCGGTATTACCTTTAAGAAAATGTCCTTTTCTTCGGATAGAGGTTTTGAGGAAAAGTGGTTTGAACAAGAGAGTATTTATGGACAAAAAAAGGTAGTTGTGAATTATGATCCTAGAAATTGTAGTAGTATTTTTATTAGCTTAAAGGATGGAACATTTGAACCGTGCTTCCTAACACCAAAATTCAATGACTATAGGGATTTACACTTCAATGATGTTAAGGTGTTGTTGAGTTATAAGAACAAACAGCTTAAACAGCTAAAAAAACAACGGGTAAATATAGAGGGTCCCCTAGATGCTGTTGCAGAAAGTTTATCTTTATCTGAGAAAGAGAAAACAAAAGAGGCACAAAGAGGTATGCCGAAATCTGGAAAGTTTAAGAATAAGCGACTTGCACGTAATTTAGACAAGAGGATGACTTCTAGTGAGGATGCATGGACTACAGTTAAGAGAGAGGAAGATATTAAACAGGTAAGTAATGAAGTCTCAAGTAATAGTGAAAATACAAATCGTCAATCCGAAATTACAAAAATGACAGAAATGCAGCTTTTCTTAATGTCTAAAAACAAGGAGAGACGAGAAAATCGTGGAAATGAAAAATGATCGTTTTATCTATTTAAAGGGCTATCAAGTAAGAGCAGAATATAAGGAACAAATTGTCCCTGAAAGTATAGGGAATCCTTTTATCGAGGCACTTCCTAATCGTTTATCACGAGAAGAACTCTATGATCTACTTTATTCAGTTCCAAGGTTCAATGGTAATATAGATGGCCTCGATGATGAGGATAGAATTGAATTGGTACAACAGATTAAGCCTAGTTTTTGGTTACCTCTTTCTTCTCATTTCAATAAATACCGGAACCTATATAGTATGATAAAAATCGGCTATCAATCAAGGAATCCGATGACTCCTCTATATCATAGGTATCTTTCTGTTGGATATGACAAAATATTAGAACATGGCACAGATGAGAAGGGGCTAAACCTCCTTGGACAAACCCAAACTGCTCAACAGTGCGCAGAAATTGGATTAAGTGGTATGGGAAAATCGAAGTCATACGACAAGCTTTTATCCTTGATTCCTCAAGTAATTCATCATACTAGCTACAAAAATAACCAATTAACTTGTAAACAAGTGGTTTGGTTAAAAATTGAATGTCCTAGTAATAAATCAATAGGTGCTCTATGTCGGAATTTTTATACAGCTGTTGATGACTTGTTGGGCACTACTTACTATGAGGATTTAGCTGAGAAGGATGGCAGAATTGAAGTATTAGCAAAGCGTATGGCAAAAGTTGCAGGTTTAATAAATTTGGGCATTTTAGTAATTGATGAAATCCAAAGAGTAAACCGTGCTCATTCAGGCGGAGATGAAAAAATGATTGATTTCATTACGGAACTTACTAATTCTATAGGTATTCCAATTGTCATTATAGGAACTTTTAAAGCTCTTTATATTTTTAAATCGAGCTTAGCCAATACCCGTAGGGGAGTATCTAATAGCTATGGAGAAAATATAACGGACAGAATGAAAGATGAATGGGAATGGGAACAGTTTATTGAGAGTTTATGGGATCTGCAATATACCAAAAGCTTCACTGAAATTACACCTGAAATTAAATCTGCCATGTATTATCATACGATTGGAATTCCTGATTTTGCGGTCAAACTATTTATGCATGTACAATCCCATGCAATTCTATATAGTGACACTGAAAAGATAGATGTTGAAATGATAGAAAGTGTTGCTAATAAAACTTTAAGACTGGTACAACCAATATTCGAACGTATTCGAAATGGAGAAGAAGTAAACGCTGATGAGTTCGATGATTTAAAACCTGACTGGATCTCGTTTAATAGTTATCTTATGGATATTCGTCACCGTATACAAATAGACGGTCAGATGTCGGAAGAGCATAAAAGAATTTTATTGCAAAGAAATAAGAGAATCTTAATTGAACAATTAACTAGCTTTGCGACAAGGATGGGTTGTACAGAAGAAGAAGCTAAAAAGTATGCAATAAGAGTTGAACGAGAAAACAATGGTTCACAGGATAATGAGCTGTTGTATGCTGAAATGGCAAAGTTAGTATTGGAAAACAACAGTATTGTAACGAGCGAAGAGGTTACTGGAAAATCAAGTAAAAGCAATAAGAGAAGGAAGAAAAACCTGGAAGAATACGATCACGATGATTTAAGGTTCGTGGTCTTTGAAGGTTTAAATACTAATAAAACCACTGATGAAGCACTTCGAGATGCTGGACTTGTTAGTTTATATGAGGAATTCGTTTTAGGGAAAGAGGAGACTTGATATGAGCAATATCATATCTTTCCCAACTACTTTTCCAGATGAAGATTTTAGGAGTATTTTATATAGATACCATTTACGTTCCCCACATAGATCTTATCTAAAAAATAGAAAAGAATTATTAGGAAAAGCATATTCTACTATGGTTATGTACCCTGAAAATTTAATTCATGTTATTAATGGGCTAGGAGTTTCTGAAGAATTTATAATAAATCTTATTGATAATCACACATTCTATCCTCTTTTTCGACCTTTTGTTAATAAAGACTTACATAATACTATAACCAATGTATTTTACAATTCTAGTGGCGGTTTAAGCATGAAAATTAAAACACTGGAAAACCAGTTTTTATCAAATAGTATTAGGTATTGCCCGACTTGCCTAAATGATGATTATGAAAGGTTCGGAGAAGTATATGCGCACAGAACACATCAATTTTCTTTTTTAACCGTTTGTCCTATTCACGAAACAAAACTCGTTTATAGTTGCTCTCACTGCGACATACCCTTTGCAAGCAGTAATGCTAATTTAATGTTAACCGAGCCCAAGTGTCCGAATGGCCATGAGATTAATGAAAATACTAAAGAATGGATGGACACCAATAAATATGAATTCCTAGATGATATTAAAGCACTTATGTCGTATAACACCTTAACATTAAACTATGTCTATCAACAACTAATGGTTCGCCTAGGAAACAGAGGATACATTCATTTTAAAGGAGATACTATTTTTAAGAAGGACCTTATTTCTGATATGGTTGATTACTATGGGAAAGAAGTTTTAATTGAGTTAGGATTGAATGTTAATGAACTTTTGAGAGTAATGCCTAGTTTATTCGCACCAGATGATTTGAGGAAGCATACAATATTTTACATTTTATTAATGCGTTTTCTTTCTGGGAATACAGAGAACTTCTTAAAACAGGATGAAACTTATTTCTTTCCATTACCATTCGGAAATGGTCCATGGGTATGTAATAATCGAATATGTCCCCAGTATAATCAAAGGGTAATAAATATATGTAGAAGAAAAGTTCATGAGTGGATTACTGGCTATTTTACTTGTAATTATTGTGGAATGACTTATTATAGAAAAGGTTTTCCCCATTTGGAAGATGAAACTCTATTTTCAATTGAAACAATGGGTGCATTATTTATTAATCAGGCAACAAAGTATATTAACAAAGGGTATACTATTACTCAAACTGCAGAGTTCCTTCGTTCAAATAGAACAACTGTTAGAAAGTATTTGAAGCTTTATAAGAAGGAAAATGAAAGTAATCTGTTAACAATAAACCAGAATAATGGACACAAAGAGATTTTGCAAGGAAAACTTGAGGTAGCGGTAACAGACAACAATTCAAAGTTAGAACTATGTAAAGAGACTGTTCTCGAAGCTATTAGTATTTTAGGTAAGCGAGCAAATAGACCTCAAATTAGAAAATACAATATTCATCGATACGATTGGGGAATGAAGCATGATCGTACTTGGATGGAACTTCATTTGCCACCAAAAAGAAAATTACCTAAAATGCTGAATTTAGAATCTTTAGATGATGAAATGTATCAACTAGTTTCAGCAGCTGTAGATAGATTGTGGGAAAATCCACCTGAAACGAAGATTACCAAAACTTCAATATTTAAAACAATACCAAGTTTTGTGCAGAACCGTTGTTATAGATTTAGTGAGTATCTTCCAAGGACAATACATTTAATAGAGCGTAGCTTAGAAACAGACGATCAATATTTAATTCGTATTTTCCCGAAAGTAGTTAAGTGGTTTAAAGAATCCAGGTATAAAAATTTATCGTTAAAATTGATTCAAAATAGATTTAAAATGTATAAAAAGAGTTCACTTACGGTTATACAATGGTTAGAGGATCAAATCGATCAAATTAACTCGTCGTAAGGAGCATTAAGAAGTATGCATTTTTTTCCTCCACTTTATCCAGACGAATTGCTATATAGTGCATTAGCCAGATATCATAATTACTCTGGAAATGAAAGCTTTAAAAAAACTATGAGAGATTTATTCGGGTGTGAAACAGTATGTTCTGTAACTGATTTACCATGCAATCTAGATGTATTAGCTTCACGGATTCCTGGTAAAGTTATCAGCAAAGAGAAATTGCTTTATGACCATACTTTAATGCCCTATTATAGTCACTTTATTCCTAGTGATAGACTAGAAAATATTCGAGAGGAAATGTACTTTAGCAACGGACGTTCTATCCATATGTTGGTGGGCTTAACCGCAAACGGTGTGAAACCTCCCAAAAATTTAAGATATTGTACAGTGTGTGCAATGAATAATAGAGCTCAGTATGGTTTAGCTTATTGGCATCGTGCACATCAAATACCGGGAGTTATAGTATGTTACAAGCATAAGGTTAATTTAAGAGAGGCTAATGTTCCGTACTCGCAAAGAAGAAATAAGCATGAATTTGTTCCTTTAGACACTATTACAATAAATATTAATACGGAAGAGGTAATTGTAGAAAATTATCTAAATTTATTTATAGCGCAGAATTCATTTTATTTACTAAATTACAATTCAGAGAAGATTGTAAGAAAAAATAATGTAAGGAACATTTATTTAAAAGAAATACAGAATATAAATATGTTATCAGTAAAGGGTAGAATAAAGTTCTATAAACTAATCCCTAGCTTTAACAATTATTATGGACGTGATTTATTAACATTAATGGGAAGTCATGTGGAAGAAGATAAACAGCATACCTGGTTACATAAATTTTTGCGAAATTCTGATGAAGTGATTCACCCGCTGAGGCATATCTTATTACACGGTTTCTTGGGGCAGAGCATAACTTCCACAATTTTAGAAAGTAATTCTTCATCAACGTTAGTTAATCCATTCTTCAATGGTCCTTGGCCTTGTTTAAATAAAGTATCAAGACATTTTGGAGAGAAAGTCATTACTTTATGTACTATTACAAGATGCTCGGATACGGGGAAACCAGTTGGGACTTTTACTTGTGAATGCGGATTTGTCTATTCACGAAGGGGACCTGATACGTCTGAAGGAGCTCAAATGGAATTTGGGCGGATAAAGGAGTTTGGCGATGTTTGGAAGAATAAACTTTGGGTATTATGGGGAGATGAAAAGTTATCTTTAAGGGAAAAAGCAAGACAATTGGGTGTTGACCCTAAGACTGTTAAACGCCAGGCTAATTTATTGATCACTGATACCAATATATATAATGGCACACTAAAAACTCTAAACGGTTTTATACAAACAAGGAGAAATGAATGGATATTTATTAAAAATGAACAACCATCTCCATTAAGAAAATCGTTATACAATTGGTTATATAAGCATGATAGGAATTGGTTGATGCAAAATAAACCCAATAATATGAATCAAAGATCTAACAAGAATCGAGTAGATTGGAATTATAGGGATGAGAATATGGCAATGCTGGTAAGGGAAACAGCAAATCAATTAATAACAATAAGACAGCTTCGTATAACTAAGGCTGAAATAGGTAGGAGAATAGGATACTTATCCTTGATTGAAAAACAGTTAGAAAAACTACCCAAAACCAAAAGAGAACTGGAAAAAGTTGTAGAAACAACAGAACAATTTCAAATTCGTAGAATAGACTTAAGTATTGAAGAGCTGATGAGAAACAATGAAATATTAAAAGTATGGAAAATTGCTAAGAAGGCAGGATTAAGAACCGATGTTCTAAATCATTTAAAAGATTTAATAATTAAAAAGATAAGATTAAATAGCTCTATTTAAAGTGTCAACTATATGACAAGGATACTTTCGAGGAAAAAGCAAAACAAGTAAGAAGCAATTACAAGGTAAACTAAACATGTCATTCTATAATAAACGAGGTAACCCTAATTTGATTAGGGTTACCTCGTTTATTAATTGTATAGGTAAAATTACGGTGCTAATGTTTTTCAAATACATTTTTTTTTGAATTGAAAGTAGTCTTATCTAAAAAATCTAATGAAGAAAACAAAAAAATAGTTAGACACAGAAAGCTCATAAAGTTCATTATAATATTTTTTGGGGTTACTTCTGCATAGTTTCTTCATATTTATTCTCTATACTATCTCAGAGGATTGCCTTAATCAGTTGTCCCAAGGCTAATCCTTTGTTGATTCTAGTTTGAATAATATATCTTAAATCGTTCAAATATTATTATTTAGAATATTTTGTTAGTTAATGTCCTCTTAATATAAAGACACGCAAGTAGGCACAGCTTGGATAAATATCTATAAGTTTAGTGACTTATTTAAACTCTTTGAATTGCTAGAAGGATTAGAAAGCATTGTTAGTAGATTATAAGCATGAAAGGTTAGGTGAAACTCTTTGTTTGAACAATTAAGTTTATTTTTAGCTTTTGGTGCGGGATTACTGTCTTTTATATCACCTTGTTCATTACCCCTTTATCCTGCATTTCTGTCCTATGTTACCGGGGTATCTTTAAATGAACTAAAAGAAGAAAAAGGAATACTAAATAAGAAGGCATTGGTACACACGCTTCTATTTTTACTTGGATTTTCAGCCATCTTTATGGCATTGGGTTTTTCCACCTCTTTCATCGGGACGTTTTTTCTTCAATACCAAGACTTACTAAGACAAATTGGTGCTATTATCCTCGTATTTTTTGGTTTAGTAGTTATTGGGGTTTTTAAATTTGAATTTTTACTATCAGAGAAAAGAGTCCAATTCAGAAAAAGACCTAAAGGTTATATAGGATCCGTATTGATCGGTATGGGGTTTGCTGCTGGATGGACACCGTGTACTGGACCAATACTAGCAGGTGTAATTGCTTTAGGAGTTTCTGACCCTGACAGAGGAATGTTGTATATGCTATTTTATGTACTGGGTTTCTCCATTCCGTTTCTCATAATGTCATTGTTTATTGGAAAAATGAAGTTTCTTCAAAAGAGAAATGGACTTTTCATGAGATTAGGTGGATTTTTAATGATTATAATGGGTATCTTGTTGTATTTTGATATGATGACAAAAATAATAGCAATTTTAACTCCTTTTTTTGGAGGATTTACAGGGTTTTAGAGCACAATTATAAATAATTAGGAAAGTAGGTTTATTGTTACTATGGATAAGAAGCAAAAAAGATTTTACATACGGTTTGTACTCTTGATATTAATGGTTGGAGTAATTATCTTCACCATATATTCTAACTTATCTAAAGAGAAAAATGGTGTATTACAAGTAGGAGATGAAGCTCCTGACTTCGTTCTAACTGATATGAATGGAGAAAGACATCAATTGTCGGAGTACAAAGGACAAGGAGTCTTTTTGAATTTCTGGGGAACTTGGTGTAAACCATGTGAAAGAGAATTTCCGCTAATGGACAAACAGTATCAAGAAGTTAAAGATCAAGGACTTCAAATACTAGCGGTAAACATAGGAGAATCTGATTTTGTAGTTCAAAAATATATTGATCGAAAAGGCTTAACTTTTCCAGTTTTAATTGATGACAATAAAAGTGTAATGGAAACTTATAATATTAACCCTTTGCCAACTACTTTTCTTATTAACCCAGAAGGGAAAATAGAGAAAATAATAACCGGCGAGATGAGTGAAGACAGTATAAAACAATATATGGAGCAAATATTGCCTATCTAAACTTAAATGTTATCAGACAACAATGTATTTGCAACTTAACAATCCAGATTTAACTAGTTGGGAGGATCGAATGCTCTAATGAATAGAATATCGACAAAGTTAACAGCCTATTTTTTTATTGTTGTATTGATAATGGAAACTTTTCTAATTTTTTATCTCCATCAAAATATTATTCACACAAGAATTGAGGAAGAATTTTCTTTATTGTTGAAAAACGGATCCAATCACAGAGAAGTACTTGAAGAATACTATTCCGAAACAACCATGAAACATATCGTATTGATGGAAAAAGGAGGAGATAGAGAAGTTGTCATTACAGATAATAAAGGTAGAGTCATTAGTAGTTCCTTTAAAAACAATGCATCTTTAACAGAATTTCTTCCTCTTATTAAGAATCTTGATTTGAGAAGAGATGAGGTATTGATTTCAGATTGGGAAGAGTCTCCATATATCATTAGTGCACACCCTTACAAAGGGAGTAATAACCAATCTGGATATGTTGTCATGTTTCAAAGTACAAGTTCTATTGAACAATTGGTGGATAAGCTAAACATGCATTTTGGGATTGCTGGTGGGACGAGTGTTTTCCTTCTATTTATTGTCTATACAGCTCTATCTAGACTTCTCACAAGACCTTTAATACGTATGAAGGAAGCTACTGAGAAATTAAGCAAAGGGGATTTTGAAGTGAGTCTTCCATACATCGGTAAAGATGAACTTGGTGATTTGTCAGGTTCTATTCAAAAATTAGCTGATGATTTAGAACGTATGAAAACAGAGCGAAATGAGTTTCTAGCCTCTGTTGCTCATGAACTAAGAACGCCTTTAACATATTTAATTGGTTATTCAAATGTAGCCATGAGAAAAGAAATTAGTATAGAAGAACGAGAACAGTATCTTGCAATAATAGCTGAAGAGTCTGAACGAATGAAAGTACTTGTGAGAAATTTATTAGATTTAGCAAAAATGGATGAGAATACTTTTACTGTTACAAAAGATTATTTTTGGGCACAAACGTTTTTTGAAAACATTATCAAACTAGTTGGACCTTCTTTTGAGATGAAAAATATTAAGCTTAGTTTTGTATGTAGAGACAACTTTCAAATCCATGCTGATTCCTTACGTTTAGAGCAAATTGTATTGAATTTATTGGATAATGCCTTGAAATACTCTAAAGAAAATACACAGGTTACACTGAAAGTTCATAAAAAAGAAAAGAAAACAATCATTTCCGTAATTGATTTCGGAAGAGGTATCCCCTCCGATAAAATTGAATTCATTTTTGAAAAGTTATACCGTGTTGAAAAATCGCGCTCACGTATATCTGGTGGTTCGGGGATTGGACTTGCTGTTGTGAAAGAATTAGTAGAAGCACATGGTGGTAGCATTGAAGTCCAAAGCGTCTTGGGCAAAGGAAGTACATTTACCATAACGATTTAGCTTTATTTAGAATTTCGTCAAGCAGTAATTGAATAGGAGGTTTTTTGAATATATGCGGACAATTTTATTGGTTGATGATGAGCAAAGGATGTTAGATCTAATTGAATTATTTCTGCTACCGCTTGGATTCAGATGCATAAAAGAAACAAATGGCCAGGAAGCGATTGAGTTACTAAAAAACGAGAAAATTAATCTTGTCCTGTTAGACGTTATGATGCCAGATATAGATGGATGGGAAGTATGTAGAAAGATACGTGAATTTTCCGATGTACCTATTATTATGCTTACAGCTAGATCGGATAAGATGGATTTAGTAAAAGGATTAAACACTGGGGCGGACGATTATATTACCAAACCTTTCGATGAAAAAGAGTTGGTAGCTAGAGTAAATGCCGTTTTACGACGGTTCTCTGAACACGAAACAGAGGAAAAAGAGATTTCCTACGAAGATTTTAAGTTAGATAAAGAAGCTTATTCCTTGCAATATCATAGTCTAATCTCGCAACTAACACTGAAGGAATTCTATATCGTGGAAGCATTAATTTCTCGCCCTAAAAAGACTTATACACGAGAAGAACTTTTGCATGCTGCGTGGGAATATGACACATATACAGATACGAGAACAGTGGACTCACATATCCGAAATTTAAGAGAGAAATTGAAAAATGCTGGTTTTCCTATTGATGAATTTCTTAAAACTGTATGGGGAATAGGATATAAATGGAGCTAAAGGAGAAAAGTCAAAATGAAGAAATATAAAATTATATTCGGTTTATTAGTATTAATATTAGTGCTATCTGCATGTAACTCAAATGAAAATGAAGGTTTCTCTTTTGAGGAAGTAAAAAATAATCAAATTGATCATATACACGGTTTAGGTTATATAAATGGAGAAAGCGATGTCGTCATTGCAACGCATTTTGGATTATATAAATATGCCAAGGATGGATGGAAAGAAGCAAATAGTCAAAAACATGACTATATGGGCTTTCAAGCTGTAAGAGAAGGATTCTTTTCAAGTGGTCATCCAGAAGAAGGGTCTGAATATAAAAATCCTCTTGGTCTTATTAAAAGCATAGATAAAGGAGCGAGTTTCGAACAATTAGCGTTTTACGGAGAGATTGATTTTCATTATCTGACTGCTGGTTATGATTCAAATACGATTTACGTTTTAAATGAAATGCCAGTTGAAGAGATGAACGCAGGTCTACATTATTCAACAGATGAAGGATCTTCATGGACTAAAGCTGCTATGAATGGATTTACTTCCGATTATATTTCTAATTTGTCGGCTCATCCCACTCGTAAAGAATTACTTACAATCGGTAGTAAGGACGGAATATTTATATCGAATGATCATGGACAAAATTTTAAGTCAATGAATGATACGAAAATGGTCACTTATGTAACATTGACTGAAACGGGAGGGTATTATTCAAATCTTGAAAACGATACTGTATACCTTAAGTTCTTCTTGTTTGAGAGTGACGAAGAAATAAACATCCAACTTCCAAAAGAATTGAAGATGGATCCAATCACTTTTATCGCAGTAAATCCTGAAAATCAACAAGAGATTGTAATAGTTACAAATAGTAATAATATTTATATAACAAAAGATGAAGGACTATCTTGGGACCAAATTGCTTCTAACGGTGAGTTAGCAAAATAAGAAGATGGAGGGTGTTTCACAGATGTATAGTTTGATGTCGAGATTTAGTCAAACAATTAGTGAACCAGTTACTGTTTTCTTACACTCCTTTGAACATTCCCCAATTATAGTTGCGCTCCTTCTCGGCTTGATTGGAGCTGTGGCACCGTGTCAACTGACAGGAAATATGAGTGCAATTACCTTTTATGGAAACCGTACTGTTCAAATGAAGAATAATTGGGGAGAAATAGTAGCCTTTATTGCAGGTAAAATTGTAGTATTTAGTCTGATTGGATTGCTGGCTTGGATATTTGGTCAATCATTTGAAACTAAGATGACAGAGTATTTCCCTTTATTTCGCAAACTAATTGGTCCGCTACTAGTGGTTACTGGACTTTTGCTTTTAGGGATATTTAAGCTTAGATTTCTTAACCGTTTAACAATGTATATACCTATGGCATTAAAGGAAGGAAAATCTGGCTCATTTCTGTTGGGAGCAAGTTTTTCACTCGCATTTTGCCCAACTATGTTTGTTCTCTTTTTTGTCTGGCTTATGCCAACTGTAGTATCAACTTCCTATGGTTTTTTATTACCTGCTGTCTTTGGAATTGCAACATCTATTCCACTAATCCTTCTATTTGTTTTAATATGGTTTTTTGATGCTAAGAAAATAATCATGAAACGTAGCATGAAGACGGGTAGAATGATACAACGCATAGCGGGAGTTATTCTAGTAATTATAGGATTTTTTGATACACTCACTTATTGGGGGATATAGTTAACAAATGAGCTGACAAATATTTAGAAGGCAAAATTATTTCGTGTTAGTAGGAAAAAGAAGTTAAAGTATATAATACTTAAATAGTTATTCTAAAAGTACTACATGGAAGAGCCTGTCTAATGGGTCTCTCCATGTATTTTTTTATATAAAATATCTATTTATATAAAATGCTATAATTTAACAAAAATGGAAGGTTAATTTAAATGTTCATTAGAATAATCTTTTGGTTTAGGTGAAACTTTTATCAGAATTATTTTAGGACTAGTTATACTAAGATGGAACAAGATATTGAGTTAATATCTGTTTATTAATAGATTTATACTCTTTCTAGTAGAGTGAAATTATCAGGAGGAAAGCAATGAAAACTTCTAAGAACATTTTAGTTTGTATTAGCTTTATATTATATTTATTTGCATTAGTTTTTATATTATTCTTAGATTCAAGAGGTTATAGATGGTCCGATGTATCTTTTAGGGAATACATAAAATGGTCTTCGAATTTTATACCTTTTAGGACTATAAATCTATATATTCATTCTATAGCACATGGAACCTTAAATATTAACATCCCTTTAAAAAACCTTGGGGGTAATTTAATTTTGTTTTTACCTATGGGCATTTATTTACCGCACTTCATAAAAAGAATTAATAAAATACGTATATTTGTAATTACGATGACTGTTTTATTATTATTTATTGAGGTAACACAAGTAGTTTCAAGAAGAGGAAGTTTTGATATTGATGATTTGATTCTTAATATGCTTGGTGCCGTAATAGGATTTGCAATTTGGAATGTTAGATTTGTTAAGAAGTAATAAACTAATTCCTATTCACTAAACTTACAAAAACTCCAAGAAGAATCTACTTCTCCTTAGAGTTTTAAAAAATTATTATGAAAAAAACAACTAAAGCTTTAGTAGTCGCGCATTAATAGCTACTATTACTGTACTTAGAGACATCAAGATTGCCCCAATTGCAGGACTTAGTACAATTCCATATTTATAAAGGGCTCCTGCTGCTAGTGGAATTGCTACAATGTTATATCCTGCAGCCCACCACAAATTTTGTGTCATTTTACGATAAGTCGCTCTTGATAGCTTGATAATATTAACTACATCTATCGGGTTGCTTTTTACAAGGACGACATCAGCAGTTTCTATTGCAACATCAGTTCCTGCGCCTACAGCAATCCCCAAATCGGCTTTTGCAAGAGCTGGCGCATCATTGACACCATCACCCGTCATTGCAGTAAGAAGACCTTCAGTTGTTTGTATATGTTCAATCTTTTCCGATTTTTGATGTGGAAGAACTTCTGGAAAGATTTCTTCCATACCTAACTGATGTCCGACATATTGCGCAACCTTAGCATTATCACCCGTTAGCATAATAGATTTAATTTCCATTTCTTTTAGTTGATTAATGGCTTCAATTGCTGTTTCGCGAACGATATCAGCAAGTGCAATCATACCTGCATACTTATTGTCCACCAAAGTGAAAACAACTGTCTTACCTTCTGAAGACCACGTGTCAAATTGTTCTTTGTCATAATCTAAATTCAATTCTTTGATATAACCAGGACTAACTACTAAGATTTGTTTTCCGTTCACTGTTCCTCGGAGACCTTTTCCGGTTAATGATTGAAAATCCTCTAATTTTAAAGGTGTAATACCCATTTTCGTTGCTTTTTTTATAATACCTTTAGCGAGTGGATGTTGGGATTGAACTTCTACTGACGCTGCATATGCAATAACATCTTTCTCACTATAATCCTTTGAAGTACCAATATTTGTTACACCAAATTCGCCTTTCGTTAAGGTTCCAGTCTTATCAAAAACGACGGCCTCGATATTGCGAGCTCCTTCAAAGGCTGCACGGTTTCGAATCAGAAGACCATTTTTGGCTGCAATCGAAGTGGATACTGCAACTACTAAAGGTGCTGCAAGACCTAAAGCATGAGGACAGGCTATGATTAATACGGTTACCATTCTTTCCATGGCAAAGGAAACAGGATAACCAAGAGATATCCAAATGAAGTACGTTGCAAGACCCGCCACAAGGGCACCGTAAAATAACCACTTTGCAGCCCTATTTGCAAGGTCTTGAGCACGGGACTTAGATTCCTGTGCTTCTTTAACCAAACTAATAATTTGGGAAAGATAGGTTTCATTTCCTGTTTTCATTACAGAAATAATAAGCGCACCTTCACCATTAATGGATCCTCCAATTGCCTCTTGGTTAGCTTCTTTTTCAATAGGGACAGATTCACCAGTTAGCATGGATTCATCAATCGTAGATTTTCCATCGACTATTTTACCGTCTATAGGAATTTTTTCACCAGGTTTGACCAAAACTCGATCTCCTTGTTTTAAACTAGCCACTTCTACTTCTGTTACTCTACCTTTATCGTCGACAAGATGAGCTTCCGAAGGCATTAATTTAGCTAATTCCTCCAAAGCTTTAGAAGCACCCATAACAGATTTCATTTCAATCCAATGACCAAGTAACATTATGTCAACAAGAGTAGCCAATTCCCAGAAGAAATCATTTTCAGCAAAACCAAACACAGAAGCCGTACTATATACATACGCCACGCTAATAGCCAAGGAAATTAGTGTCATCATCCCAGGGTTACGATTTTTTAGTTCGTCTTTTGCTCCCACAAGAAATGGCCAACCACCATAAAAGAATACGAACGTAGAGAGGGCAAACAGTATATACATATCGCCATCAAAGCGCCAATTAACCCCAAGGAACATTTGAATCATTGGAGAGAGTATTAAAATTGGAATCGTAATAATCAATGAAATATAAAAACGTTTTTTAAAATCCTCCACCATATGAGAATGGTGATTATGATGTCCATTATGAGTTTGTTTAATGTCATGGGTATGACCAGAACCATGACTATCATGTTCTCCTTGTCCTTTTTGGTTATTGGAATTATGTTTATGATGTGAGTGATTAGTCATCTTCAAGTTCCACCTGCCTCGTTATATAGTTTTGCAATAAGTATATACAATAAATATGCAATAATTATGCAAAGCTTAAAGTACATCAATTAAATGTAATTAAATTTATTCTTTGAACATTGCATACCGTAAAGGGGTATAAAATATATATAGACTACGGAAACAATCTTACAGTTTAATAAAAAGGGTGGATAGATGGGATATTATCAAATATTTGTATTAGCGTCGCTTGTGGGGTTAGCTTTAATAGTTTTTATATTAGCTAGGATATCTAAAAGTATATTTAATCCCATGCAAGGGATGGTAACTTCTATGTTTTTTGGTATGAATATTGGATTGACAGCTGGTATTCTTTTAGGCGTAACATTTCAAGGGGACTTATTTCTCTCCACAATTCTATCGATGGGTATCGGAATATTAGCGGGTTCAATATGTGGCGGATATTTTGGGGTTTTATCTGTTTTAGAAGGGGTCATGTCTGGATTGATGGGCGGTATGATGGGTGCGATGTTAGGAGAAATGATAAACGAGGAACAATCAATAGCTTTAATAAGATTATTTCTATTGTTATCTATTTCCACAATCTTTTTATTTGTCTTATTACCAGACAAGAAAAATCAAAAGATACAAAATAAAAGTTGGCTATTAAAGCCAGTCATCTTGGCAATTAGTATTACTTTTTATTTTATTGGAGGTGTTTCCCTAGCGGAAAACCAAATGAGTTCCATATCTAAGGATTCTATATCAGAACATCAGAACCATACTAATAATGAGGCGAATAATACAAATAAAAATTCACAAGTTATTACAATTCAAGCTAAAAATATGAAATACTCAATTAAAGAGCTAGTTATAGAGAAAAATCAGCCGGTCACTTTTGTTCTAGAAAATTTGGACAATATTGAGCATGATATTGAAATAAAAATTCCGACTCTTAATGATAACGACCTAAAGCATAATCACGATACTAAAGAAAGTCTTATACATCTTCATGCCGAACCTAAAAGTACAGAAAACTTAACTTTCACCCCTGTTAGCACAGGAATTTACGAATATATTTGCACAATCCCAGGACATAAGGAATCTGGAATGGTCGGTCAGGTTGTAGTGAAATAGGGATTTTAGAGTGAAAAATAAAAATTTAGTATGTCTAGATAAAACATTAAACATATCGCTTTACATACCCCCTGTAGGTACTGTATTATGAAAATAACGATAGGAGGTTGCTTATTTGGACAGTGTAATAGAAGAAGGTACGTTATTATCTGAGGTGTCTTGTAGAAAAAGTCATCATCCTGAACACGTAAAAAAGGATCTAACAAATCGATTAAACCGTATTGAAGGGCAAATCCGAGGGATAAAAGGTATGGTAGACAAAGACGTTTATTGTGACGATATAATCACACAGCTTTCTGCAACTCAGTCGGCTCTAAATAGTGTAGCTAAAGTACTTTTACAAGGACATTTAAAAGGCTGTGTAGTGGATAGATTAGCTGAGGGTGACGATGAGGTTTTAGATGAATTATTAGTAACAATTCAGAAATTAATGAGAAAATAAAAGGAGGAGAGATAAATGACAAATCAAGTGACTATACAAGTTCAAGGAATGACTTGTGGGGGGTGCGTAAAATCTGTGGAAAATAGCGTTAGCGCACTTAGTGGTGTGGAGAAAGTTAATGTACAATTAGAAACAGGAAAAGTGAATATAGAATTTAATGATTCGAAAACAGATATTAAACAAATTACGGATACAATCGAAGGTAAAGGATATACAGTAGTAGCCTAAATATAATCAGTAGTGTGCTTTGTAAATCAATCAAAGGATTTTTTTTTCAATGATTTATACCCCTATACAGTATGCTATTTAATTATAGAAAAAGGAGAAGTGAAAAATATGGAAAACGTAACATTGAATGTGAGTGGAATGTCATGTGGTCATTGTGTGAGTGCCGTTGAAGGTAGTGTAGGAAAATTAGATGGTGTTAATCTTGTAAAGGTTCATTTAGATTCAGGCAAAGTGGATGTAGCTTTTGATTCAGAAAAGGTAAATATAGATAAAATTAAAGAAACAATTGATGACCAAGGTTATGACGTGGGATAAAAGAGTAAGAGTGCTATTTAGGCACTCTCTTTCTTACTTTCATATATACCCCCTGGCAGTATTTAAAGGAGAGGTGAAAACAGAATGAGTAGTGAAGTAAAAGAAACCAGCCTACAAATTACAGGGATGACCTGTGCGGCCTGTGCTACAAGAATTGAAAAAGGCCTAAATAAAATGGATGGAGTACAGCAAGCCAACGTAAACTTGGCTCTTGAAAAGTCTATGATTAAATACGACCCTGAAAAATTGACCAATCAAGATCTTGAAAAGAAAATTCAGGATTTAGGATATGGCGTTGCAAAGGAGAATAAAGAGTTTGCAATAACAGGAATGACCTGTGCTGCCTGCGCTACGAGAATTGAAAAAGGTCTTAACAAGCTAGAGGGTGTTTCATTTGCCAACGTTAATCTAGCGCTTGAAAATGCAACTATAGAATATAACCCTTCTCAGATTAACGTTTCGGATATTATTGCGCGAGTTGAGAAATTAGGATATGGGGCAATCAATAAAGAAGATGAAAAAGAAGCAATAGATTACCGAGAGCAAGCTATTCAAAAGCAAAAGAAAAAATTTATTATATCGGCAATTTTGTCCCTTCCCTTATTGTGGTCTATGGTTGGTCACTTTTCTTTTACGTCGTTTATTTACATGCCCGAGTTTCTTATGAATCCCTGGGTACAAATGGCTCTGGCAACACCAGTTCAATTTATCATTGGGAAACAGTTTTATGTAAGTGCTTATAAAGCGTTGCGAAATGGGAGTGCCAATATGGATGTCCTAGTTGTTATGGGTACATCCGCAGCTTACTTTTATAGTGTTTATCAGGCTTTCATTACAATTGGTGAGCATCATAACGCCCAATTGTACTTTGAAACGAGCTCAGTGCTGATTACCCTAATTATATTAGGTAAACTTTTCGAAGCAAAAGCAAAGGGGCGTTCGTCTGAGGCTATTAAAAAGCTTATGGGACTTCAAGCTAAAACAGCCTTGGTCCTAAGAGATGAAAAGGAAATAGAAATACCTCTTGAAGAAGTTGTAACCGGAGATATTATTTTAGTAAAACCAGGAGAAAAGATACCGGTTGATGGTGAGGTTATGGAGGGAAACTCTGCTGTCGACGAGTCAATGTTAACTGGTGAAAGTATTCCAGTCGATAAAACGATTGGTGATTCTTTATTTGGTTCAACAATTAATAAAAATGGTTTTATTAGAATGAAAGCAACGAAAATCGGAAGAGACACAGCTCTTTCTCAAATAATTAAAGTAGTGGAAGATGCTCAAGGATCCAAAGCCCCAATTCAAAGGCTTGCAGACAAAATATCTGGCGTATTTGTCCCGATTGTAATAGGTATTGCCATTATTACTTTTTTAGTATGGATTATATGGGTGAATCCAGGAGAAGTTACTCCTGCACTCGAAGCTCTGATTGCCGTTCTTGTTATTGCTTGTCCATGTGCACTTGGTCTTGCAACACCAACCTCCATCATGGCAGGTTCAGGCCGAGCAGCTGAGTTTGGTATTCTGTTTAAAGGTGGAGAACATCTCGAAACCACGCACCATATTGATACAGTAGTTGTTGATAAAACTGGAACAGTTACAAATGGGAAACCAGAGTTAACCGATGTAATTGTTGCAAATGGTGTTAATGAAGAGGAGTTTCTTTCTTTGGTTGGTACAGCAGAAAAACAATCGGAACATCCACTTGCAGAAGCAATTGTGAAAGGAATCCAAAATAGAGGGATATTACTCGATACAGTTCAGGAGTTTGAAGCAATTCCTGGATATGGAGTAAAAACAACAGTTAATCAAAAAGAAGTTCTTGTAGGAACTCGAAAGTTAATGAACCAGTATCACGTGGATATTTCTAACATACTATCAATAATGGAAGAATTAGAGGGAAATGGGAAAACAGCGATGCTGGCAAGTATAGACGGTCAATATGCAGGGCTTATTGCGGTTGCGGATACAATCAAAGAAACGTCTAAGAAAGCCATCAAGCGTTTGCGTAATATGAATATTGAAGTGATTATGATGACTGGTGATAACCAACGTACAGCTAAAGCGATTGGTAAAGAGGTTGGAATAGATCAAGTTATCGCTGAGGTACTTCCTGAAGGAAAAGCCGAAGAAGTAAAAAAACTTCAGGCAACTGGAAAGAAAGTAGCGATGGTTGGAGATGGAATTAATGATGCACCAGCTCTTGCAGTCGCAGATATCGGGATGGCAATTGGAACAGGAACAGACGTTGCGATGGAAGCTGCAGATATTACATTGATTAGAGGAGACTTAAACAGCATAGCGGATGCAATTATTATGAGCCACAAGACGATGAGAAACATTAAGCAAAATCTGTTTTGGGCATTCGCATATAACACGTTAGGCATACCGATTGCCGCAGTCGGATTACTAGCACCTTGGGTAGCGGGGGCGGCTATGGCATTTAGTTCTGTATCTGTTGTACTAAATGCATTACGACTTCAAAGAGTAAAACTAGAAAAGTAAAACTTTTAATCGGACCCACTTCGGTGGGTTAATTTTTATTTATCTTACGTGGTGTGTAAAAAACTTCAATAAGAGACTACTACGTACACTAATTATGAAATCATATAATAAATAAAATACCCAACTTATAAAGAAGTGGATAGATGCAACTTATGTATCTAGCCTTCAGCAAAACTACCAATTTTAACTATGAACAATCACTAAGTTTGCACTATTAACATGTTTATTGTAAGGTATTTAAAAGTCTTCCGAATAAAGAGAAAGTTTCTCCATACTAATAGAATTTCGAACAATAATCACCTTTGTTTTACGCTTTTGAGTACCTTTAGAACATGATTTAAATATGATAATGACGAGGTGAAAACTATGTGCTTTTCAACTAATGTAATCGAACAACAAGCGCTTATCATAAGTGATAAGATAATTAAAAACTCTATATATAAACCAGTAAGTTTGGATTTTATTAGTGAAAAAAACGTTGGAATACAAGATTTCACAATGCAAAGTAGCGGAAAAGACATATCACTAATTACAAGGATAAATTTAGAAAACAATGAAGGATTACAAATTAGTGTAGAACCAAATGAAAATGGGTTAAGGTACGCTATGGGGGAAATCTCTTATAAAGATTATAAAAAACTGCAAAATCAAGAAAGTAGACAGTTTATCTGGTATTTCTTTGCAATTTCAAGCGTTTTTCTCTTGATATCCTGGGCCACTTTCAGGTGGTTTTTTATATAATTGTGTCTAGACTATAATACCCTTAAGTGAATATCTAACAGTAACCACTATTATAGATATTATTTATTAGAAAAGAGCGTTGATTTCACAAAAATCAATGCTCTTTTCTATGTAAAATTATTTGTTTGGAAGAATTGATTGTTATGCTTTATCGCTAAGGACAGTTATCTTATTTGCTACATAGGTATAAAAAGTCAGGAAAATAATATAAAAATTTAAATGTGCCACGGTGTTTATAACGTTTAAATAGTCGTTTAAGGAAAGTCCTAGTTTTTTTTCAATCAAATAGGGAAGTATAAAATATAAAGACAAATTACATAGTGATAAAATTCAGGCATTAGAATCTTCAGTAACTGGTCTGCACAATTTTTTCACAATTTCAGTGTAAGATTGTTTAAAACAACGAAGTGTATCTTGTTGTAAATTTATTAGAGTTTAGAGGAGGATAACAATGAGTAAAAAATTATTGATGGTACTTGGTTCATTAGCTATCACAATTACAATGTCTGCTTGTGCTGGTGATGAAAAGGAAACGGAAAAGAACACGAACACACAAGAGCACACGGATATGAATACGGAAGAAAGTAAAGGTATGGACCATTCTAATATGGATATGTCCGGATCAGGTGAAGTTCCTGAAGACTTAAAAGTAGCCGAAAATCCAACTTTTGAGGTAGGTAGTCAAGCTATTATTGAAACAGATCATATGGAAGGTATGAAAGGTGCCGAAGCAACAATTGTTGGTGCTTATGATACAACTGTTTATACTGTATCGTATACTCCTACAACTGGAGGAGAACGAGTAGAAAATCATAAATGGGTCATTCATGAAGAATTAGGAGAACCACAATCTGCACCATTAGAACCTGGTACAGAAGTAGTCTTAATAGCTGACCATATGGAGGGGATGGAAGGAGCAACCGCTGAAATAGATTCTGCTGAAGAAACAACTGTGTATATGGTTGATTACACTTCTACTACCGGAGACAAAGTGACTAATCACAAATGGGTAACTGAAAGTGAATTGTCACCAATAAAATAACTTTTTACTTTTAGATTTATTCAAAAAACCTATCCATTAAATGGTTAGGTTTTTTCTAATGCAAGTTTATATAAAATTACAATACATATTATAAAAAATAGATATATTAATTCGGATAAAACTATAGTCCTGAATTTTGTCTTTTAAGAAAGTTAAACTAGGAATTTGTAATGATTTTGTAATCAAATCGTAACGAATATATTGCATCACTTGTGATAAAGTTACAATTATAAAAATAACTTTACTGGGGTGTAAAATGAGAAGTAGAATTATGCAAGTTTTAATTGTGGTATCTTTAATTTTTTCTGTACAAGTATTTTCAGCAGATAAAGTCAATGCTGCAACATCAACTGACATCGGAGCATTTGCTTCAAAATTTTATGGTACTCCATATAAATTTGGAGGAACAACTCCTAAGGGATTTGATTGTTCTGGATATATTAGATATGTTTACAATAAATTCAATATTAGTTTACCACGAACATCTGCTGAGCAATATAAAGTTGGAAAAACAGTTGCAAAAGATAAACTACAACCTGGAGACCTAGTGTTTTTTGCTAATACATATAAAAAAGGTATTTCTCACACTGGCATTTATTTGGGGAACGGGGAGTTCATATCTGCCAAAAGTAAGGGTATTTTAAAAGCTAACTTAAAAACAGATCCGTATTGGGGACCTAAATATGCAGGAGCGAAACGGTTATCTAATGTAACTGTAGCTATGGAAAATGGAAAAAATACTAATAACTAAGCTTAAAAATTTTTCAAGTACAATCATCGACTGTATAGATGATTGTGCTTTTTTATGTTTTGTGGGTAGGAAAATCATTCTTGTCCATATATTATCCACAATTATTTGTTATCCTTTTCTATGGTATGTTATTAAAATAAATCTACTGAAAAGATAAATTATAGGAGGGACCGAATGTCCTCTAGCTCCCTAAACAAAGAAAAGAACACAATAAAGAAAAAGAAAAATATTTTACTAAGAATTTTATTATACTTAACAATTTTGCTATTTATTCTCTTGCTTTTTTCTTTCTGGGCGACATTTTTTTATGTTCCTAAACAAGAGGAAGAAAATATTTTTGATGATAAAATCTACCCTTTTTTCCATGTTGAATTAAAAGATCCTTTATCTGAAGAATTAGATGGGATGCCTACTAAAACAAATAATTTAGATACAGGTGGGAAATCAAACTTGAGTCTAGAGGATAGGGATGAATTTGCGCCTACTATGGACCGTTTCTTTAACGAAAGAGAACTTACTAAAAAGAATATTGATGCTCTTTTTGAAAATATGAAATCTCCCAAAGAAATTTCATCATTCCATTCAACTTTCGGAAAGGAAGTCCTGTATATTTACCATACTCATAGCAGGGAATCTTTTTTGCCATATTTAGAAGAAACAGATATACCTGAAGAAGCCTATCACTCGAAAGCAAATATTACACTAGTAGGAGAACTGCTTGGAAGGGCACTGGAAAGAAGGGGAGTAGGGACAACAGTCAATTCAACCGATATCGTTCAAGAACTAGCTACAAGAGGTTTAAACTATAACAGTTCTTATAATGTCTCAGGAGAGCAAGTACGTGCTGCATTAAAAGATAATAAGGATTTAGAGATCTTTCTAGATTTACATCGCGATTCTTTACGTAGTGATTCTACTACTACTGTAATGAATGGAGTAAACTATGCCAAACTGTTATTTGTTGTAGGTACGGGCCATGAAGGTTATGGAAAGAATCTTACGTTCGCGGAAGGGCTACAAACAATTTTAGATAATCAATACCCCGGGCTGTCCAAAGGCGTAATACAAAAAAGCAGTAAACAAGGCAATGGAATTTATAATCAAGATATTTCTCCAAACTCAATTATTGTGGAAATAGGAGGCGTAGATAATACAGTAGAAGAGCTTCACCGAACTACAGAGGTTTTTGCTGATGTTTTAAGTGAATATTATTTTCATGAAGAAATGTAAATCAGTTTTTTTGATCCAAGACATTATTTAGTTCGTTTATTTTCCAAATATACTTCAAATTATTTGAGATCTCAAAATGAAATGCACCTTAAGCCTATGGCTTAAGGTGCATTTCATTTTGTATTTTTAAATTCCTGCATGTGATACTAGATTGGTAGGTTCATCTTGTAATAGGTCTGAAACAGCTTTTGCTAGAACTGAAATTGTACGATTAATTTCTTCCTGTGTATTATCGATTCCACCAAGTTCTATTAACACCATATTGTTAGCAAGATCTTGATTATAAATGCCGTCCACATGGTCTCCTTTTTTACCGATGACGCCTTTAGATATTCCGGGAACCAATTCATTTAAGTGAGAGGAAAGATGTTGGGCATAGGATTTGTTTAATACGTAATTCGGATTCTCTTCCCCTACCACAAAATATATTTTTCCAAATGTTTCATTATTATAAGTTAGTGTTGAATTTTTTCTGTTTGCAGAATCTCTGTGTAAATCGATAATTATGTCATATTTATTGTTCTGAACATTTTCTGTTAAATAAGGACGGACAACGTTATAGGCTTCTGGAAAAGTACGATTTGTTTTCTTTAACTCATCCATGGTGTCAACTCCAAGAAACTCAGTTTCAATAGAATTTAAGCTAAAATGATTTCTAATTATATCTTCAAAAGCGGTTATGTTTGAGGTTGAATGGTATACCTCTGCTTGACCGGTCTCATTTTTTACTATTGGTATAAAGGCTTCGTGGGAGTGTGTAAATAGTAATAATGCTTTCTTTGGTTCAATCAATTCGATATTATGAAGATTTTGATTTTGAGTTGAAGCATATACGACCGCTGATTTCTCCACTGCCTTCTCATCAGCGATGTCCATATTTCCTATTTGTTGAGGGTTACTAAGAGTAGCTATAATAATTGGTGATATAAAAAGTAATAAAAGTAGTCCAATAATAGTTCTATTTTGGTTTCTCATATTAATACACCTCAAATAACAATATGTTGGAAGTGTAGGTATTAGAACTGTATCTTTTGGTAAGATAAAAAAATATAATAATACTAATTGAAATAAAAGAGTGTTATATATTCCGGATATTCCGGCTAACATTGCTTCGTTGGTTCGTCCATTTAGTTTAAACGTATTACTCCACAAATTTTTCATATTTATTTGATACACTACCGATGTATTAAATAAATTAGTGGGAGAGAATAAAGATGAAATACAAAATGTGGATTATTTCAGTGTTGTCGGTAAGTATTTTTATAATTGGAGGTTGTAGTGCAAGTGATTCATCTCCTGACAAAAATCCGACCATGGATCATTCCAATATGAGTGAGGAAGAAATGGGTTCTATGGAAAACGGTCATGATAGCCATACAAATCCTTTAGCATTAAATAATTCAACTGGAGAAAATGAACTATTACTCCCAACTTTAATTAAACCAAAGGATGGAATCATTGATATTACAGCACAGCAAGGAACAACTGAATTTTACAAAAATGTTCAAACCGAAACATATGGATATAATGGTTCATTTTTAGGGCCAATTATTCAAGTATCAAAAGATGAAACAGTAACATTTAGAACTAACAATGATTTATCAGAACCAACGACATTTCATTGGCATGGTGTAGATATTCCAGGGGAAGGTGATGGTGGTCCACATCAAATCCTACAACCAGGTGAATCAGAAGATGTGAAATTTACTGTTAATCAGGAGGCATCCACTCTATGGTTCCATCCACATCCTGAAGGTGCTACAGCTGAGCAAGTGTATAAAGGATTAGCTGGTTTAATTTATGTGGAGGATGAAAAATCGAAAAATCTCGATTTACCAAAGGAATATGGGATAAACGATTTTCCGTTAGTATTCCAAGACAGACAATTTAATGAGGAAAAGCAATTCGATTACCAAGCAGTAGTTAATGAGGATGGAACAATAGGAGATACTTTATTAATAAATGGAACATTGAATCCTAAACTTACGGTAGGTAAAGAAAAAGTTAGATTACGTATATTAAATGGTTCAAATGCTCGAAATTATTCTTTTAAATTAAATACAGGAGATTCATTCCAACAAATTGCTACAGATGGTGGTTTCTTAAATGAACCAACAACAATGAATGAAATAACGTTAACACCCGGTGAACGTTCAGAGATTATCATTGATTTTTCAAAGTATAAAGCCTCAAGTGATATAGCATTAATTAATGAGGAAAATACAAACGTTTTACCATTTAAAATTGATGAACAGAAAACAAATTCAAGTGATTTACCAAAAACTTTAAATAATTTTGCTGTTACAAATGAAGAAAGAAATTTACCTGTTACGAAGAAACTCGAACTTTTTGGAATGGGTGCAATGGTGACCATTAATGATAAGCAATTTGATATAGATCGAATTGACTTAACTCAAAAACAAGGGGTTACCGAAGTGTGGGAAATTTATAATAAACCTGATGCAATGGGCGGAATGACACATCCATTCCACATTCATGGGACACAGTTTAAAATTATTTCAATTGATGGAAACGAACCGCCAGTAAACGAACAAGGTTGGAAAGATACTGTCGCAATTGATGCAGGAGAAACAGTGAAATTAGCCGTTAAATTTAATAACAAAGGTATATATATGTTCCATTGTCATGTTCTTGAGCATGAAGAGAATGGAATGATGGGACAAGTAAAAATAGATTAAAATTTATATTAGAATTACATACGAGTTACAAAAATAAGGATTTTCTAAGGAGTTCTCATTTTACTGTTTGAATTAATATCTCATGGGAATATTAATACTGAATGCAATATTAATATTTAGGAGGAATTTTTTTGAATCAAAAATATGAAGAATGTCTAAAGGCTTGTATGGAATGTCTAAAGGCTTGTAACACATGTTTTGATGCTTGTTTAAAAGAAGGCGATGTTAAGATGATGGTCGATTGTATACGATTAGATCGCGCTTGTGCTGATGCTTGCGCCTTTGCGATACAAGCGATGACTTCGAATAGCCCTTTTATGAAAGAAATATGCCAACTATGTGCTGAAATTTGTGAACGTTGCGCTGAAGAGTGTGCTAAGCATGAACATGACCATTGTCAAAGATGTGCGGAGTCATGCCGTAAATGTGCTGAAGCATGTCGTCAAATGAGTGCTTAAGAAAATTTACAGAGTATATTAAAATATTATAAGGCTACTGCAAAAAGTCAAACTTTATGGCTTTAGTGGTAGCCTTATAATTATTAAAGAACTGCATTTAATATTAATAGAAATAAGTAATTGCTAGAATTCCTATTATTAGGTTGAGGAGATTACACAGAAAACTATATGGCCAAATATTTTTGTGCGCTATATATAAAGGAGCAACTTACAATCATAAAAAATTATTACCAAGTAAATTATTATATCTAGATTATTAAATTTTTTCTTTACTTTGCCATTAACTATGACCAGTGGTTTACATTTTCTTTTTAATCAAAAAAAGTGTAAATATTACCAATAACAAGATCATAACCCCGTATAAATAATTCATTGATATTTTTTGAAGAACCCCAAAGACTATTGCTACTTCAATGACAACTGCAGGTACTTTCCCGATTGAACTTGCAGTCATAAAAAACCATCCGTTAATAGTTGTTAAAGAAGCACCTGCGGTAACTATCCCAGATGGAACAAATGGTAGAATTCGAAATAGAATAATTAGTGTGAACACATGCATGGGAGAACTATTTTTTATAGTTTTAAAAATTGAATGACTTAGCCATCCAGGATTAATTTTAGAGAAGCCCCACCGATACATGTGAAAACCAATAATTGCACCAAAAATTTCTCCAGTAAATGTAAGAATGACACCAAGCACTAAACCCAAGGAGTTTATGTTGATAGCAGTAACAAAGAAACTTGGTATAAAGCCAATTGCACCAATTCCCCAGTTCAAGAAAAGTAATAAGATAAATTTGATTGTTGTGCTCATTAAAGAAATGAGTGTTATCGATTCATTCACAAACTATAAACCACCTATGATAATGTTATTAGTATTTACTCATATGGTCGCTCCAATGAGGAGGATACTCCTTCCTTGTGTACTAATATATAATATAGAAGAAATAAGGAAAAGTTATGGAGATTAAATTTTTTAATACCATTGTAATTAAAACACAATTTAACAATTGAGGTTGGTGAAATTGTATAGTTTTTTTATTAAAGGAGTATGTTATGGGAATAAATCATTGTGATTTCCTATCCATTAACTAATGTAATTTTACATGATAGAAACCCAGAAAATTCATTCGATGAAAATAAATATATACAGATAGACACGACGAAGCTGCGTATTGTAAAGTCAAAACTTGGGATACCAGCTTTGAAACAAAGATATGAACCTTATGATACTTCTTCAAAAAAATATATCAAAGCATGAAAAATGGTTTGAAGTTAAAACGAATTATTGTAACAGAAAGCCTATGGTTGCTGCAAAGCCACAGGCTTATTTTATTTTCCATGAAATAGTATAATAAGTAGTAATATCTAAGCTTCTTTTATTAAAGGTGGGTTATAAATGAAAAAAGTTAGTGATTTATTATTTGTCCCTCAATATCCTGAAGATAAATTACATCCAAATTTCCTGAGTATTTATAATGAAAAATTGTTTTATGCTAGAGAATTTATAAAAGAGTGGGCAGAAGGATTTGAAGATCGTGACCATAAATTTGTTAAAGAGTTTCAAACAACTTTTAACTCATCGTTTTGGGAGCTATACCTTTTTGCAGTGTGCAAGGAACTAAAATTAAATGTAAATATGTCTTATAATCGTCCAGATTTTGTTATTGAAGGTGAAGATGGTTTTAATGTAGAGGCAACTATTGCTAGTCACGCACAGGATGAAACCCCAGAATGGAAAAAAGATTTTTCTAAAGATATCTTTAAAGAATGGCCAGTGGAGAAGATTGTTGATAACGCCACCATTAGAATTGCTAATGCTTTTATGAGCAAGTCTCAAAAATATAAAGAATCGTATGGTCAGTTGGAACATGTTAAAGGAAAACCGTTCATTATAGCAATTACTCCTTTTGACTCGCCTTATACAAATGAGCAACGTATGCAAGCTATACATAGAGTTTTATATGGTTTTGATCGATATATAGCAGTAGACTGGGATGATGAAAATAGAGATATACTGGATGCTATATACATGGAGGAAATAGATAAAAAAAATGGAGCTAAAGTACCTTTAGGATATTTTACAACTCCCAAGTTTGCTCATATTAGCGCTGTTATTTTTAGTAATACAGCAACGTTTGGTAAAGTGAGGGTAATGTGTGATGATCCAAGAATTACTTTAGTCAGCCATTCTAGATATAACGATTTTGGTACTCAACCTATTAATGAAGTAACATTCAAGGAAAATTATGTGGAGCATTTATTAGACGGATTAATTGTCTTTCATAACCCATTTTCTAATATACCTTTTAAAAACAAAGCATTTTACCATCCTGTTATAGCTCATTCTACATTTGATAGTAAAACAAAAGAAAATGTTTCCCATATTCCACATAATTTCTTATTTCAGAGATTTATCAATACTTTTATGACTGAAGATAAACTTCCCCCGCTAGAATTACTGCGGGTAAAAAAGATTTTAGAGGAAGCATCACAAACTACTCAAAATAGTTTTCCTAAATATCATGACTAATCAATAAAATTAAATGGAGATTCAGTCATAAAGGTGTACTCTTGTTAGGTTTCTCATTTTGAAAGTCGTTCAAAGTAATTTGCAATAACAAAAATCAATAACATTAAGGAAAACATTGGGTTACTAACTATAATGTAAATACCTTAAAAGTACGATTGGATGGGTTACCAACTATAATGTAAGTTAAAGTTTTTTGAAACATCCATATTTAATTGCTGTTATTGAATTTTGGAGTTACCAACTATAATGTCATTGGACATGTGATTTGAAAATAAAGTTGTACAAAAAAAATAAAGTTATACAAAAAATATTATATATAAAAAATAAAGTTGTACAAAATATCTTAGTTGGAAAATAAAGTACTACAAAAAGTATTAAACGCTAAGTGTTGTATATATATAAATAATAAAGTTGTACAAAAATAATATACAGTTATGTATATAAAAAAATAAAATTGTCTATTATATATTTAATTTGAATCTGTTCGCTTAATGCGGACAGATATTTTTTTATTTTAAAATCTTACCCCTTCCCCACTACAATAAAATAAAGGAGAGTTTAAAGGATAAATATGAGTAAAAGAGAAACTGGATGGACAGAAGTAAAAATTGCAAAGTATCAAAAAGAAAAAAGAGGTCAAGGTGAATTAACTAATTATAAGCCATGGCTAACAACCCAAGATGTTGTAACCGTCAAGTAGAATTGAACACTTTTTGCTAATTTAGAGTGAACACTTTTGCTTAAAACAAATTCTGTCGGT
>NZ_JABAFC010000027.1 GCF_012843435.1 Psychrobacillus sp. BL-248-WT-3 | reverse complement strand
CGAGGGGCAAGGCGATGAAGCTAGACATCAAGAAAAGCGGAATCGCCTGTCACTGCCCCGACAGACAAATGGGAAAAGCGAGGAGGCAGCTCCTCAGCCACCGGAGCTTTTATCCATTTGACCCCGAGGGGCAAGGCACAGGTTCCGAATTTTATAATTTCCTAAACAACAAAAAAAGTAAGGAATCATTCCTTACTCATTTAACTTTAATATAGACGAATCCTCTATAACAGACCAGTGTTTATTAGGTAATACACTTTTGTTTAATCGAGTTACAAACCGTTCTGCCTCTTCATAATCATAAAATACTTTTACCATTTGGCTATTTGAGTTTTTCAACACTTCTGTAACACCATTTGTGTTACGTGCTATCACAAACATGGTCAACTCCAGGTTATGTCTTTAACAATAATATTGTTATAAGATTATTATCGCATATACTGGAAATATTGTATACATTATTTGGAAGATTTTAAAAAATTATTTTAACTAAATGGGAGTTTTTCTAATTTATTTCTCTATTAATTGACCATTCACAATTCCATTGAGCTGACTCCAATTCTCTATTTCATATGTTGGTATTATAGTTGTTGTGTTTTCCTTTTGGTTTGGATTAAACCAGCATGTATCTATTCCAAATTGGTTTCCGCCTTGTATATCAGAAGTAAGAGAATCACCAACCATCAATACTTTAGACTTTTCTGTTATTCCTAATTTCTTAAATGTATATTCAAATATAGCAGGCTGTGGCTTTTGATAACCAGCTTCTTCTGAGGTGATGATAGCTTCAAATACATCCTTCAATGGTGAACCTTTGATCCTAGCATGCTGAGCAATTTGAAATCCATTTGTTAATATAGCTAAACGACATCCAGCCAGACTAGCCAGCATTTCCTCCACCCCAGATATTAAGTGAATTTCTCTACCTAGATTTTCTATGTACTTATGACTTACTGCTTCCAGATCTAACTTTAGATTATGTTCTAAAAATAAACGTTTGAATCTCTCTATTTTAAGTAGCTCTAGCGTTGTAACGCCCTGTTCTAATTCTTCCCATAAAACCTTACTAATTGTCTTGTAGCTGCCTAAGTAATCTTGCAAACCGTTTGGCAGTCCATATTCTAAAAATAACTGATGGAATGCATTTCTTTCGGTCATTCCAAAATCGAATAAGGTATCGTCCAAGTCGAACAATATTACGTCATACTTCATTTATTTCTCCACCTCTCTAAGCTTATTTTAACACCTGGGAAGGAAATGAGCAGAAAAAAAGACCCCAACCTGAGGTCCTGGACAATTATTCATCTCTTACTGGTCCATCCATGGTAGATACCCAGAAGGCTATAATAATGGAGCCAATCAGTACGATGAAGGGAGCATAAAATATTAGGAATTCCATCATAACGTTCATTCCTCCTAAGCGTGATTTTTCTTTTTCCCTTTAACATAATCTTTGTTGAATAGAAATAACTTTAGTAACAAATATAAGGAGGGGATTAATAAGGCTAGCCCTAGAACAAATGCAATGATTAATGAAATTGCCATGGCCTCATTTGTAAAGCTATCGTGTATAGATAAGTATGGATAAAGTAAATACGGTAAATGAGAATACCCATAAGCAAAAAAAGCGATTAAAAATTGTCCTGCTAGAAGTCCAAATGCTAGACCATATTTTTTCTTTTTCCACAGTAACCAAACGGTACCTAAGAACAGGAGGAAGGACAAACCAAACGTCCACGAAATATCAAGCATATTATTATAATGCTCCACATTGTGTGAGCGTAATTCTACCATTATTCCGCCTGCAGTTATAATCGTTGGAAAAGACCAAATCAATGCGTACTTTCTCATCAGTTGAGTTGCTTTTGGGTCCCCTGCCTTATTGGCATACCAAGTTAAAAAAACTGCGGAAATATACAAAACAGAGGTCAAGCTTAAGGCGACAATAGACCAAGTTAACGGACTAGTGAACAAGGCATCATAATTTAAACTTGGTGATCCGTTGATCATATCAACGAAACCACCCTCTGAAATAGTTAGTACGATAGATAATGAAGCCGGTAGTAACAATCCAGATAAACCATACATAAAAGAATACCCTTTGTGTCCTCTGGATCCATACGTTTCAAAGGCATAGTAGGACCCTCTGATGCCAAGCAATATTAATGCTATGCCCACAGGTACGAGAAGAGTAGTTCCATAATAGTAGGCAGTCTTAGGAAAGAAACCAATAATACCAACGAAGAAAAATACGAGAAATACATTTGTTACCTCCCATACTGGGGATAAGTATCGTTGAATAATATTGCTCAGTATATGTTGTTTACCAGTTATTAAGCTATATGCATTAAAGAAGCCGGCACCAAAATCAATGGAGCCTACTATTACATAACCAAATAGAAAAGCCCATAGAACGGTGAGACCAATAATCTCTAAACTCATGTAATATCACCGCCTTTATCTGATTTTCTATCCTCTATCTCCTGTTCAACAGGATTTCTACGGAACATCCGAGTAAGTACTACAACACTTCCAACTCCAAGAACTAAGTAAAGGCCAGCAAACAGAACTAACATAAAATCTACCTGCCCACTTGTTGTTGCTGCATCCTCCACCCTCATGATTCCTCTTAATATCCAAGGCTGCCTTCCTACCTCCGCTAGCCACCAACCTGCCTCAATTGCAATAATAGCAGCAGGTCCTCCTAAGACGAGAAGCCATCGAAACAACCTAGAATCTACAAAGGACCACTTTAAACGTTTACCTAACCAATAAAATGCGGAGAGAGCTGCCAGACCCATCCCAATTACTACCATAATATTAAAAAGATAATGGATATAAAGTGGAGGTCTTTCATCCACTGGGAACTGATCCAATCCAATAACCTCTGCAGTTGGGTTAGAGTAAGCTAATATACTCAAGGCATAAGGTACCTTAATAGCATATTTCACTTCCCCATCATCTAATATTCCAAACAAAACAAGTTCAGCATTTTCCTGTGTCTCAAAATGCCATTCGGCAGCTGCTAGTTTTTCCGGCTGATACTCCGCTAAATATTTTCCGGAAAAGTCGCCTATAATAGCAGTTGCAATTGAAAAGATTAATCCTAATTTTACAGTTAAATACAAAGCTTTTTTATGATAAACATGATTAGAACCCTTTAACAAACGGAAGGCTGCAATGGAAGCCAGTACAAAAGCAGATGTCATATATGCGGTTACCACTACATGGGCTACCTTCGTAGGCATCGCAGGGTTAAACATTGCTAGGATTGGATTAATGTTCACCATTTGCCCATTTACCATGTCAAATCCTTGCGGTGAATTCATAAAAGAATTTACGATCGTGATAAACACTGCGGAAAAGGAAGCCCCTACTGCAACTGGTATAAGCAATAATAAATGCTTCTTCTGATTTTCAAAACGATCCCAAGTGTAAAGATAAATTCCAAGAAAAATAGCCTCAAAGAAGAAAGCAAAGGTCTCCATAAACAAGGGTAGGGCAATCACATTGCCGGCTAACTCCATAAAATTCGGCCATAATAAGGAAAGCTGCATTCCAATTGCTGTTCCAGTTACTACACCGACGGCAACCGTAATAACAAATCCCCTTGCCCAGCGCCTTGCTAGTAATATGTAATGTTCATCATTCTTTTTTATACCAACCCACTGAGCAATCATAATCATTAGTGGAACTCCAACACCGATTGTCGCATAAATAATATGAAAAGATAAGGTTAACTCCGTTAAGACACGACTATAGAAAACTGAATCAGCATTTCCCATACTTGACTCTCCTCACCCTCCAAAAATTCTTCCAGCAATAGATAGTATCATAATACCTGCCACTACAAAGGCGAGCCACATTAAGTATCTCTCTTGTCTCTTATACACTAACCATTCCTCCTTTATGTTGCTCAGATATATTATTAAATTATTCCCAATATTATTGGATTCATAACCTTTTAGAGAGGAAAGTCAAAAATAAACTGGATGCAATGCATCTCCCCCTTTTTGAATCCATTAGTATGCTTACGTTTGTTCAATAAAAAAAGGCTTTACTCCTTTTTGAAGTAAAGCATCTGATCGTATCAGTTTTAGCGTTCAAATTCTATTTGTTCTATTTAGTCTAACATTCAAGGATGATTACCTTTTTTCGAATAAGTTGTATGGAGAAGTGCTCCTGAAAAAGCGTACGCAGTTACGAAGAACACTACAGATAATTAGAATAAAAGCCCCAAAAACTTTACTAAATCGTAAAATTTTCGAGGCCTTATTATGTTGAGGAGAGTTTTGTCAAAACCGCTTCATTTTATGGTCTATCTTGCTCACGAATCTCATCGATTGGAACAAAGACATCTATATGTCTATATAGGTTTTGGAATGTGGCAGGAATAGTTCCCCCATACTCTCCATCCAGATTTAAGAGAACCTTATCTTCGGAGGTCACTTTAATGTGCTGGGCTTTTTTATAAATGACATGAGGATCTTCTAAATGTTCTCCACGAATAGCTAAAGTGGCAAGTCTTATAAACTCTGCAATATTTACTTTCTTTAAGATAAGCAACGAGAAGTTCCCATCATTAATACTTGAATTTGGAGCAAGCTTCTCGAAGCCCCCTACAGAGTTGGTTAGACCCACAAGGAACATCATCGCTTCATCTTCGAATACTTCCCCATCATATTCAATTCGAACCTTCGTGGCATTAATCGATGGAAGCATTTCAATTCCTTTTAAGTAATAGGCTAGTTGTCCAAGCATTGTTTTTAATTTACTAGGAACTTCATAAGTAAGCTCTGTAATTCTTCCTCCGCCAGCAATGTTAATAAAATAACGGTCGTTTACTTGACCAACGTCCACTGGAATAGTATCACCCTGTACGATAATATCTACTGCGCGTTTAATATCCCGAGGAATATGAACTGCTCGAGCAAAATCATTTGTCGTTCCCATTGGAATGAGACCAATCTTCGGGCGATTTTCAAATTCACTTACACCAGCAACAACCTCGTTCAGTGTTCCGTCTCCCCCAGCGGCAATAATTATATCAAAATTATTTTCTACCGCTTTTTTTGCTGCACTAATTGCATCTCCTTCACCAGTCGTTGCATGGCAGGACGTCTCATATCCAGCTATTTCTAAAGCCTCCAAAACTTCTGGAAGATGTTTCTTAAATAATTCTCTCCCTGAGGTAGGATTGTAGATAATTCTTGCACGCTTCATACGGATTTCCTTTCTACTTTACAATTTCTTCATTATAAAGACTCTATTTCCTCACAAAAAGTTCCTAACATATGAAAGAGCCGACTAAAGCCGACTCCCTTAAATATGCGATTCGCTTATTTTTGAAGAATAGGCAACCAGCTACTGCGAATTTCTTCGTAAACTGCCAAGTGAAACTCTTTGTTTGCTATAAATTCCTGTGTCATTTGCTCATAAAATTTCTTTTGGATATCTTCGAATGCCGGGTCTTCCTTATCAGGAAACTTGGCTCTTCCTTCCATCACAAATTTTTGAACCATCTCAGCACGAGGACCCCATTTAGAAATTACTTCTCCGTCCTGACTTAACAATAAATAAACTGGAATGGAGCGCCCTCCATTTGTTAAGTACTGGTCCATCAGCTCTAGATTCTCATCGCGGTAGACAGTGCGAATGTCCAAATTTCCAGCTTCTGCAATCTTTCGTACGATAGCATTATTCATCATGGCATCACCGCACCAGTCTTCTGTGATAACTAATATATGCGGCTTTTCTGTTTTTAATATCTCAATGAATTCATCATCCGCTGGAACTTGAAATTGGTCGTATATACGAAAGGATTCCTCTTTTTTGGTAGTCATATCATTCATATACTGCTCTAAGGTTTTAGCTTCTTCAAAATATTGTTGTTCAGTTTTCAATGAAAAATCCCCCTTTTTCCTTAAGTATACTTTCTTTAGCCACTTGTTTCAAACAAGTTGTTGACAGGCGACCTGTTCAGGATTAAAGTAGTTATTATTTTACATCCAATAAAAGGAAGTGTCCCAATGGAGAAAAAGCTCTCTTTTTCACCGCCTGTTGTGATTGCAAGTAGCTTTGCCACCTTAATTTTTCTAGGAACAGTTTTGATGAAGCTTCCTTTTGCTACGACAACTCCGATTTCTTGGGTAGATGCATTCTTTCTAGTTACATCAGCTACCACGGTTACAGGTCTCAGTGTTTTTGATCCTGGTAGTACTCTAACCATGTTTGGGGAAATTGTTTTACTAGTCTTAATTCAATGTGGTGGTATTGGGTTAATGACGTTTGCAGTCGCTATACTTATTCTTCTTCGCAAAAAAATTGGTTTGCAGCACCGAATTTATTTGCAGGAATCTTTTAATCAGCCTTCTATTGGAGGTATCGTCAAACTAGCTAAGCATATTCTCTTATTTGTTCTTCTTACAGAGAGTATTGCTATCGTCTTCTTAACACTCCACTGGATACCAAGGTTTGGCTTTGGAGATGCATTATATTATAGTTTGTTTCACGTAATTTCTGCTTTTAATAATGCAGGCTTCTCTTTGTTTCCGGACAATTTAATGGGCTTCACTAGTGATCCTCTAGTTATATTGATTATTACTAGTCTAATAATCATTGGAGGAATTGGATTTGTCGTAGTAATAGATATCTCTCGCAAGAATAAATTTCGTGCATGGTCACTACATACCAAGCTTATGATCGTGGGCACATTAATAATAAATACAATAGCTACACTTATTCTTTTAATCTTAGAGTTTAATAATAATGATACAATTGGCAAAATGGGAATCTTCGAGAAGATAATGACCTCCTACTTTAATGCAGTAACTCCAAGAACGGCAGGCTTTAATATGATCGATTATGGCCAAATGGAGGACCCATCTCTATTATTCACAATGCTTCTCATGTTTATCGGTGCAGGTAGTGCCTCTACGGCTTCTGGCATAAAGCTTACTACCTTTATTGTCATCATAGCAGCAACGTTTGCATTTTTCCGTCAGCAGGAGGATCCAGTGCTATTTAAAAGGTCCATCTCACGAGAAATAATTATTAGGTCTCTCGTTATTAGCACAGTTAGCTTAGCAACCGTTTTTATATTTGCTTTTGCTTTAACTATAACAGAGCAGCTTCCTCTGCTCCCTTTGCTATTTGAAGTGTTTTCCGCATTCGGAACTGTTGGTATCTCAATGGGCATTACCTCTCAGCTTTCAGAGTTAGGCAAGGTATTCATTTGTGTGTTGATGTTCTTAGGCAGAATTGGACCACTCACGTTATTTTTCATCTTAACTAAACCGAAAAAGGTTAAATATAAATATCCAAATGATCAGGTGTTTACCGGTTAAGGATAGAAACACCCCTGCACTAGCCTGTCTGCAGGGGTGTTTTTTTATAATCGGACGGTTATATGCAATAATCGGTCGGTTCTGGCTAAAAATCGGTCGGTTTTCTCTTATAATCGGTCGGTCCTGCACGATAATCGGTCGGTTTCTCCTCATAATCGGTCGGTCCAAGTCCATAACGCCCTCACTGGCTGAGACAGTTTTTCTTAGTCCCGTCCTTAAAGGTAATGACTTCATTTATTCTCGTATGTATGGTGTCGTTTTTATAGAAGATTGCACTGCCATCTGGGAGAGCATAGATTGGTCTATCCTTAGAAAGAGTCAGCAGCTCATCATCTGATTCTGGGCGATAGTGAACCTCTACACTAAAATCGACTAATTCTAATCCCTGCAAAATAATTGTGTCGGGGTAGTCTTCATCCTTTGTTAATATGCAGTCTGTGCAAAAAGCTAATGCACCTGCGCTATAGCCAATCATTAATCCTGGAAAACTACTAATTGCTGCAGTCAGCTCTTTATCCAAAATAACCTGAAGTAAACGCTCAGGTTGTCCTCCTATAATATAAAGAACATCATACTCTTCCATCATATTAATCATGTCTTCTTTTGGTAGCTTTTCATGCAATAAACCAAGCGTCACGTTTGGAATGCGTGTAAACGCCTGCTGCAGGCTTTCCATCCAACTTTCGTATCTAGATTCATCTGTTGCAAAGGGTACGACCAATACTTTCGCATTCGGACTAATTTTACACTCTAATTCTTCAAAAATGTCATCAAGCTCACCCTTTAAAACATGTCCCCCGCCGATAAAACATAGCTCCATCCCCATCACCCTTTCTCAAATATTATCTCATCATAGCATCTATAATTATAAAATTAAATATATTTACAGCTTTGATAAGTAGCTAAATGCGGAGAAGCTTTTGCTAACATGCATCAAAAAAGCGAGTAAGTGGTCAGGAAATCTGATCACTTACTCGCTATGATTATCTTTAGGATTTTATCGTTTCACGATTTCTTCGTTTAGGATTTTGTTAACAAGAGGTGGATTCGCTTGACCTTTTGTTGCTTTCATAATTTGTCCTACTAGGAAGCCGATGGCACGATCTTTACCATTTTTAAAGTCTTCAATCGATTGTGGGTTAGCATCTAAAGTAGCCGTTACGATTTCACGTAAAGCGCCTTCGTCTGAAATTTGTACTAAGCCTTTAGCTTTTACTACTTCAGCAGCATCTCCGCCGTTATCCGCAAGCTCTTTAAATACTTTCTTCGCGATTTTAGAAGAAATGGTACCATCTGAGATTAGCTTAATCATGCCAGCCAGATTAGAAGGAGTAAGCTTGATATCCTTTAATTCTTTTTGATCTGCATTTAGATAAGCAGATACCTCACCCATTAACCAGTTAGATGCTAGCTTCGCATCTGCACCAAGGGCGATCGTTTCCTCGAAGAAATCAGACATTTCTTTTGTTAAGGTAAGTACCATTGCATCATATGCAGGTAAGCCTAGCTCCTCGATATAACGAACTTTACGTGCATCTGGAAGCTCAGGAATTTCAGAGCGAACTCGTTCTCTCCAAGCATCATCAATGACAATTTGCACTAAGTCTGGCTCTGGGAAGTAACGGTAATCATCCGCTCCTTCTTTAACACGCATTAAAAGTGTTTTACCAGTTGACTCATCATAGCGACGAGTTTCTTGTGGAATTACCCCACCTGATAATAGAACCTCTGCTTGACGAATTTGTTCATGCTCAAGACCACGACGAACAAAGTTGAAGGAGTTTAAGTTTTTAAGCTCTGTTTTCGTCCCGAATTTTTCTTGACCATATGGACGTAAGGAAATGTTCGCATCACAACGAAGAGAACCTTCCTCCATTTTACAGTCAGAAACTCCTGTGTATTGGATAATTGATTTAACCTTTTCTAGGTAAGCATACGCTTCCTCAGGAGTGCGGATGTCTGGCTCTGATACGATTTCAATCAAAGGAGTACCTTGACGGTTGAAGTCAACAAGAGAGTATCCATTGCTTGTATGTGTAAGCTTTCCTGCATCCTCTTCCAAGTGAAGACGAGTAATACCAATACGTTTCTTTTCTCCGCCCACTTCAATTTCTACCCAACCATTTTCACCGATTGGCTTGTCAAATTGAGAGATTTGGTAAGCCTTTGGATTATCCGGATAGAAGTAATTTTTACGGTCGAATTTAGTAATAGGCGCTATGTCCATATTAAGTGCAAGTGCGGCTCTCATGCCCCACTCAATCGCTGTTTTATTAACAACAGGTAATACTCCAGGGTAACCTAGGTCAATTACATGTGTATTTGTATTTGGTTCTGCTCCAAAGTGAGCTGGTGCTGGTGAGAACATTTTAGAGTCTGTTTTTAACTCTACATGAATCTCTAATCCAATAATCGTTTCAAAATTCATTATTTTGCTCCCTCCCATATTTGCGGAGTTTGTTTATGGAAGCTTGTTGCTTGCTCATAAGCATGTGCCACACGATAGATAGTTGCTTCATCGAAGTATTTACCGATAATTTGTAATCCTAGTGGTAGACCGTCTGAGAATCCGCAAGGAATAGAAATTCCAGGGACGCCAGCAAGGTTTACTGGAATTGTTAAAATATCATTGGCATACATCGTTAATGGATCCTTAACATTTTCCCCAATTTTAAATGCTGGAGTTGGTGTCGTTGGTCCAATGATAACATCGTACTTATCAAATACATTGTCAAAGTCTTGCTTGATTAAAGTACGTACTTGCTGTGCTTTTCTGTAGTAAGCGTCATAAGAACCAGCGCTAAGTGAATAAGTTCCTAGCATGATACGACGTTTTACTTCATCACCAAAGCCTTGTGCACGAGTTTCTTTATAAAGCTCCATTAAGTTTTCTACGTTGTCTGCACGGAAGCCATAACGAATTCCGTCAAAACGAGCTAAGTTAGAGGAAGCTTCTGAAGAAGACAATAAATAGTAAGCTGCTAAAGCGTACTTAGAATGTGGTAACGATACTTCTTCCCACGTTGCTCCAAGTGATTCTAAAACTTTTAGTGCGTCAAGAACAGATTGCTTAGATGCTTCTCCAACACCTTGTCCTAAATATTCTTTAGGAACAGCAATACGAAGTCCTTTAATGTCGCCTGTTAATGATTTAGTAAAGCTTGGTACTTCCACATTTGCAGAAGTAGAGTCACTTGCATCTAAACCAGAAATAGCCTCTAGTAAAAAGGCATTGTCCTCTACATTACGTGTAACAGGTCCAATTTGATCCAATGAAGAAGCAAATGCCACTAATCCAAAACGTGATACTCGGCCATATGTAGGCTTCATCCCTACAACTCCACAGAATGAAGCTGGCTGACGAATAGATCCACCAGTATCAGATCCTAATGAAAATGGTACCTCTCCTGCTGCTACAGCTGCAGCCGAGCCACCTGAAGATCCACCAGGTACATGATTTAAATTCCAAGGATTTCTTGTGTTTTTAAAGGCAGAGTTTTCATTCGAAGAGCCCATTGCGAACTCATCCATGTTTAACTTACCAATTGTTATTAATCCAGCATCACGTAGTTTATGTACAACAGTTGCATCATAAATAGGGTTAAAGCCTTCTAAAATTTTACTTGCACAAGTAGTTTCAATACCTTCTGTTACGATATTGTCTTTTACTCCGATTGGCATTCCGAAAAGGGGGCCTCTTTCCTCGAAAGGAACTTGATCCATTTCTTTTGCTTGAGCAGTTGCTTGCTCTTCATTTAATGCTAGAAAAGCTTGAACTTCTCCGTCCACTTTATTAATTCTTTTATAGGATTCAGCAGTTAGCTCTTCAATAGATACTTCTTTCTTTTTGATCAAATCTTGAAGTTCTACTGCTGAATGTTTGAATAATGTCATCAGATGCCCTCCTAACTTTTTCTTATTCGATAATAGTTGGTACTTTTACTTGTCCTGCTTCTTCTTCTTTAACATTTTTCATCATTTTCTCACGCTCTAAGCCAGGTACTGATTTGTCCTCACGAAGCACATTTACTAATGGTAATACATGAGTAGTTGGAGCTACATCAGTAGTGTCTAATTCGTTCAGCTCATCTGCAAACTTAGTAATTGCAGCTAGTTGCTCTGCAAACATCTCCGCTTCTTCTTCAGTAATAGCAAGTCTAGCTAAATGCGCAACATGTTTTACTTCTTCTTTTGAAATATTCGCCAATTTTTACACCTCCGAATTCAATAAACCATAACAATAATCATATCATTTTTCACACTAGTTGAACAGAGTACGCATCGTTTCCTTAATGGTTATAGATATGAACAAATGCGTCCTCTTCACCAGCCTCTTTAACTAGCAATGCCTCAGCACCATCCAATGAGTTCACTTGAATTTCTACATTCATTGAAGCAGGGAAATTGGCTTTCATATATCCCGCAAGCTGCTGTGTAAATCCAATTAACTCTGCAGAACCGAAAAACTGTATTGGTATTTCAATAGTTAGCTTCTGTAGTTGCTCGTCCTTAAAGTATCCTGTGCCAATAACACTAGTATAATTAGAGAAATACTCTTCCACATCCCGCTTAAAGTTACTAAAGACTGTATTTAAGTCACGATATTTTTTTTCAGCCTCGGAAGACGGGAACATAATATATTCTTCATTGATAGGCTTCCAATCAGACAGGTTGCCACCTTTAGAAGCAACACCGTATTCAAAATAAGTACCTGGAACAATAGCATTATTACTATTTTGTTTAAACAAACCTACAACAATAGGTACCTCTTCCAGGCCAGCTATTTTTCTCATACGATTAACAACCTCTTCAGCTATTCTTTCCCCATTCTGCTTGATTTGCTCATCTGTTAGGGCTTGTTCATAGACTGCCCCATATTCTTCCTTTGTATAATAATAAATTGAATTTAAGGAAAGACCTACAGATACTCCCGCTAACCTAGCTTTATTGTCCACTACCTCTAAATAGTTTTGTTCGACAATATGAGTGATATAAACAGGAGTTTTTAATGCTTTTTCTTCTCCTGTGAGGCCTTCATCATTCGGATTTAGCCCTTCCTTTGTTTGACCTTCTCTGGCCAGCCATTTCTGCAAGGTGTCTTTTTTTAAGTATTGTCCCTCTTGGAACATATACTTATCTGGGGAAAATTCTGTTTGAGAAATACGAAAGAGACCTAATTCTACTTCTTTCATGTCGTATTTCGTGTTAAGGTTTGAGACAACTAAGCCTCTGCTTGCGCTCTCTTCATACGGCATCAAAGTACGATAATAGTTTTCATCCAGCTGAAGACTTGGAATCACGACTGTTTTCGCTTCTTCCTCCGTATTTTGCACAACTTCTGTATCCTTTTTTTGATTCGGAGTACATCCCGTTATAACTAACGCCAAAATCAAAAGAGCTAACACTAAATATTTTTTGGTCATGCTTTTAACTCCTTTTATCCTTCTAAATGGTCCAATAGCTTTTGCTCATCCCAGACTTCAATACCAAGACTAGTAGCCTTTTCTAGCTTAGATCCAGCATCCTCTCCTGCAATAACTAAGTCTGTTTTTTTACTTACACTGCCAGCTACATTACCACCTAATGATTCTATTTTTTCTTTTGCCTCTGGACGTGTCAATTGTGTGAGTTTCCCTGTTAAGACAACCGTTTTACCGGCAAATGGACTGTTTTCCATTGTAGCAGCATCAATAACCTTACCTGTGTATCTCATTGCTAATCCTGCTTCTTTTAATCGCTCAATTAGCTTTTGAACCTCTTCCTGTTCAAAATAAGTTACAAGAGAATCTGCCATCTTTTCACCAATTTCATGAATGCCAGTAATTTCATCTCGTGTAGCATGCATTAGTGCATCAAAATCTAGAAACTTTTCTGAAAGAATTTTTGCTGCCTTCTCACCAATATGGCGTATGCCCAATCCAAATAACACTCTCTCCATTGAATTGGATTTTGAAGTTGTAATAGCCTCGACAAGATTAGTAGCAGATTTCATACCCATTCGTTCTAGCTTTACCAAGTCCTCGATCGTAAGCTTATATAAGTCCGAAACATCCTTTATAAGTTCTTCTCTATAAAGCTGTTCTACAACCTTACCACCTAGACCTTCTATATTCATCGCATTGCGGGAAGCAAAGTGATAAATTCCTTCACGAATTTGAGCTGGACATTGCGGATTAACACATCGTAGAGCGACCTCTTCTTCAATACGTATCAGTTCACTATCACATGCAGGACAGTTTGTTGGCATTTCATAAGGGACTAGATTATCCTTTCTTTCTTGAAGGATTACTCCCACTACTTCTGGGATGATGTCCCCAGCTTTTCGAATGATTACTCGATCGCCTATTCGTATATCCTTTTCGCGAATAAGATCCTCGTTATGCAAGGAAGCTCTTTGTACTGTTGTACCTGCCACCTGTGCTGGTTCTAACAATGCAGTTGGAGTAACTACACCAGTTCGTCCCACTGTTAGGTCGATTCCAATTATCGTCGTAACTACCTCTTCAGCAGGGAATTTGTAGGCAATAGCAAAACGTGGACTTTTAGCTGTGAAGCCAAGCTCCTCTTGCTGCGAGTAATTATTCACCTTAATTACAATTCCATCTATTTCATAAGGAATATCATTTCTTTTGGTCGTCCATTCTTCAATAAAAGCCATAACCTCTTCAACGGAATGACATTCTCTCGTTTCGTTATTAGTAGGTAATCCTAGCTTTCTCATATACTTAAGTGCTTCCGAGTGATCGTCAATATTAAACTCTTCTCCGTCTCCCCCCATGCCATAAATGAACATGGACAAATTACGGCTTGCTGCAATTTTAGGATCTAGCTGACGCAAGGAACCAGCAGCTGCATTGCGCGGATTTGCAAATAATTCTAACCCATCTTCTGCTCGTTGTTCATTTAGCTTTAGGAAAGAAGATTTAGGCATATACGCCTCTCCTCTAGCCTCTAGCGTTACATTTTCCTGTAAACGTAAAGGGACAGCACGAATCGTTTTAATGTTACTTGTGATATCCTCACCTGTTGTTCCATCACCACGAGTTGCTCCACGAACGAGTTGTCCATTCTCGTATAAAAGTGAAACAGCAAGTCCGTCTATTTTTAGTTCACATACGTAGACCGGTGTCTCATCAATAATGTTTCGTATACGTTTGTCAAAATCCCTAATATCTTCTTCATTAAATGCATTGGATAAACTTAGCATTGGATTGGCATGGGTAACCTTTTTGAATCCTTCACTTATAGTTAAACCTACACGCTGAGTAGGAGAATCCGGGAAAATCAAGTCCGGATTTTCTTCCTCTAGTGCAATCAGCTCATGCAAATATTGATCATAAACAGCATCGGGTACTGTTGGTTTATCTAATACATAGTATGAGTAGCTATAGTCATGCAATATTTTATGAAGCTCTTTTACTCTTTCTAATTTATCCATCGATTTTCCTCCGCTAAGAAAATTATACTTTTTCAATCGGTGCATATTTAGCTAGTAATCGCTTGATCCCAGTCGGACTTGGGAAAGCAATATCAAGCTCTGTATTCTCACCATCGCCACGAACGCTGACAACCATACCTTCGCCCCATTTTTTGTGCGAAGCCTTGTCACCAACCTGCCAGCCTAAACGCTCTCCACCAGTAGACTGGTACGCCGGTCTAGACACAGCAGCACGTGGTACTGGTGCAATCACTTTTGCATCTCTATTTTTGTTTTTGCGGATATCTCTGGACCACCCAACAACCTCAATAATTTCATCTGAAATCTCCGCGATGAAACGTGAGGGACTGTTAAAGCTACTGCGTCCAAATATAGTTCGTGCTTGTGCACATGTGATAAATAATCTTTCCTCAGCACGAGTAATACCTACATATGCTAAGCGACGTTCTTCCTCCATCTCCTCGTCGTTTCCAATAGAGCGAGCATGTGGGAAAATATTTTCTTCCATTCCAATGATAAATACTACAGGAAACTCCAGTCCCTTAGCAGCATGCATTGTCATCAGGATAATGTTTCCCTGTGACTTGTCCTCATCTTCATCGAGCTTATCAATATCTGAAATGAGCGCCAAGTCTGTTAAAAATGCAACAAGGGATTTATCGTCACTTTTTTCTTCGAAGGCCTTGGTTACAGATAAAAACTCCTCGATATTCTCTAGACGGCTTTCTGCTTCAATTGTCTTTTCATTTTTTAGCATCGTTTTATAACCAGTTTTCTCTAATACCTGCTCCACAATTTCAGTTACCGACAGGAATTCCTGCATTTGAGTTAGGTTTTGAATGAGTCCATGGAAGCCAACTACAGAATTCACTGCTCTAGCAGGTAATCCCATGAAGTCTACCTCGTTTAAAGCGTCTAAAATGGAACGATCCTGTTCTATAGCATATCTCGCTATTCGGTCAAATGAGGTTGCTCCTATATTTCGCTTAGGCTCATTAATAATTCGAGCAAGTGATAAATCATCATCATTATTGGCGATCAGTCGTAGATAGGCAAGTAAGTCTTTAATCTCTTTCCGATCATAGAACTTGGTACCTCCAACAATCGTATAGGCCATGTTCGATTTAACGAGCACTTCCTCCATCACACGTGACTGGGCATTCGTTCGATATAAGATAGCAAAGTCGTTTAGCGTTCTGTTTTCTGTTTCTATTAGCTCTTGAATCTTTTGAACAACATATTGAGCTTCCTGCTGCTCTTCATTTGCACGGAACAACTCAATCTTTTCACCTTCAAGGTTTTCAGTTCGCAACACTTTTGGATAACGACTTTGGTTATTACAAATGACGTCATTTGCTGCTTTTAAGATTCTTTGAGATGACCGATAGTTTTGCTCCAGCATAATCACTTTCGCGTTTGGATAGTCCTTTTCAAAGGAAAGGATGTTTTGTATATCCGCTCCGCGCCAGCGATATATAGATTGATCGGAATCACCTACAACACAGATGTTTTTGAACTTGTTTGCAAGCATTTGAACTAGCTCGTATTGAGCCTTGTTCGTATCCTGGTATTCATCTACATGGATATACTGAAACTTATTTTGATAGTATTCCAATACATCCGGCACTCGCTTAAACAATGTCAAGGTAGTCATGATTAAATCATCGAAGTCTAGCGACTGGTTTTTTCTCAGACGTTTTTGATAGCCTTCATATACCTTTGCTACTGTTTTCTCAAAAGGATTGGAATCATTCATCTGAGACTTATATGTGTCTGCATCAATACATATATTTTTTGCACTACTAATAGCGTTCAGCATTGAGCGAGGATCATATTGTTTCGTATCAATATTCAAATCCTTCAAAATACCTTTAATAACTGTCAGCTGGTCAGAAGTATCTAATATAGAGAAACTTTTAGAATAACCAATTCGATCGATATCTCTTCTTAAAATACGTACACACATCGAGTGAAACGTAGAAACCCACATTCTTTCTCCAGTGCCTTCTCCTAAAATACTATTGATACGCTCTCGCATTTCACGGGCTGCTTTGTTGGTAAAGGTAATGGCCAATATTTTAGAAGGATAAACTTCCTTTTCCACGATTAAATAGGCTATGCGATGTGTTAGCACTCTTGTTTTACCAGATCCAGCTCCAGCCATAATCAGTAGTGGACCGTCAGTTGATTTCACTGCTTCCTCTTGCTCTTTATTCATCCCGTTTAATAGGGTTTTAGCTATAAGTTCCATACTTTACTACACTTCCTCTACAAGAACATTTGTTCTTTCTATTATACCCTTGGCTATCTATTTCCTCAATTCATTTTACTGCATTAACAGTTTTCAACGCTTCATTCAAATTATCGTAGATTTGGTTTCCTACAATAATGGTATGTGCAAAGGCAGCCATTTCGCGGGCTTGTGCTTCTGTTTTAATGCCCCCACCATAAAAGAGCTGGGTTTGTTTTAAACCAGATCTTACCTTGGCTACAGTTTGAACGTCACCATATTTTCCGCTGTATTCCATATAGAAGACAGGGAATTTAAACATATGCTCTACCATTTGAGCATAGGCAATTATATCATCGATTGTTTCAACTGGCTCCGCTTGTGTCAACTTAGCTGCCTTACAGTCAGGGTTTAAAATACAATAGCCTTCTGGGATTATTTCCTCCCAATTCATAACCTCACCAAACTCCTTTGTTGCCTTATGATGTAGGTCCTTCACCCATCTCGTATCGGTGCTGTTCAAAACACTAGGAATAAAATAAAAATCAAAACCAGGGGTTATACTATCTATCGTAGAAACTTCCAACGCTACCGGAACTGCGTATCTACGAATTCTCATTAATAGATCTATTACGTTGTCTAAGGTCACGCCATCAGAACCGCCAATAATAATAGCATCTGTTCCAGATTCGCATACCCTCTCTAATGCCTCAGAAGAAATCTCCTTCGCAGGGTCTAGCTTAAATATATGTCTCCACTCTTTATAATCCATTTTTTCACCTACACAATTGTTGTTTGATAACATTACTCCATTATACCAAAAATACCTGCTGACATCGCTCATAAGCCATGAGGAATCCAAATTTGTAATAAAAATTAGTTTTGTTAAAGTTATTGGTTGATTTTGATTAACATTTCTTTTTTTATAGTGACTGTATAAACTAAAAAAGTGTCATTCAACTGACTATTAAGAAAATAAATAGATTATGAATCGGGTTTGGTGACCGTTTTCGTCTTTTGTTAATGCGAGTAAATTTATAAGCACTTTATCGATGCATTAAAGCCGCTCCCATTTATTGATTGGAGCGCCAGACGGCGACTCCAGTGGGATGAGTGAGACAGATAAGACATCACAACCACGCGCGTAAGCGATGGGTGATGGCTTATCGCTCACCCCACGGAAAGCGTCCGGCTGGTGCGGAAATCAATTCTACTTTCTGATATAAAGATTTATTTGCATCATAAATCAACCCTCCCCTGGTACTTCTCTTAACAAACAAAAAAACTCTCCCGAATAAGTTTCGGAGAGAGCTCTTCTCTATTACTCTTTTCTATTTAACACTGGTTTCTCGTCTGGATATAATCTATCTAGCATTTCGTCATACGCATCATTGCCATAATCAAATGCTCGTCTAACACGTGAAATAGTAGCAGTGCTTGCACCAGTTTCTTTTTTAATAGATTCATAAGTTTTCTTTAAACGAAGCAAATGGGCTACTTCAAATCGCTGAGCAAGTGATTGAATTTCGCTAATCGTGCATAAGTCGTCAAAAAATCGATAGCACTCATCTATATCCTTTAACTGCAGAATAGCATTGAATAGTTGGTCTGTTTGTTTACCTTTAATTTTTTCAATCTGCAATGTATTCATTCCTTTCTTTAGTCGTTTACGGTATATACTTAACCATATTTTCTATCCCAGGATTTGTCGGAACAATACTAATCCATGTTTTCCCTTGAACTAGCTTTGCTGGTACACCATTATCCATAGGGACCAATATGCCCTCTATATTTTTCCACTCTATTTCCTTCATAATACCGGCTTGGAAAAGATATGCTTTTCCTCCATTAGCTAATGTTAACTGCTGACGCCCAGAATTATCAATGGTTTTATGTGGGATTTCCATAAAAATAAGATTTGAAAGTTTTACAGGAGTCTCGTTTTCCTTATCGGTTGTAAGCACTCCAGCAGACTTTCTTTCGTAAATCCCTTCGTCTGAAACATAATTATATTCGTTCTCAAAGCTAGTACCATTCCCGTAGCGAATAGTTATATTGGAAGCTGGATTTCCAATCTTCGCACCATCTATAGATTCTAAGAAAGAGAAGGTCGGTATTTTGTTCAATTCCATTGAAGCCCCTACTCGTTCTGCTCCAGCTAAAATATTCTCACCTGAAATATAAGAATTATGTGGTGCTTTTCTTTCTTTTGAACGCTTAAAGTAGATTCCATCATACTGCATACCGTTTATATTATCTACTACTCTAGCGTTTAACATTTTCTGTGCATCTGGACTATAGCCATGCGCCACATAAAAGGCATCTAACCCCTTGGATAGCTCTACAAAGTAATCTCTAGCACTTCTAACTGGTCCAATATTATCTGGAATCTCACTTTGAAAAACCGCCAAAAATCGAGTAACATTTCCCTCTGCAATGACTTCATAAACTAGATCTGCTTGAGATATCCCAGATTGCGGTCGTGCTTGTGGATGATTATTGATAGTTACCATAACTGGTCTTTGCTTTAGCTCTTCTTCTGATCCAACCCCAGTAAATGGAGCATTGAACGGCAAGACTGTCGGTTCCTCTTCAATTATTTCAGCCACACTCTCCTCTACCTCTTCTTTAATATCTTCAGCAACTACTTCCTCTATTACTGCTTCCTTTGAACACCCTGAAAGTAAAACACAAACAACAGCAATCATTCCCCATTTTTTTAACACGCTAAAGCCTCCTACCTCATTACTGCTGGAAATAAAACCTTCTTCTTCATCACATCGAATATCCCTTTTTGAGTTACACGGACATACGGCAAATGAGTAGATTGTAAAAACAGCAGTGTGTATATAGCATCCCCATGCTTAAATCCTCTATTAGCTAGTTCTCTCTTTAACACTATCTCTTCTTCTATAAGCTCTTCCATTGGCTTATCAGAAAGCCCTCCACCTATTGGAAGACTGATTGAACAGACAACCTGGTCATCTTCTACAATGACGATCCCGCCGTTCATTTTCTTCATTTCATCAAAGGCCTGCATCATACTTTTTTTACTCTTCCCAATCAATAATATATCCCCAGTATTCGAATAGGAAGAAGCAAATCCCATTAAGGACGTTGCGAAGCCTTTGATTAAAGTAGATACTTTCCACTTACCATTTCTATCTATAAGTAGCAGGAAGCTTTGGTCGTGACTTTGAGACAATTCATTGTCCGTTGTATCAACACTAATAGAATAAGGCTTAGTAATGACGTCATTCACCATTTCAATACCAAATGGCATCGAGAATTGAAAATCGCTATCCGTTAAATCGAAGTCTAGCTGAAGCGGCGGCATATTAGACCAATCTACCTCTTCTAATCCACGAACTTTTTCTCCGTCTTTTCTTAACCATACTCCTTTTGATAAAACGGCGATTGGGACAGGATTTCGCTCGTCCTCTAGGAAATTCAATGTTGCAAGTCTACCTGTTGCAATAACACCATGTAAATTTGAAAGATTATAGTACTTTGCAACGTTAAATGACGCCATCAAGTACGCATCAATCGGATCTACACCTGCATCTAATGCTACCTGGATACATTTGTCCATTACACCGTCAGTATGAAAAGATGGTGTCGAACCATCTGTAGTCATCATTAAATGATCAAAGATACGTAGATCCTTCTCTAAAATATCCTTTAGTAGGTTTGGTAAATCTGGACGAATGGAAGAATGACGTAAGGTAACTGCATAACCATGCAGTATCCGTCTTTCTACTTCCTCGATTGTCATAGACTCATGGTCACCGTCTGCCCCTAATAATCTCATTCTAGCAAGTGTTTTCTCGGATGCACCAGGAAAATGTCCTTCGATTTTCATTCCTTTGGTTTTAGCCTGCTGAAGCCAATACAGCATCTGGTCATCTCCGGATAGTAATCTAGGCCATCCCGTCAGCTCACCACCCATAATGACATCCGGTCGATTGATCCATTCTCCTACTGTTTTGGAGTTAAAAAGTTGCTCTTCATTTTCTAATTCTGTTTGGGAATCAAATCGAGCCCACCAATAAAAAGAAAAGGGTAATTTTTTTAACTCATCCATTATTGAAAACGCTTTCTTATTTTCAAGCATCAGGAAAAGGATTAAATTATCTGATATAAATGTTGTGGTTCCAAGCTGTGAAGCGTAATCTGCAAATGTTTGTGGATTATAAAGCTGGAATGGATGTACATGGGGTTCAATATAACCAGGTACAATCTTTTGCCCCGCAGCATCGTATACTTCAGTTTCATCCGTAATTAGAGGTGTTTCAGACCCAGAATAAACAATGCGGTCTTTGACAATCCAAATGTTTCCACTTATCCACTTTTTCAAATGGCTATGTAAGTAAGTAGCATTCTTAATAAGAATGTCGGGTGCTTTTGTACCGTTGACCACTTCTATTTGATGCCTTATATGTTCGATTTTCCATATTGGATAATGCATGTAACCCTTCTCCTTCCCGTATATTCTATTCATAAAAATAATACTAGCACAGTACTTTAGTAAATCAAAGTGTTGAATTATATTTTTTGTAAATTCTGATAAACAAATAGGTAAATTTATCTGCTACTATATTTATCGACCGAATAATCTCTATTTTAAAGACAAGTAAAGTTTGCATATGATAGTTTAGAATATCTATTGCATAGCCTTCTCTTATATAATAGTCTCCTTAAAGGAAATTATGATAAATTTTAAAAAGGTCATTGTTTAGAACTAACACGTGATGGCAGATTCCCACTTATCTAGCGAATAATTTTTTGTGGTGTGAGCGATAAGCAAGCTCTACTTAAGGCCCGCCTGTCGCTTCAATCATACGTATATAGGAAATAAAGATCCGACTTAGTATCACTTTCAAAGTCCATTAGCTTCTCTAAACTAAAACAAGTGGTTAAATGTTCCATTTTGCTATTATTAGGTATTATCACTTAATGAAACATTACCTTCCGTGAGAAGTACAATCTGTTCTCGCACATTTCTAAAAAAAGAATGTCCAAGCTTATACCGGACATTCTTTACAAATTATTTAAATGTTCGCCAACCAATATCGGTTCTATAGAATAAACCATTCCACTCTGTTTTAGATAGCTTTTCATAGACACTTTGCTGTGCAGCCTTTAAGGTTGCTTCTTTTCCCGCTACTAATAAGACACGACCACCGTTTGCTACTAGCTCACCATCCTGCAACTTCGTACCTGCATGGAATATGTGTAGTCCCTCTTCAGTCAAATAATCTAAATTAGGAATCACTGCACCCTTTGCCGGATTCATTGGATATCCCTCAGCAGCAATTACTACACCTAACATTGCCTCGTCGGACCATTCTACATGATAAGACGTTCCTTCCATCAACGCTTCCATAAATTCACCAAAATCACTCTTCATTCTAGGAAGAACTACTTGAGTTTCAGGATCTCCAAAACGAGCATTAAATTCGATAACTTTTGGACCTTCCTTTGTCAGGATAAGACCAGCATATAAAATACCTGTGAAAGGATAACCTTCTGCAGTCATTGCTTGAACGGTTGGTTCCACAATCGTTTGGTAAGCAGTCTCTATTACGTCCTTAGAGATTTGTGGCACAGGGGAATATGCACCCATCCCTCCGGTGTTCGGGCCTTCATCCCCATCGAAAGCACGTTTATGATCCTGTGCTATTACCATTGGATAAATAGCCCCGTTATGGACAAAGGACATATATGAAAATTCTTCTCCATCTAAAAACTCTTCTATAACAACACGAGAGGAAGATTCTCCAAACAATTGGTTACCAATCATGTCCTCTACTGCGGCTGTCGCCTCTTCAACCGACATCGCAACTACTACGCCTTTCCCAGCAGCAAGACCATCCGCCTTCACAACAATTGGAGCTCCAAGACGTTCAATATATTCTTTTGCTTTGTCTACCTCTGTAAATGTTTCATAAGCAGCTGTTGGGATTTTGTATTTGTCCATTAATTCTTTTGCAAAAGTTTTACTTCCTTCAATTTGTGCGGCAGCCTTCGTTGGGCCAAATATACGTAAGCCTTGACCTTCGAAGAAATCTACAATCCCTTCTGCAAGAGGCTGTTCTGGTCCGACAAACGTTAAATCAATCTTGTTTTCTTTTGCGAAATTGGCTAACTCGTCAAAAGCTAACGTATCAATCGGAACAATTTGAACGTCCTTTTCCATCCCTGCGTTCCCAGGTGCTACAAACACTTTCTGAACAGACGGAGATAGATGGAACTGCTTAGCAATAGCATGTTCTCTCCCTCCACTACCAATAACAAGAATATTCATGAATGTGGGAAGCCTCCTTAATGTTTAAAATGGCGCACGCCAGTAAATACCATCGCAATTCCATACTCGTTAGCTTTATCAATTGAATCCTGGTCTTTCACAGATCCACCAGTTTGAATAATTGCTGTAACACCAGCTTTGGCAGCTGCCTCTACCGTATCATTCATAGGGAAGAAAGCATCTGATGCAAGACTAGCTCCTTTTGCAAGATCACCTGCTTGTTCAAGAGCGATTTTAGCAGATCCTACACGGTTCATCTGGCCTGCTCCTACACCTACTGTCATTTCTTCATTCGCTACCACGATGGCGTTAGATTTAACATGCTTTACTACATTCCATCCCAATGTCATCGATTTCCATTCTTCCTCTGTAGGCTGACGTTCTGTAACTACTCGAACATCTGCATCCTTTAACCCGTAAGTATCTGGAGATTGTATTAATAATCCACCCTCTACTGAGACCGTATTCCATTTGTCTTTTTTCGTTTGCTCATAGGAAATAGTTAAAAGACGAATGTTCTTCTTAGCAGTTAGCATTGCAATGGCTTCCTCGGAGAAGGACGGAGCAATAATAATCTCTAAGAAAATGCCTGCTAATGTTTTAGCAGTAGTAGCATCCACTTCACGGTTTAAAGCCACAATTCCTCCAAAAATAGATGTAGAATCTGCTTCATAAGCTTTTTGGAATGCCTCGGAAATTGTGTTTCCTGTACCTACTCCACATGGATTCATATGCTTCACAGCAACTGCAGCTGGCAATTCAAATTCCTTAACAATTTGGATAGCAGCATTTGCATCTTGGATATTGTTATAAGAAAGCTCCTTACCGTGTAATTGCTTAGCAGATGCGATCGAGAAATCAGAACCAAGTGGGCGTTTGTAGAATGCAGCCTGTTGATGAGGATTTTCTCCATAACGCAAAGCTTGCTTACGCTCATATGTAAGAGTTAATAGCTCAGGGAATTCTTCTCCCGTAAGATTTGTCATATAATCTGCGATTAACGCATCATAAGCTGCTGTGTGACGGAATACTTTAGCTGCAAGTCTACGACGTGTTTCAATAGTAGTTTCTCCAGTTTCTTTTAGCTGACTTAACACTTCTTCGTAATCAGTTGTATCAGTAACTACTGTTACATACTGATGATTTTTAGCTGCTGAGCGTAGCATAGACGGTCCACCAATATCGATGTTTTCAATAGCATCTTCAAATGCTACATCAGGTTTTGAAATAGTTTCACGGAAAGGATAAAGGTTTACGCAAACCACTTGGATTGGGGTTATGTTATGTTCTTCTAATTGAGCTTGGTGAGAGGGATCATCATGCTTTGCTAGTAATCCACCGTGAATCATTGGGTTTAATGTTTTTACTCGACCATCCAAAATCTCTGGAAAATTAGTTACTTGGTCAACAGAGGTAATAGCAACTCCATTTTTCTCTAAAAATGATTTGGTACCTCCAGTTGATAAAATTTCATACCCAAGCTGTTCCAGCTCTTTTGCAAACTCAAGAATTCCTGATTTATCAGATACACTGATTAACGCACGTTTAGACACAATAATTCCTCCTAATTTTTTGAAAAATCGATATTAAATATTTAAATGAAAAGTACGGGGGTAGCTCCACAGCAATTGTAAATTATTCGTTAGCCCCTCTAGTGAAAGTTAAATATGTTAAGTTTCATGCATAACATAAAATAAAGGATTAATTTAACTTTGCCCTTCTAATTTCCCTACCTGCACTACATGTGATTAAAGCTGTAGGCGGCGACTCCAGTGGGAAGAGTGAGACAGATAAGACATCCCAACCACGCGCGTAAGCGACGGGGGATGGCTTATCGCTCACCCCACGGAAAGCGTCCGCCGAAAGCGCAAATCTGTGATCTATTGGTCCTAATTTTTAAATAAGTTATCTTTCCATAAGCTCTATGCTGGCAGAAAGCAAGGTCGGCTAGCTCCACAGCTGTTGCAAGGCCTTTACGTATAATTCATGCTCTACTGCATGAATTCTTTCCTCAGTCTTCTCTCGGTCATCAGCAACAACCTCTACTGCACATTGAGATAATATAGGTCCAGTGTCCATGCCAGCATCTACTAAATGTACAGTAACTCCTGTAACCTTCACTCCATGCTCCATCGCTTGACCGATAGCGTCTTTTCCAGGGAAGGCGGGTAACAAGGAAGGATGAATATTAACTATACGATTCGGATATGCATCCAGTAACACATTGCCAACCAATCTCATGTAACCAGCAAGCACTAGCCATTCTACCTGTAACTCTTGTAATTCGTTTAAAATATCCTGCTCATAAGCTTCCTTTGTAGAAAAATCGGATGGCTTACATATTAGCGTTTCAATTCCTACTGCCTTTGCACGATCCACAACATATGCATCTGGTCTGTTTGTTACAACTAAGACGGGTTCACCTACCAGCTTACCCGTCCTAACCGCATCATAGATTGCTTGAAAATTAGTGCCGCTTCCTGAAGCGAAGACGGCAAACTTTGGACCTGTACTCATTACACTAAACTCCCGTCATGTGTTCCGTTGAATAGTACGCCTTCCCCTTTTACCACACGACCGATTGTGTATGCTTTTTCTCCATGAGTCTCAGCTATAGCAATCGCCTTTTCTGCCTCTTCCTCAGTTAAAGCTAGTACAAAGCCAATTCCCATATTAAATACATTATAAAGATCTCTATCAGTCAGCTGCCCCTTTTCCTTGAGGAATTGGAATATCGGTAGCACTTCCCAAGAACCAAGATCTATTTCAGTTGCCAACCCTTCTGGCATCATACGTGGGAGGTTTTCATAGAATCCTCCGCCAGTTACATGTGCCATACCATGGATGTTTAATTGCTGATGTAACTCCATTACTGGTTTTGCATAAATCTTAGTAGGAGTTAAGAGAGCCTTGCCAATTTCTCCAAGGTCCTCAAAACCCTCCACTATCGTATCTGTTGTATACCCTTGCTCTTCAAATACTATTTTACGTACAAGAGAATATCCATTGGAATGAACACCACTAGAGGCTATACCAACTAATACATCTCCTTCGCTAATCTGCTCACCTGTTACTATTTTTGCTTTTTCACAAGCACCAACAGCAAACCCCGCTAAATCGTACTCATTCTCTTCATAAAGCCCTGGCATTTCTGCCGTTTCTCCGCCTATTAAGGCTGCACCAGACTGAACACATCCATCTGCAACGCCCTTTACAATTTGTTCGATACGAGTTGGTACTGCCTTACCTACCGCTACATAATCTAAGAAGAATAAAGGCTCTGCTCCTTGTGCAGCGATGTCATTTACACACATAGCAACACAATCGATACCAATTGTGTCGTGACTGTCCATCATAAAGGCAAGCTTAAGCTTTGTTCCTACACCATCAGTCCCAGAGATTAAGACTGGTTCTTTATAATTTAAAGAAGATAAGTCGAACATTCCTCCAAAGCCACCAAAAGTACCCATGATTCCTTTTCTAGCTGTACGTTCGACATGTGATTTCATGCGTTCAACTGCTTCATAGCCAGCTTCAATATTTACACCAGCTTTTTCATATGCTTTTGACATCTATAATCCTCCTATCGAACAAGCTCTTTTTCATGTGGTAATTTTGTGTCTGGAAATATATCTGTTGGGTATTCTCCAGTAAAGCAGGCTAAGCAATGACCACAATTTTTTTCACCGTCTGGTCTGCCAATAGCTTCTACCATTCCCTCCACCGATAAGAAGGAAAGGGAATCTGCACCAATCAATTCACGCATTTCTTCAATAGAATTATTTGCTGCAATCAGTTCAGAATCAGAACTAATATCTATCCCATAAAAGCATGGATTCTTTAAAGGAGGAGAACTAATAACTACGTGAACCTCTGTCGCTCCTGCCTCCTTTAGCATATTTACAATTCTTCTAGAGGTAGTTCCACGAACGATAGAGTCATCAACCATAACCACACGCTTGCCTTTCACGACTTGACGAACTGGTGATAGCTTCATCTTAACTCCACGCTCACGTAAGTCCTGCGATGGCTGGATAAACGTTCGGCCAACATAACGGTTTTTGATCAGACCTAGCTCATACGGAATACCCGTTGATTCTGAAAATCCTATTGCTGCAGAAATACTGGAGTCTGGGACACCTGTTACCACATCTGCATCGATGAATACTTCATTTGCTAGTTGCTTTCCTAAACGCTTTCTTGCCATATGAATATTTATGCCATCTATATCAGAGTCCGGGCGAGAAAAGTAGACATACTCCATTGTACATATCGCACGGTCCTTTTTTTCAATATAACGTTCCGAACGACAACCTTCGTCATTAATAATTAAAAGCTCTCCTGGATGGATAGAGCGTACTAGCTCTGCTCCGATTAAATCGAAGGCACTTGTTTCAGAAGCCACTACCCAAGCATCGTCTAATTTCCCTAGGGAAAGAGGACGCATGCCTTGCGGATCCTGTGCGACTAGCATGCCATCCTCGGTCAGAATGATGAAGGCAAAGGCTCCTTCTAGTAATCGAAGAGATTGCTTTGCACGCTCTTCAAAGGAGGGTAACTTACTCTTTTTTAATAAGTGAGCAAGCACTTCTGTATCTGAAGTCGTTTGAAAAATACTTCCTTGCTGCTCTAGGTTACGCTTCAAACGAGTAGCATTGACGATGTTACCATTGTGCGCAATGGCTAAGCTGCCTGTCGTAGAATTGAATAGTAAAGGCTGTACATTCTCAAGTCCAGATCCTCCTGCTGTTGCATAACGAACATGAGCAATAGCCGAGTGCCCTTCCAGCTGCTCCAGCTTTCCATTATTAAACACGTCATTCACAAGGCCTTCGCCTTTAACCGCGCGTAAGGATTTGCCATCAGTTACAACGATCCCTGCACCCTCCTGTCCTCGGTGCTGTAATGCATGCAGTCCATAATAACTCATGGCCGCTGGCTGGGTGTGACCCCAAATACCAAACACACCACATTCTTCATTTAAGCCTCTGATTTCAGCAAGCATGGTATGGCTCCTTTCCAAGCGGAACGGAATTCGTCAACAGAACCGCTGATCCATGTAGTTCCGTCTTCTTGAGAGATTACTAGATTATTTGTATCAGTTACCTGACCAATTTTCACAGCATCTTCTACAATTGCTTCAAACTGATCAGCATCCTCTGGCTTGATCGTCACGATGAAACGAGATTGGGATTCACTGAATAAAGTCGTTACTGCGGAACCTTGAACCGTCACTTCTACTCCAAGACCTTTAGCGCCAAATGCTTTTTCAGCTAATGCTACTGCAAAGCCACCCTCTGCGATATCGTGGGCTGACTGTACTAAACCAGCTTGAATAGCTGATAATAAGGCTTGTTGGCGAGCTGCTTCTACCTCTAAATCAATGGAAGGTGCTTGACCAAAAATGCGACCTTCAACTAATTTTTGTAGCTCCGATCCACCGAATTCTGTTTTAGTGTCACCTATCAAATAAACGAGATCTTCCGCTTGCTTAACAAATTGAGTTGTTACATGAGCCAAATCCTCTACTAATCCTACAAGACCAATGGTTGGTGTTGGATAAACGGCTGTTCCACTTCTTTCATTATAAAGGGACACATTTCCTCCAATTACCGGTGAGTCTAAGGCGATACACGCAGCAGCTATCCCTTCTGCTGACTGATCTAACTGCCAGAAGATTTCCGGGTTTTCAGGGTTACCGAAATTCAGACAATCAGTAATTGCCAATGGCTTAGCTCCTGAACACACTACATTACGTGCTGCCTCTGCCACTGCAATTTTCCCTCCGGCTACTGGATCTAAGTAAATATAGCGAGAGTTGCAATCTGTCGTCATAGCAAGGCCTTTATTTGTCCCACGAACACGTACAACTGCTGCATCGGAACCAGGAGTAACTACTGTACTAGTTCTAACCTGATAGTCATATTGATCGTACACCCATTCCTTTGAAGCAATTGTAGGCTGTTGAAGAAGCTTTAAAAGCGTTTCGTTATAGTCCGTTACTACAGGTTCTTTGTTTTCCATAGCTTGGAATTCTGTGTAATAAGCAGGAATCTTAGAAGGCTTATGATAAACCGGTGCTTCCTCAGCAAGTGCATCTGCTGGAACCTCGGCTACAATCTCGCCATTATGAAGAAGGCGAAGCATTTTATCATTTGTTACCTTACCTACAGCAACACAATCTAGACCATACTTTTCAAAAACCTCAACGATTTCTTCTTCACGGCCCTTTTTAACAACAATTAGCATGCGTTCCTGTGATTCAGATAGCATCATTTCATAGGCAGTCATACCAGTTTCGCGCTGTGGAACAAAGTCTAAGTTCATCTCTACTCCGTGCCCAGCTTTTGAAGCCATTTCTGCCGAGGAAGAAGTTAAACCAGCTGCTCCCATGTCTTGAATCCCGATAATTGCATCCGATTTAATAACCTCTAGACATGCTTCTAATAAAAGCTTTTCCATAAATGGATCCCCTACTTGAACTGCAGGACGCTTTTCTTCAGAAGCTTCCGTCAATTCTTCCGAGGCGAATGTCGCACCATGAATTCCATCACGTCCTGTTTTTGCTCCAGCATACATCACTGTATTACCTTCACCAGCTGCTATTCCTTTTTGGATATCCTCATGGTTGATTAAACCGACACACATAGCATTTACTAGTGGGTTACCCTCGTAACAGTCATCAAACTGAATTTCTCCGCCAACTGTTGGAATACCAATACAGTTACCATAGCCAGCAATACCTGCCACTACTTCTTCAAACAAATATTTAACGCGTGGTGTTTTTAGTTCACCAAATCGCAAAGAATTTAACATAGCAATTGGACGTGCTCCCATTGAAAAGACATCTCGAATAATTCCGCCTACTCCTGTTGCAGCTCCTTGATAAGGCTCGATTGCAGAGGGATGGTTATGCGATTCCATTTTAAAAACTACAGCCTGCCCATCACCAATGTCGACAATACCTGCACCCTCTCCTGGCCCTTGTAAAACTTGAGGTCCCTTTGTAGGGAATTTACGTAGAACTGGCTTAGAATTTTTATAAGAGCAGTGCTCCGACCACATAACAGAGAATAAACCAGTCTCTGTATAATTAGGCAGTCTTCCTAGGATTTTTTCCACCATCGCAAATTCTTCATCGGACATTCCCATTTGAGCATATAGCTTTTGTTCTTTAATCTGCTCCGCATTCGGTTCAAGCATGACTGACATGAGATTCCCTCCACTGTTTCAAAATAGATTTGAATAATGCTAATCCATCACTTCCACCCATCATTTCGCTTACAGCGCGCTCTGGGTGAGGCATCATCCCAAGTACATTTCCTCTTTCGTTTACAATACCTGCAATATCTTCTATGCTTCCATTTGGATTGTCAGAAGCATAGGTAAAGACAATTTGGTTGTTTTCCTTTAGTGACATCAATGTTAGTTCATCACAATAATAATTACCTTCTCCGTGGGCAATCGGGATCTGAATCACATCATTCTTCTTATAAGCAGAGGTAAATTGGGTTTCATTATTTACTACTCTTAAGTCAACCGTGCGACACATAAATTTCAAATCTTTGTTGCGCAATAAGGCTCCAGGTAATAGCCCCGCCTCTGTCAGCACTTGAAAGCCATTACAAACACCTAGAACTGGCTTACCAGCTTCTGCAGCCTTCACCACTTCAGACATAATATTTGAGAAGCGAGAAATGGCACCACAACGTAGGTAGTCACCATAAGAGAACCCACCTGGCAGTAAAATGGCATCAAATTTGCTTAAATCCTTCTCATCATGCCAAACGTATTCTACTTCTTCGCCAAGCTCATCTTTAATCGCATGGTACATATCTAAATCACAATTGGATCCTGGAAATACGATGACAGCGAACTTCATTTGCTGACAGCCTCCTCCACCTCATAGCGATAATCTTCGATTACTGTATTCGTTAAAAGCTTTTCACACATCTCTCTTATCATTGCATCTAAATCACGTGTTCCTTCTTCTATTTGGAGCTCCAGATATTTACCAATTCTCACGTCCGTAACTTCTTTGTATTCCATAGAATGTAGTGCACCCATTACTGCACTCCCTTGTGGATCTAATACACTTTCACGAAGTGTCACATATACTTTAACTTTTTTCATTTTGATAGTCCTCCTAGACGGGAAAGTATAATCTCATAAACCTCTGTTAAGCTTCCTAAATTGCGTCTGAACACGTCTTTATCTAGTTTTTGGTTTGTTTCCTTGTCCCAAAGTCGACAAGTATCCGGAGAGATTTCATCGGCAAGCAAAATAGAACCGTCAGCTGTTTTACCAAACTCTAATTTGAAATCTACTAAAGTAACACCAATATCAGAGAATATTGGGAGAAGCACTTGGTTAACCTTAAGTGCCATCGTTTGAAGCGTATCTATTTCTTCAGAAGAAGCAATTTCCAATAAATCTAAATGTGCATTTGTTAAAAGTGGGTCACCAAGCTCGTCATCCTTTAGATAAAACTCAACAATTGGATGTTTTAGAAGGGTCCCCTCTTCCAAACCAAGTCTCTTAGAAAGACTTCCGGCAGCTATATTTCTTACAACAACCTCAAGCGGGATAATCTCTACTTTCTTTACCAGTTGGTCATTTTCAGAAAGCTGCTCAATAAAATGAGATTCAATCCCATACTTCTTTAGCTGTTCGAAAAGAATAGTAGTAATTTTGTTATTTAATATGCCCTTACCATTGATTTCTGCCTTCTTCTCTCCGTTAAATGCAGTTGCACTATCCTTATATGTAACGTAGAGAACCTCTTCGTTCTCCGTTACATATAATCTTTTTGCTTTACCTTCGTATAATAGATCGCCTTTTATCACGATAGTTTCCCCCATATAATCAGATATGTCTTGATGTTTTTGTTAACTCTATTTATTTAAGCCTAAGCGGTCAAAAATCATATCGACGTGCTGAATGTGGTAATTGTAGTCAAAGCAATCATCCAATTCTTCTTTAGTTAATAATGAAGTAATTTTTTCATCTGCATCCACAAAGGTACGGAATGCCTTTTGAGATTCCCATGCCTTCATAGCAAGTGGCTGTACCGTATCGTATGCTGTTTCGCGCGCCAGCCCTTTGTCGATCAATGCAAGTAAAACTCGCTGTGAATATATTAAACCTAACGTGGAATCCATATTTCGTTTCATGTTCTCAGGGAACACGGTAAGGTTCTTCACAATGTTACTAAAACGATTCAACATATAGTTCAATGCAATAGTTGCATCCGGTAAGATTACACGCTCTGCAGATGAATGAGAGATATCTCTTTCATGCCATAGCGCTACGTTTTCATAGGCAGTCATCATATAACCACGAATAAGTCTTGCCATCCCAACCATATTCTCAGATCCAATTGGATTACGTTTATGTGGCATTGCTGATGAACCCTTTTGTCCTTTTGAGAAAAACTCTTCTACTTCACGAGTTTCTGACTTTTGCAGTCCACGAATCTCTGTAGCAAATTTTTCGATAGAAGTAGCTACTAGCGCTATTACACTTAAATATTGAGCATGACGATCACGCTGTAAGGTTTGAGTAGAGATTGGAGAAGCTGCTAATCCGAGCTTTTCACATACGTACTGCTCTACAAATGGATCGATGTTTGCATACGTACCAACCGCTCCTGACATCTTACCTGTCTCAATTACTTTAGCTGCTGCTTCAAAGCGCTCCAGGTTACGCTTCATTTCTTCTGTCCATAGTGCTAGCTTTAAACCGAATGTAGTCGGCTCTGCATGAACACCATGAGTACGTCCCATCATTACCGTATATTTATGTTCTTTTGCTTTATTTTCTAAGATTTCGATAAAGTTTTGAATGTCTTTTCGTAAAATGCTGTTCGCTTGTTTAATCACATAAGAAAGAGCAGTGTCGACTACGTCTGTAGAAGTTAATCCATAATGTACCCATTTACGCTCTTCTCCTAATGTTTCCGATACTGCACGAGTGAATGCTACAACATCATGTCTTGTCTCTTGTTCAATCTCTAAAATACGGTCTACCGAAAAGGAAGCATTTTTACGAAGAAGTGCGACATCCTCCTTTGGAATATCACCTATTTCTGCCCATGCCTCACAGGCTAAAATTTCTACCTCTAACCAGGCATTGTATTTGTTTTCTTCTGTCCAAATCGCTCCCATTTCAGGGCGTGTATAACGTTCTATCATTTTTATTCCTCCAAATTAAGACCAAATTTTTGATTGTTCGATTTCTACTAGTGTTTTCTCAATATCGTCCGAAAGAATCGTAACGTGTCCCATCTTTCTGTTTTCCATAGCCTCACTTTTGCCATACAGGTGTAGAGACCAATCCGGATACTTGCTGAGCGAGTTTGTTACAGGAATTACATGCTGTCCTAGTATGTTCACCATAACTGAGTTCGTCCATAGCTTCGGTTGTCTTAAAGGCCAGCCACACACCGCTCTTATATGCTGATGAAATTGAGATACATTACAAGCTTCTATAGAATAGTGACCTGAATTATGAGGTCTAGGAGCTAACTCATTTATTAATATCTTGTCGCCTTCAAGCACAAACATTTCTACAGCAAGCGTTCCTACAAGATTCAAATGGTTCGCAATTACTTCCGCAGCCTCTACCGCTTTTTGAGATAGAGATTTACTAATTCTCGCTGGCACTATAGTTTCATGTAAAATATGGTTCACATGAATGTTTTCTCCGATTGGTAAGCAATACGTTTCTCCATTTCCGTTTCTTTGTACAATTACTGAAATCTCTTTAGTAAATGGTACAAATGCTTCCGCTATGCATGGTGAGTGTTGAAAAAGAGGCTTAGCTAGTTGTAACTCTTCCTTACTTTTAACAATCTGCTGTCCTTTTCCATCATACCCTCCACGTGTAGTTTTCACCACGCATGGATAGCCGATATTATCTATGTTGGAGGATAGCTCCTCAAAGCTTTGTACCTCTATAAATTTTGCTACTGGCACTCCAGCTGCTCGAATCGATCTCTTCTCCAAAATTCGGTCTTGTGTAATTTTTACAAGCTCCGCTCCTTGAGGAACATAAGCAATTTCTGTAAGTCTCTTTAAACCTTCATAATCTATATTTTCAAATTCATAGGTTATCACTTCACTAACTTCGGCAAGCTCTTCTAAAGCTGCCTCATCGTTATATGGTGCAACAATTTGAATATCTGCAATCTGACCACAAGGAGAGTCCATCTTCGGTTCAAGGACAGCCACTTTAAATCCCGCTTCCTTAGCTGCAAGGGCCATCATTCTCCCGAGCTGTCCCCCGCCAATAATCCCTATTGTTTGTCCCGGATAGATTGTCTTCATCGTAGCTCACCATTACTTTCTAAGACATTTTTTTTAATTGCTTCTCTTCTATTTTCTAACCGAATAGCAATTTCATCATTATGAATGGAAAGAATTTGTGCAGCAAGTAAACCTGCATTTGTAGCACCGGCCTTACCTATTGCCACCGTTGCTACTGGAACTCCTCCAGGCATTTGAACAATTGATAACAAAGAATCTAATCCATTCAATGCCTTGGATTGTACTGGTACACCTATAACCGGAAGTGTCGTCTTTGCCGCCACCATTCCTGGTAAATGTGCCGCTCCTCCTGCTCCTGCAATAATTACCTGAATCCCTCTTCCTCGGGCTTGTTCCGCATATTCAAACATAAGATCAGGAGTGCGATGTGCAGATACTACCTGTTTCTCAAATGGAATATGTAACTCATCTAATATTTCACAGCTATGCTTCATCGTTTCCCAATCACTAGAACTACCCATAATTACACCAATTTTTGCGTCCATTATTTTCGTCCCTTCCTTTTAAACAAAAAATTCCTCAAATAAACTACTTTCTTTAAGAAGAAAAGCAGTTTACTTGAGGAACATAGTAAGGGTGTTTGATACTTGCATATGCATAGAAGAACACACCCTTTTAGCAGTTTCCAAAAGTCGCTTTCCCTCATAGTCCTGTCATTTACGGTGACTTGGTAGAAACGCTAAAGCCAATTCTTTAGCATATATGGGGATTAAATCGTTCTATTACTATTAATATTCTAACAAGTCTAGGTAGTAACGTCAACGCCTAAAAGCGAACAATTAATTTTCAGAAAACTGTAATGTTCGGTTTTTGATGTATTTTCTATTATTTCTTTTCTTTAATACCTTTTAATTGAATAATTTGCCTGATAGGAATAGGTTTTCCATCCACCTCTGCAAACAAAGGCTCTTCTCTCCTACCAACCACTTGAAAGCCCTGCTCTGCCATCTTTTCCATACAGGCTGCAATGCTTTCATTTTCTTGCACTTCAAACCATTGTGTTTCTTGCTTCATCTAAAGAGCTTCCCTTTCCTAATCGTTTTAACCCAGAACCCGCCATGAATCGTTTTGGGCTCATGTGCAATAATAAAGATTTTCGGATCAATTTCCTTTAATCGATCATATAGCTTTTTCTCATATTTCCTAGGAGTTAATATTTGAAGAGCTTGTCTATGCCCTGCTAAACCATTTACCGTCCAATCGGTAACCCCGTACCCTTCCTCTCGGAGAATATTGGATAATTGGTTTACATCACTTTCTACAGAAATAGCATTAACCATAATATATCCTAAAGACATTTTTTCCTCAAGCTTAGAACCAACAATGATTCCCGTACCAAAACCAAGTGCATAGGCAACAAGATTTTGAATAGCATCCAAGTTATCTAACACTAGGCCAAGCCCTACTACATAAACAGTAACCTCTACAATACTCATAAATGCAGCAATATATCGATACCCCTTTAGTGTAAGAATCATCCTAGTAGTGGATAACGTAACGTATACAATGTTAATGACAAAAATCGTCAACACCATAATCCATGCATTTTCTAACATTCTTCCAACTCCTTTAAATAATAGTTCCTCATAGGTAGAAGATATTCTAATATATACCCGATATGAACATATATAATCAAGGAAGCTGCATGGAGTATGGAAACATGTAAAATGGGTTTCATTCTTTATATCGGTATTCAATTAATGTATAAACCAATTAGAAAGTTGAAAAAGAAGGGAATTACAGAGCATTTATTGATTGGTTAAGAAAGGGCATCTTGAATTTAAAGGAGAGTAAATTCAACTTTGAGGGTAAGGATGGGATTGTTGCGTGTGGAGAATTTTCAATACAACATTCGTTATCTGAATGATATTTTATGTAGATTTTACGGAAAGAAATAAACTCCCTAGTATTAAATTTAATACCCGGGAGCCCCCATTAACTATAACTCATAAGCCTTAAGACGATTAATAGATTTTGTTTACAACAGCCTTTGCGGTTTTCTGCTTCATCTCTAGTGATTTATCTTTTGATTGTAATGCTAATCCTGTGCATAAAAGATCGACGATAAAAAGCTGAGAAATTTTAGCCGTTAATGATCCACCTTCCAATGGAGACTCTTTTGCTCCGCCTAGTAAGACAATATCTGCAAATTGAGTAATAGGGGAACGTGAATAATACGTAATGGCAATGATTTTTGCTCCAGCCATTTTAGCTATCTCTAGCGCCTCCAATGTATCCCTAGTACTTCCAGATATACTAAGGCCAACTACTACATCCTCTGCAGTAAGCGTGGCCGCAGACATAGCTTGTAAATGTGAATCCGTAATTGCTTCTGAAGGTCTACCGATTCTTAACAATCTACTTTTTGCGTCCAATGCAGTTATTCCAGAGGTACCAACTCCAAAGAAACTAATGGTTCGAGCCTTATTCAATAGTTCGATAGCTGCCTCTAAATCGTTCTCAATAATCATGGAAGCTGTATTTTCTATTGCCTTAATGGTATTCCCTCTAATGGATTGGATAAAATTAGATGCTTCCGAGTTATCTTTGTCTCTTTCACCCTCAGACAAGTTTTGAGCAATCGTTAGTTTAAATTCTTGATACCCTTTTAATCCTATCTTCCTACAAAATCTAAGTACAGTAGTTTCTCCAACGCCTGCTTCATCGGCTAAATCTGTTACCGAATAATAAATAACCTTACCCAAATTTTCTTGGACAAATGTTGCTACTTTTTGCTCTGAGTTAGTCAATGATGGATAGTAACTATTTATTATTTCTATTATAGGCATTTTCATGTATTCTACCGTCCTTATCTTAGGAAATGTTAATATAAAATATATACTTCTATTTTATACTATTACTTCTTTGAATACAGTTTTTAGCTAAAAACATACCTCTTCGGGAACTTTACATCCGAAAGACTGTGCGTCCGCATTAATTATTGTCTATGCCGGTACTTAGCTTCACCTTTTCAAAGACTACGTGCATTTATGCATTTTTAATGTTCAGTGCTTGAACAAACTTTTCCGTAATATGCTGTGGTCTTGTAATGGCTGATCCAACAACTACTGTGTGTGCCCCTTTTTCTAAAAGGATACTTACTTCTTCAGGGTTATTCACCCTACCCTCTGCTATTACTGGTTGACTCGTTAACCTAGAAAGCTCCTCTACCAATTCTATATCGGGACCGCTGTTACTACTTCTAGTATATGATGTGTACCCTGACAGGGTAGTTGAGACACAATCTGCACCATATTCTAAAGCCTTCAAGCCCTCCTCGACGGTAGAGATATCTGCTAGCACTAATCTGCCATGTTGTTTAATATACGTAATCAGGTCAGGAAGGTTTTCTTCGTTGGGACGCCTTCTAGATGTTGCATCTAGTGCAATCATAACCACACCTGTATCTAGTAGCTCGTCTACTTCCTTTCTAGTAGGTGTGATATAAACCTCACTATCCTCGTAGTCTCGCTTTACAAGACCAATTATCGGCAAGCTTGTCACTTGCTCTATTGCCTTAATATCTTCACTTCCATTTGCCCTTATTCCAGAGGCACCACCTTGTTCTGCTGCTACTGCCATCTTAGCCATTATGTTTGAGCCATGTAAGGGTTCATCCTCTAGAGCCTGACACGAAACAATCAATTTACCTTTAACCTTACTAAAGAAGTCCGACTTTCTCATCTAATCACCACTGTTTGTACTAATCTATAAGATTATTATTTTTGTTCAATACCGTCACACCGTTCACCACACAGATTTATTCCGTAATTCCATGTAACTTTTCATATTTTGTTTCAATCTTAGCCTTTACAATTTTGTTCATGCAGGTTATCCATAAAAAGATTACTCCACCTGACAAAAATAGTAACGAAATCGGATAGATAATAGTTATAAAAGTTACCGTCAATACACCTAAAAGGTTAATGAAAGTCCAGTGTGGATAAGAAAACCCTGTAAAGAATGCTGTCTTAAGCGTATCTTTCATACTTAATTCGGATTCTAGTATCATTGGGAAGACATAAAAACTGATTACTAATAAAAAGACTAAGAAAATAGAAAAGGTAACTATTAAAGAACTCCAAATTATATTACTTTCAAAAGAAAGAAATAATCTAAGATCTATAATAAGGATAAAAAAGATTAACCCTAGCAAATAGCCCATTGATTGTGACTTCCAATAATTTTTTTTAAAGGATGTTTTAAACGTCCCCCAAACAGATATATCTGTATTTCCTTTTGTCCATTCATTTGTTACTACAAAAGCTGCTCTTGTAGCCGGAAACATACTAAATATAAAAACTCCAGCTATGCATGAGAATAGCCATAACAGATTGAGCTTAACAATTCGTATAAACCAATCAAATCCAGCGTAGATACCAGAAGTTATTGCATCCAAATAGATTACCTCCTACTTTATTTCTTATCCCTTTACCGAGCTAGAATAAGCCGCTTCGATAAAATAGCGTTGAAATGCTATAAACACGATAATAATCGGAACTAAAGCAATCATAGCCCCAGCTGCAACAAGTCTTGTGTTCGCAGAAAATGCACCTTGTAGTTGATACAGTCCCAAGGTTATCGGATAAGTACTTGGATCGTTTAGGATAAGTAATGGCCATAGAAAACTGTTCCACGCCCCCATAAAGCTTAGGATGGTAAGAACACCTAGCATCGGTTTAACCATTGGGAACATAATCTTCCAGAATACTTGCCACACGTTTGCCCCATCAATGATTGCAGACTCTTCCACTTCCTTAGGAATACCCATAAATCCTTGTCGCATCAAGAAAATACCCATTACACTTATTGCCCCAGGTAAAATAACACCAGCATAAGAGCCCATTAATCCCAACTTATCGATGATTAGGTAGGTTGGAATCATTGTAACTTCTCCTGGAATCATCATTGTCGCAATCACTAGCAAAAACACAAAATTACGACCTTTGAAGGTCATTCTTGCTAGCGGAAAAGCTGCAAAGGAACATAATATTAAGGGAAGTACTACGCCAAAAAAAGTTAGGATTACACTATTCATTAAGTATCTAGCAATAGGCAATGTATTCCATACAGTAATGAAGTTATCGAAAGTAATATTCTTTGGTATTAATTGAGGTGGTATAGAAAATAAGACATCATTCGTTCCTTTTAAAGAAGTGGATAGCGCAAATAGGAAAGGGACAATGGTAATACATGTTATTACTAAGAGAAGTAGATAAGATAACAATTTAATTAACATTTTTTGTTTATTTATTCTTTTACTCGGATTACCAGATTTAGATTTTTTGCCGGTTTGATTTGTTGTTTCTTTTATATTTTCTTCGATTATCGATTGTGCCAATGTATTCACCTCCATTATTTCTCAGGGTTATTATCCAACAACTTTTGATTTATAAGTGTGATTATTAGGATAAAAACAAATAAAATAAACGAAATTGCACTCGCATATCCCATTTCAAGGTTTGTAAATGCTTCTTTAAATACTAGAAATACAGCTGTTGTAGTTGAGCTCAAGGGTCCACCATTTGTCATGGTTAACATTAAGGTAAACTCTTTAAATGCTCCCATTGTTGATATAACGGCCACAAAAAAGATCATTGGTTTAATCATAGGTATCGTAATATGTAAGTGTTTTTTCCAAGAACTAGCCCCATCTAATTCCGCTGCTTCATACAAGTCGTTTGGTACCCCTTGGAGAGCTGCTAAATAAAAAAGCATGTAATATCCGAATCCTTGCCAGATTGTTACAATTGCCAATGCAGGCATAGCAGTAAACGTATTCGTTAACCAACCAATTGGATCTATTCCTACAATACTAAACAAGTAATTGATAATTCCCTGTTCGGCAAACATCCAAGTAAAGAGGATGGCAGTTACAACTACAGAAACTAATGTAGGAAAATAAAAAATAAGCCTAAAAATTTTCACACCTCTAAGCTTCTGATTTACTAAGATAGCTACGAAAATTGGTAATATTACTAATGCAGGCGTAACAAGTAACCAGTAATAAACCGTGTTAAACATTGCCTTTCTAAACGTAGCATCCATAAATGCATCAATATAGTTTGTTAAACCTACAAATTCCATTGGACGAAACACATTATAGTTTGTAAAACTCAAAACAAATGCTGCAATGGTTGGAATGAATGTGAAGAGAAGCAATAGGAGAAGTGGCAGAGATAAAAATCCCCAAGCATGTCTTGCTTTATACATAAGTTAACCTCCTTAGAAGAGTAGTGGACCCCCTCTAATCGGAGGTCCAATAAAATTATTGAAGAATATTGTTTACTTCTGCTTCCGCTTCTTTTAGCGCTTCGGCCGGATCCTTATCTTCTAAAATTACTCGTTGGAAAGCAGTATGAATAGCCTCATTAACTTTAGACACATGCTCAGTTGCAGGAGTCATATTTACTGCATCTGCAAGTGATTGTGCTGCATAATACTTTCCTCTCTCAGTTGCATCCTTTGAATCTGCTCCTTGTGCAAAAAATTCATCATTAACTGCTTCTTCAACTGGAGGTAATACAGATGCAAGTTTACCAAATTCCAATTGGTTCTCTGCATTTGTTACAAACTTAGCGAATGCAACAGCTGCTTCTTTCGATTTACTAGATGCCGACACTGCAATATTCATTGGGTTAGCATGCTGCTTTCCAGCATCACCTTTTAATGCAGGAGCTGCCATCGATTTTTCATACACTTCTGGAGAAAGATCGTTTACTTGACGGAAAAGCTGAGGACCTGTCGACCACCAAGCAACTTTTTCCTGTGCATATAGCTCAGGCATGGACACTTGCTTTAACATAATATCTAAAGGAAATAATCCTTCGTCATGATACTTTTTATAAGATGTCCATAATTCTACAGCTTCCGGTGTATTGAAGGCAGCTGCTGTATAATCTTCATTTAAGATATTAATACCATTTTTCGGAAACAGTAAATGCATATCAGGAGCAATTACTTCTCCATAAGCTCCAGTTTTCTCCTTAATAACTTTAGACATTTCCCATGCCTCTTCAAATGTTGAAGGTGGTTCGTCAAAGCCAGCTTCTTTTAGAATATCTGGATTGTAAATCATACCACTAGTAGTGGTATACCAAGGCAATGCATAAACAGAACCGTTTACACCACCAGTTTCCCATAACCCTTCGAAGAAAGTATCCTTGACGTCTGCTGCAGCTTCATCCATATTCACTAGTGCTCCATTTGCAGCTATTTTCTTCACAAATTCTGTATTAAGGTTCATTACATCTGGCATATTCCCACTTGCTGCAGATGTCAAAATGATTTGTTCCACTTGCTCATAAGGTACGTCTCTAATAGATACCTTTACTTTTGGGTTTTCTGTTTCGAACGTTTCTTTTAAATTATTCAAGTACTCGTCAAAAGTAGGACTCAGAGATATAGTCATAAATTCAACTTCCCCAGATAGCTCTCCGGATTCCTTTACGTCATCTGGTGAATCCCCTTTCGCTTCTCCAGCATCATCCTCCGAACACGCTGCCATAAAAAACAACATCGCTCCCAAAACAAGCATCCATAAAAGACTCTTTTTCATCTTGAAACTAGTCAATATAATTCCCCCCCAATATTTTTTAATGAATAAAATCGGAGTAAACCTCCTTTTATGTAAATAAAAGCGAATATTTCCTCCTATTCTAACTATATCCTTCCAGAATATTCATGTCAATTTAATTTTTTGAATTTTAAGACTTATTTTCTTAGTATTATTTATATAGTCGTGATTTCTGGCCAGTGAAGGCTGATGCCTCTATCCACTAGCAGACTTTGATATTCCTTAATTCGATCTGGACTATTATATATTTCATGTAAACTTATATCCGAGTTAATAGAAAATGCGGCTAGTGTTCCAGCTGCTTCTCCTATATTCCATTCCACCGGGTGAACTCTAAAACAACCATTGGTAACTTGAGTTGTTCCAATATTTTTACAAGCAGGAATTAAATTCTTTATTCTCACGGGTATTAGGCTGCCCAATGGTATTTCAAATGGATAGCTTTTTGCATAAAATAATCGATTACTTTTCGTTGTTGGGTGTAAATCTATTCGATAGGCGCCTATTCCAACTGAATTTTCTAACGTTTTAATCCCTGCTCCCCCTCGTAGATCTGCATTTATATCTTCTTCTACGACTGTTTGTAAAGCTTTAATCCTACGAGACTCACGGATGTATGGATGCATTGCAAAACCATCATCCGTTCCTGTAATATCAGGTCTTAGCTTCAGCTCTGGATAACCCTTGCCTCCATCAGCTCTTGGTGCTTCCGTTTGTAGCCAATATAACAATGAAAGGCTTAACTGTTTTGCTCCTTTTAAATGAGTAGCCTTTTCTTCCGGACTTACATCAATAATTGACCCTAACCAATAATCATTTTGTGGCCAATTAATTAGAGAAATATCTCCTTTAAAGAAACCATCCGTGAATTGATTAGCGTCAATAATTCTTCGATATTCCCATAACGGTAGCCTGTTGCTTTCGTCCTGGAATAACGGCAGTATCTTAGATTCACCTGTATCAGCCTCTGGTATATACTCACTTATTTGTTTATGCTTTAAAAAAGGAGCTTGATAATTTCTCCAAAATTCATATTGCTCCGGTTTTTCGATTGTATGGTTCTCCCCTTCAGCAAACTCTAAGGCAAATACATGTGTTATCGATTGCATATCTTGCGGGTCACCTACATCTAAAGCGTGGTACTCAGCTGTTTCACTCTTCGCCTCAGCCCCTATAGAATATTCTGCACCAGCTAACGGTAATACATCACCAAGTTCCGTAGCATCGAGGAAAAATTGTGCTTCAATTTCTATTTCCTCTTCCGTTAAAAGGTTTTGTACATATACTTGTTTAATTTCATCATTATTAACTTCTACTCCAGTAATTTTATGCTCCAGCAATAGCTCGATTTGTCCATTCGATAGATAAGGCTGTAGAAAGTCATATAAAATATTTAAAGCAACCCTTGGTTCATGTGCAATTCTACTAACCCAGCCGTTTCCAGGATTCAAACGATTATTATTTTTTGCATTCTCGTTTAAGGGATAATTCTTTTTATAATAGTCTCTTACTTCGTTTCTAAACTTCCTATATGTCTCTGTGCAGCCAAACTCTTCTATCCATGGATGCTCATCGGGTGGTACTGCTTGACTTGTTAGCTGGCCACCAATCCACTTCGTTTCCTCTGTCATGACCACTTTCTTTCCTAGCTTGACTGCTGACAGTGCTGCCATACAGCCTCCAATACCTCCGCCTATGATTGCTATATCTTTTTTCAAGAGAAACCCTCCTGTTCATACGACTTTACCTCTATACCAATCTCAAATGATCGATCCCAAGGAAGATAAATAGAATCTACCTCGTATTTCATATTGGTTTGTTCGATAAATGTAGTCGATGATTCTTTAAATAATTCCCTTACCTTTTCCAATAGCACGTCGTTTTGAACTTGTTCTTCATCTACTGTTTTTCTAACTTCCTGTCTGACAATTGTTTGATATATGTAATCATCGAGTAATCGGATTAAAATTTGCTTATCTTTTACTTGGCTGGTCACTCTTCCTTGTTTAGCAGCTAAATAAACTAAAGCAGCTTGCGCTATAGTGGTACCAATCGTGTTGCCTGCTGTATTCCATGCGGCAAATCCAGAAAGTTCTTCAATTGAAAAGACTGATAACAACTGAGGAATCATCGTCCGATCTGCCCCATTTGCATAAGCAACGTCCGCAATTGCAACTAATTTATCACGCATAAAATAATAGCGGAGTTTTCTTATCCACTCGCCTATATTTCTGTCATTTGTATCTACTTCATTTAAATTTACTTGTAAGGCCAAATCACCTTGTTTCCTACCCGGCACATTTACTCCAATTACAATATCTGCTTCCTCAGGGTGTTCAACTGTATGGCTACCAAAAGCATAAATTTGTCCTTTTACAGACTCAAAAAGAGGTCGGTCTTCATACATTGCTATAGATAACGCACCCTTCATACCACTGTATATCGGATAGAATGTTGGGAATGCTTCTTTCTCTAATTCATAGATCATTCTAGAGGTAAGTACACTTGCAACTTCATCTGCTCCTGGGTAAATAAATATTTTTTCATACAGACCCTTTTGAAAAATCTTTTCCTTTAATTGCTCCTGTTCCATAATATTCAAACCGTATTCACTCGTGTCATCCTGAGGAAATATCAACAAATCGATAATCCCTTTTTCCACATAATCTATTAAGGTTAGATTTACCTTAAAGTTTCGTTCCCTACTCGTTATATAGTCTGCAAGAATATGATCTGGAATTTTACTTGTTAAATCATTCATAATGTCCCGGTCCGCATTCAATTGATACTTTTGAAATAGGTGGTAATGATATGAATAAGCCCATAGTTCTTTTCCATACACATTCCAGTAATCCTTTTCCTCTTGATTGACGTAATTATTGGAGATTCGCATCGTCGAGCTAAATGCCATTAACTGGACAGTTGGATATAGCTGTTTTATCTTTACTAACCAATCCAATCTTTGCCGGATGATCGATTCACTTTCGTTATTAATTCTAGAAGGAACCAAGCCACCGTAAAGAAGCATATCAATGGAAATTACGAAACCGTCTACACTTTCCGAAATATCTTCAATCCACTGAAACAAAGCGGAAAAGTTAGCTGCTTCCTTTAAAAAACCAAGCTCTGATTTTGGGGGTGTAATTACTTCCCAATCTGCTAGTTGAGCAAGATCCTTCGGTAAGTCGTAGGTTACTGGTCTTGCATCTACTGGTATTAAAGCTAGCTTTCTCATATGCATCCCTCTTTAGCTTTCCTTAGATATATTCAGTTCCTCAGCAAGGATATCCCACCAGTTATATTCCTCTAAATACACCGTATCAAAGATCATGACGCCAGCTGATTTTTCCTTACACATTCTAATCGCTTTTCTAAATTGATCTGGATTGTTTGTATAGTCTTTCAGAAATAGACTTCCTACAACAGGGATACTACCGTTAATGACTTCCAGACTTTTATCAATTGCACCTTCAACACTGTACCACTCGGCAGGACGTCCATTTTGTTCGGCTTCTTCAACATATACTTCTGGGTAATAACAGCCCGTCATAATGAAGTCCAATTGTTCTGCAAGCCCAGAGACATTATGGGTTTTGGATGTCCATTCAAGGTCTGGATGATATGTTTCACTCCCCCAATTGACTCCTTCGCTATAATATAGTGGGTACCAGGAGCCAACGTAATCAGAAAATATAAGATTCGGATTTGCTGACTTTACCAATTCCCTTGCCTTGCTTACGAAATTTTTGATGTTTAATGCTCTCCACTCTGTCCATTTAGGGAATAGTGCTCCGCGATTAATTTCTTTTGTTTTATCAATCGTGAAAATATCCTCTGGCCAATTGATAACTTTTTTACCTATATAGGATTCGAAGCCAATTCTGCTGAGATCACTAAAGTCTCCATAAATGTTAGGATAACGACAGCGATCTACGACTATCCCATCTAAATTATAGGTACATATCTCTTTTATAATATTAAGTTCGTATTCCACTACTTCGGGATGAATTGGATTCACAAAAATGGTTGCAGCATCCGAGTATTCAGCTGCATTTGATTCGTTGGAAACAGCGTCGTTATAAAACGTAACTTGCCACTCTGGCTTATCGTATGCCATTCCATCGCGGGAAGAAGTTATACCTTCCGAAAATACGTCCACATTCGCTAAAACTTTAATGTGCTTGATGTCTTTCATCTTACTTAAAAACTCTTTTAAAAAGTCGCGATTTTTCCAAGCACTAAATGAGCCATCTGACCAGCTGCTAATATGATGAGCATAGTTGCTTGGATAAGTAGTTTGACCAAAAGGCACCTTGGCATCAATAATCATATGTGTAATTCCAGACTCTACTGCTTGTTTAATCAATTTTACTTGTTCCTCTTCGTTAGCTAGACGTTCTCCATTTGCTAAAAAATCGACCCACAAAATATTCGCGTTTTCATTAAAAACATCATTCATATAATTTCCTCCTTTTAGTTTTTATCCATCCATACTTGATAAGCTGCTCCAATAAGGCCTGCATCTTGACCCAATTTGGAGATCTTTAACTCTACATCCTTTACTAATGAAGACATCCCTATTGTCTCCAAACTCTTTTTTACTTCTGAAATCAGCCAACTGTTCGCCTCAGCTAGCCCACCTCCAAAGATGATCATGGATGGATTGAAAGTATGTATAATATTCACTACTCCAAAAGTTAATGCTTTTATGGTTTGATCGATTATCTCTATTGCTTCAATTGAGCCCTGTTCTCTCCAGACGAATACCTCTTTGCTTGTAAGTAAATGAGGATTCTCTTTATAATAAGTAAATTCTGCCCGATTAGAGAGACGTAGCTTTTCCTTCATTCTATTGGCGATGCCTGTGCCCGAGGCATACGTCTCTATACATCCTTTAGAACCGCAGTTACAATCTGGTCCATTGAAGTTCACAGACATATGACCCAGTTCTGCTGCTCCTCCCCACCTACCGCGAATGACATTCCCGCCAGATATAATCCCCCCACCGATCCCGGTTCCTAGGGTTAGGCATACTACGTCATCTACACCTTTACCGCTTCCAAGCTGATGTTCCGCTATAGCAAATGTATTTGCATCATTATCAAGATATATTGGAAGGTTAGTTATAAGAGATAGAGATTTTCTAATATCAATATTGTTCCAGTCCTTGATATTTACCGTACCTGAGAGTATTTTCCCCCTTTTATAATCTATTTGACCGGCGGAACCTATTCCCACACTTACTAGTTCCATACCTTTTTCAGTTGCAATCCTTATATAATCATCCACTGTTTCTGTTAAAAGTTCTAATATTTCCTTATTTGTGGAACTAGGCGTTGGGTAAATTCTTTTAGACAGTACATTGCCTTCACGTCCTACGATTCCTGTGGCAATCTTAGTACCCCCGATATCTATTCCGATACTATATTCCATTCCAATCTCTCCCAACACTTTTATGTAATGAAAGATAATGCGTCTTAACTCTAATAAAATAATGATAGAAATTAACCATTATTCAAAAAGTATTGAAGAGCCGTCGGTAAGTCTCTTCGCCAGAAATCCCATAAATGGTTCTCCTCTTGCACTTTGTATTCAATATCTGTATTTTTCCCCTTAAAGATTTGGTACATTTTCTGATTACGGGAATAGATATTTAGCTTTTCATTAGAAATAGGGGAGATAAACTCATCCTCATAAATGCCGACCGTTTGATAAACATGCCAGGGTAATGTACTGAAACCTTCTAAATCACTTAATTCCCTAGGAGATATTGCTGACGACTGTAACAATAGATGCGACCAATTCTCTGGCTTTTGCATAGCAATATTTAAGCTAATATTCGCACCCAAAGAATCTCCTAGAAGTCCTCTTTTACCTACCTGCAGATTTAATTTCTCTTCTACGAATGGCACAAGTTCCTCATTGAAAAAGGAGATATAATTATTAAAATTGGCTCCTCTTCTATCATAGGAATGCCATCTTTCAATCGAATCCCCAGGTGATACCAGTACACAAATTAGATTTTCACCTTGTTCTTTATACATTCTTATCAAGCTATTGTAGACCTTCTCAATTTCACCTAACTCCAAATAATCTCCGCCATCTTGTACATAGAGAAGGTTTACTTTTCCATTCGCTTCATTTACAGAACCTAATAGATGGTATTCGTAGTCTCTATTACAATAATTGCTCCTCAATACTTCTTTATCCATGTGCATATGTATACCTCCATCATAAGTCTGGGGTGTCGCTAAAGTTTCCCTAACACCCCAAACAATGAAAAACATTTGTTATTTAGGTAAAATTAATCCAATCATGCGTATAAGCTCTGCAGCATCTTCTTCACTGATATGCTTGCCTGCATGCTGCTCAATCATTTTCATCGTTGCTTCAAGCTTTTTATCTCCATTTTCTTGATGCTTAGCTGCTAGTTCTTCTTCTCCTTTATCCTTATTTTCAGCCGCTTTTTTATAGTCTCTCATAGCATTATCGATTTGTGTAAGAATCGCATTTTTAATCCCATTCGGATTTATATCCGTTCTTTCTACCGCTTCCTTCAATTCTTCAATCGTTAGTTTTCCTGCATTAACTTCCACTACTTTAAAGTGAGTTTTGTATCCATCTACATGAACAACTACTTCAATCTTGTTTGCTCCTGGCTGTAGGTCGACATTAGTGGTGAAACTACCATCTTCTTTTAAAATAGCCTCTGCCCCATTTATCTCTACTTTTGCTACACCTGGACCAACTACTTGAACATTTCCTTTAAATTCAAGATTATGGTTGTTAAACGTTTTGCCTTCATAATTTAAAAATCCACTTAATAATGCTGCTCTTACTTCGTCACCAATATCATATGCGAATGCTACTGTTTGTCTTTTTTCACGAGAACCAGATGGATCTTGTGCAGAAACAACAAAGCCGCCTTCTGGAATCAGGCTATTATTATCCTCTTGTGATCCCCAACTCCATTCCATCGCCTGCCGTTTATTAACCATTTTGACAACCTGCCCTGATCCGTCGACTACCGCTTCAACCCCCCATTTATTTGTTGCAGTTGATGGTCCAAAAGATTCTGAGTAAACATTGATATTTCCATCATTTCGGTTGATATTGAGGAAATCGCCTTCTATAAAATTAGAGTTTTCTTTTGGATTACTTATTCCCAACTGGTAATCTTTAATATATTCCTCGTTATTAATGGAGGCTTTAATAACAGGAAAGTTTGCTTGTGAATAGTCGAAAAGCATAAGACCATCCGTATTTGTCAATCCAGCTTGGAATACCTCTCTTTGAACGTATGGTTCTTGAACATTCTCCAGTGCCATTCCTGCATATAGTGGCAGCTTCCCATCAGTCAAAATATTTCCTTGCGTAATATACTTTTTCACTTCATTTGCCGTCGTTTGATATGTCCCGATCATTAGGAAATCCAAGTCGTCCGTATACCCTGTATTTGCATATTCTTCTGTATACAAGCTTTCTTGTGGATAGTTGAGTCTTTCATCATATTGGAACGTTGGGCTTGCCCAGTTCACTCCATTTAAATAATAAGATTCGTACCAGGAACCAACATAAGCAGATAATAATACATCCCTATTTTCAGCTACATTATATGAATCTACTAAGTCCCTTACTTCACTTGTAAAGCTTTTAATCACACTAGATCTATACGTAAACCACTCATCAATTAGTGGTCCATCGATACGATTACTACCGTCATAAGTGAATATATCCGCCGGCCAATTCGTTAGTACTTTCCCCTTTTTACTCAAATATGCTTCAAACTGTACTCTGGATTCCTCACTAAAATCCGCAAAGTAATTATCATATCTGCCGCGATCTAAGAGAACTCCATCCACATCATAGTTTTTAATAATTTCTTCAAATGTATCCAATTGATATTTACGAGCTTCTAAGTTTGCTGGATTGACAAATGCAACCAGTGCACCGCCTTTTCCATATTTACTGTCTCGTAATCGTAAAATTTCTCCGCCGTCCTCATAGCGGTAGACTTCCTCTTCCCAATCCAAATGATTGTTAAGCACCGCATACTCATTATGAGCTATAGACCCTTCTGCAAATACGTTTATCGCTGCATGTACTTCCAAACCAAGCGTACGGGCATGAGTAATAAATTCCTTCAATAAATCAAGATTAGGATTTGATCCAGCTCTTGCAGGCGAGGTCATTTCACTAATATATGGCCTCCCAGTTAAGTCACTTTCCTTATAAGCTGCAAATCCCTCTACTCCTTTAACGTCCAACGCAATTGCCGTTACACCAGCATCTTTTGCTTTTACGAGCATATTATAAACATCCTCTGATGATTGAAAATGACGTGCGTTTGGACCTTGTTCAACCCATAAGAAAACCTGCTTGTTTGCTGACTTCGTATCCTTAAAGTAAACAATCAGTGATTGAGTTTCATGCAAGCGATCATTTTTATAAATTTCTAAGTCTATATAATTGGTTCCATTACTAACTGATTGTGTGAAATTAAATGTTCCGTCTGCTGCTAAGTTTATTTCTTGTCCACTCGCTAATAGCCGGTACCTTTCACCACTTTCAAAGTTCTTAATGGTTCCCGATATTTGTGTGTGAGGTTCTGTGACCGTATACATTAACTCATTATTTAATTGAATCCCAGCAAGTAACCCTTCTCCTGTCATGAATTCTGAAATTGGAACAACTTCACCATTCTTTCTTAATTTGATTACGTCAGCAGTTTTAAAGTTTGTAGCCAAAAATTTTCTGAAATTCTTGTTTCCCCAAGAGTCATCATGTGCTAATAGAATATATCCGCCCTTGGGAACTGAAAGTAATTGTTCATCTTCCCAGATAGGTACTGCTCCATTATTGGATTGACTTACAACCCTTACCACTCGGTTGTTTTGGTCTACCTGGACTGCAACCCAAAACTTTTTCACAAGTATTTCTCGAGCATACTCTTCAGTAAAAATAGCAATATAGTCAGATTTACCTTCTATACTCTCATCAACAAAATCAATCTCATGCCTTGGACCTTCTACACTAATTGTTGGATCTACTGGTGCAGCTTCTACCTCAATAAAATCATTTTCTAAAACTTCAGCTGATACAGAAATAGGTAATAAACTAATAATAAGTAACAAAGAAACCACAAAACTTACTTGTCGCTGGTAATACTTCATCGAAATTTTCATCTCCTTTATAATTTAAATAGCTAGTTAGCTTTAAATCTATCCCTATAATTTTTTCTCTGGTTGTAATTTACATAGCTTTTATGAAGAATAATATTTCCTAAATAAATATAAATATTGGAATAATCCTTCGTAATTAAAATACACCACCAATGTTTCGTAGTCAACATAATAATTAGAAATTTCTAATTATTATATATAATTATTCTTTTTTTAACTTCTATTACCATAATGGAGTATTGCATAATAATATCTATTAAGACATTAATTTTTAATCAAAAGAAAATGCTGCTCTTTTCCGTTAAAATATACTAAGTAATTTTATATTTTATATTTGCTTTGTCACATCTCGTTTCTATTTCCCGGGAAATGTAAATTAAAGACGAACTTCTAACATATCATTCGACATTAAAGATGAATACTAAACAAAGTAGCCTCCATCTGTTACCAGGGGAAGATTTTCTTAAGGTCCCCAATCTCTTCTTGCTCTTGGCTCTTGCAGGGGGACAATTACCCAACTACCATCTGCTTTCACAAAACTAGATCTGTTGCAGATTTCTTTGTAAGCTGTCGTCGTTCGGTTCCTCGAACTCTTTGCCCCTTTGGATTTTTCTGTAAAAGACAAACAAAAAAGCCGCCACCGATTACTCGGTGACGACTTCTTATAGTTGCCTAGCGACGTCCTACTCTTGCGGGCGGCCTCATCAATTGCCCAGGAACGGGTTGCTAAATCAGATAGACGCGCAAGAATTCTTCATGAATAGAGAGTTTATTTATCATTAGGTGAGTGAATGTCTCCTATTGGTGGTTGACCGACCGATTATGGGGTATAACCGACCGATTTTTTCGTGGAACCGACCGATTATTGGGTGAAACCGACCGATTATTATGCCGAACCGACCGATTATTGGATATAACCAACCGATTCTCGCTTATTATGACAAAATCTCTTGTCCCAAGGTCACTTCCTTATAGAGAATAGGGGTCTTGATCTTATTTCTTTGGTACCCAGCGATATTCTACTCTTGCAGGGGTGGTCCTCCAACTACCTTCGGCGGCTGCGAAACCAGATGGGCGGCAGATTTCTTTGTCAGCCGCAGTCGTTCGGTTCTCGCGTTTGCCATACGCTCCGAGCCTCTCTTCCTTGCTTCCTCGAACTCTTTGCCCACCGGCTTCTCGCTCACTTCTTTATGGAGAGATAGCCTTCCACTTTTTCTTTTAAATACAAAAAAGCCGCCACCGATTACTCGGTGACGACTTTCTTTGGTGCCCAGCGACGTCCTACTCTTGCAGGGGGAGACCCCCAACTACCATCGGCGCTGAAGAGCTT
>NZ_JABAFC010000026.1 GCF_012843435.1 Psychrobacillus sp. BL-248-WT-3 | reverse complement strand
AAAAGCGAGGAGGCAGCTCCACAGCCACCGGAGCTTTTATCCATTTGACCCCGAGGGGCAAGGCGCAGTAGCTAGACACCAAGAAAAGCGAAAGCGCCTATCCCTGCCCCGACAGGCAAATGGGAAAATGCGAGGAGGCAGCTGCTTTTACATAGAAATCGATTCTTCTAAAAATAGAAGAATCGATTTTTAAATTTTGCGTAACCCATCTATTAGGCTGTCGGTACTTCTTTTGTAGAGTGTTTAGGCTGTTTCTTTTCTTCCTTCATGGAAAATCCTGTGAGGCCATAAAGAAAAGTAAAAAGTGGGGTGAGCATAGCTAAAAAACAAAATGGTAGATACGTTAATGTCGGTACTCCTAGCGTAGTTGCAGTGAAGACACCACTTGCTGTCCAAGGCAGCAAAGCACAGCCCTGTGTTGCGGTATCTTCCATAGCCCTTGAAAGATTTTCAGGCCGTAAATTAAACTTATCAAACAGTGGTTTCATGAATGTTCCAGTCATAACTCCTGCAAACGAGAAGCTTCCCCCAAGACCGAGTGTAAAATAGGACATGATCATCGTTACAAAAACGAGTAATGCTCTACTCTTGATCATTTTAATTATAGAATCAATGATGGTTACTAGCACTCCCGAGATATTCAATAAACCCCCTAAGCCAAGGGCGAAAATAAAGATTGCTACCATTGGCAGCATGCTTACTAATCCCCCTCGCTGTAGTAAGGAATCAATCGCTTCAATACCTGATTCTACAAAAAAGCCATTATAAGCTACTCCCAAAATACTTGTCATATCTATACCTTGGTAAAAAATAGCGACAAGGGCACCTGCGACTCCTCCTAAAAAAACTGAGATAATAGCAGGTTGTTTCGTAATTAGTAGTACAAAGAGGAAAAGGGCTGGAAGCATGGAGATTATTCCTAGATTAAAATTAGCTGCTAAATATCCAGTCAAGCTATTAACTTCAGCTGAATTAACAGCTGCCACTTCGGTATTTAAACCAATAAGGGTAAATATAATTGCTGATAAAACGTAGGCGGGAACAGTTGTCCAAAGCATATGCTTTACATGGGTAAATACATCTATACCAACGACTGCTGCAGCGAGATTTGTTGTATCGGATAAGGGAGAAAGCTTATCCCCAAAGTAAGCTCCACTTACTATTGCTCCAGCTGTCATCGCCAGAGAAACATCTAAGCTTTGACCTACCCCAATCATAGCAATCCCTGCTGTTCCTAAAGTTGCCCAAGAAGAGCCTGTAGCCATTGAGACCACAGAACAAAATAAAAGAGTAGTTACCAAGAAAAATTGAGGAGAAATAGATTGAATTCCATAATAGATTAAAGTAGGAACTGTACCAGATGCTATCCATGTACCGATTAATATCCCTACTGCCATCAATATTAGGGAAGGCTTAAGGGCTTTAAGCATGGAAGCGAACATTGCTTTTTCAATTTCTTCATAAGAATAGCCAAGACGCAAAACAAAAGGAATGAGAACAACGATCGCAGTGAACAGCATAATTTGAATAGGGGCTTCCAATAGTATTAATCCAGTGGATATAACCGCAACCATTAAAATGAGGATGAATAATGAATAGGATAAAGATGGTTTTTTTATTGTTTTTTCCATTTAATCACTCCTTTTATTAGATATAAAATCAAGAATTGAAGCAAATACTATGTTGTTATATTATTCAGGAAATATATTAATGGTAACTAGATACCCTCTTTTTGTGTATTATTAACATTTTTTTGAGAATTTTTTGTACATTTTTCTAAATGGAGCAGGTTGAGTGGGGGCTTTTTAATAAGTTAGAAATAAAAGAAAGCCCCATCACCGGGTGATGGAGCTGATGATATTATTATCTTTGTGTTGCTCGGAACCCTGCTGCTTCAGCTTCTTCCTTACTGCAAAACATTTCTTCGGCAACTGTCATTTCATAATATTGCTGACCAGGGACATGATAGATTTTCTCACCCTTAGAATTGATATTACCTTTTATTGTACAATCAGTAATACTATTCGGTTTCTTTTCCTCATTAGCTTTTTTAACTGCTTTCACTTCTACAACCGCATCTTTATCGTAGCCACTGTTCGTAACATAATTCTCCACTGACCATATCCCGATTGCTTGCTGTTGAGCTTTTTTCTGAATGGCTTCAAACCAGTCTACATGCTTAGTATTAGGTGCGTAAATGTAAGCAACTCGGGCAAGACCTTGTTTTAACAGTTCTTCTTGCAGACTCTTTCCATCAGAAGTATAGATATAAGCAAGAAGCCGGTTATATTTATCCCTATAGGAAACATCGAACTCTAAAAAGACTGTATCCTGTCCTTTCAGTAATTGTTTCGTAAAATCCTTTGCATCCTGTCCAAAAGGCTGTTCCCCCAGCTTAGGATGGTTAGTTTCGGGAGTGTCTATCAATAAAAAACGCACGTTTTCATTTGCACCATTGTATTTTATTTTGATTGTATCGCCATCGATCACGCTGACCAATGGAAATTCTTCAAGCTTAGATACGTCATGAGTAGTGCTCGACGTAGCTTCAGAGAATTCTTTTTGTGGAGCTTTCTCAGCTTTCTCTTGCTCAGTGATTGGATTTTCGTCCCCCACCACTAACTGATCTATACTGCTGCATGCTCCTAGTAAGATGGTTAAGGATAAAATATACATAATCCATTTTTTCATGTTTCATACCTCTCTCTTTCAATCGGTCACTATCTTAACATACAAGTAAAAGAGAGTGAAAGAGAAATAGAAGAATTCAGTACGTAAGACGTAGTCATTTTCCATTTAAATATTTTTTATTTACATTGAACGTTTTTATATAAATTAACGTCTAACAGTTACAAAAGAGGGGGAACAAAAATGGAGCACCTAGTTAGGAAAGCAATCACAGGAGATGACGATGCTTTCTTACAGCTAATGCAAATACATCGTGATGTTTTATATAAAACTGCCTTTATATATTTAAAAAATGAACATGATGTGTTGGAGGCTCTTCAGGAAGTGACGTTTCGAGCCTATACCAAGCGTCACCAAGTAAAGGAGCCGTCCTTCTTTCAAACATGGCTAGTGAGAATCCTGTTGAATTATTGTATGGACACATTGAAGAAGCAGGGCAATTTATTTTCGTTAAATGAAGATGTAGAAAAAGAACAACAGTCCTCTAACCAGGATCTTATGCTTGCACTTAGAGAGTTGCCGAGTGCACAACGAGAGCTCATTCATTTAAAATACTTTAATGATTTAAAGGTGAGCGAAATCGCAAGAAGGCTACAAATTCCAGAGGGGACAGTTAAGTCAAGATTACATCATACGCTAAAGAAAATTCGTGTTTTTATGGGAGAGAGAGGGGGCGATGTTTAATGACCAACGTAAAACAAATTAAGCATTTAGTAAATGAACAAATGGAAGCTATCCAGGTTAGTTCAGCTACTGGAGACGCCATATTAAACGGTATTAAGATAGCACAAAGAAAAAAACAGCGCAGGTCTAAGATAGGATTTAGCCTCTCAGCTATAGCCGTGCTTTTCCTTGGCTTCGCCTTTATGACACGCATTTCTCCAGCCTTTGCCCAGATTTTTGAGGATGTACCGGGCTTGGGGGCTATTGTAGCAATCGTAGAATATGATAGAGGGGTAGAAGATAGTGTCAGAAACAACTATTTTGAGGCAATCGGTGTTTCTGCAAAAGAAAATGATGTTACTTTTACGTTGGATGGGGTGATAGCAGATGATACTGGTATGCTACTTTCCTATACCCTCGAGTCTCCTAATACCGTAAATGGTTATCATCTCGGAGACACAGTCCTGCTCCAAAATGAGGAAAAGCTTGGTCTTGCTTATGTAACTTCTGAGCATGCCCAAAAAGAAGTGGTCCAAAAAGTGGAGAGCACCATTAGGATTTCTGACCCTAGTGGCGCAATCGATTATAATAATCCAGCCTTTACATTAAAGTTTTCAATACGTGGAGAAGAGGATTTAACATTTGTCATACCATTTGAGTTAAAAAATAAAATTGCAAAGCCAAAGCATTACAAGCTAAATCGTGAGGTGGTAGTAGAAGGACAAAAATTTACTGTAGAACAGGTGAAAATATCTCCTTTGCATGCTGCGATTGATATAATAACGGATCCACAAAATGATATGGTTATTTTTGATTTTTCTTCTATTAAGTTGCAGAATGAAAGTGGAAACGTATGGGGAAGTGGATCCACATCTATTAGTGGCTTTGGAAGTGCTGACACTACGAAAAGAACAATTTATTTAGAAAGCAATTATTTTCAGGAATCAGAAGAATTATATTTAATTATCGGTGATATTTTGGCTATGCCAAGGGATGAGCGAGAGATCGTTATAGACTTTGATAAAAAAGAAGTGGCTTCTATATCTAAACAATATCCTTTGCAGCTAGAAATAATAGATGAGTCTAGTTTTAAGGTAGTTTTTGATAAGCATTTAGGTTTTAATCAAACAATTTTCACTAACGGCGAGGATAGAAATGGCCGTAAAGTTCCGCTAGCTATATCTCATCGAATTTCTGACACAACCAATTCTCAAGTGTTTACTTTAGAGCAAGGAGCCAAGAATAATCCAGTAACCTTTGTACTGCAGGGATATCCTAACTATTTGGAGAACGATACACGCATTAAGGTTAAATAGGGAGTGCTTAAAACACAGTCATTAAAAAAAGAAATTTAATACCATTTAGGGCGCATTGATTAAAATAATAAAATAAATACCATTTAGTTTCTTGTTGTGGGATAATTAGGTAAAACATGGGAGGTACTATGGCACTTTTTCTAGGAGTATTATCTATGTTGTTTGGTTCTCTTTTTATGTCATTGACAGTTGATGAGCTAGGTTCGATTGGTAACTTATTTTTATTGATCTATGGGATAGGTTTATTTTTGCTTGGTGCATTGGTGCTTGGCTCGAGAAAAACGAAACGAGTAAGAAAGCCTATGAACATCAAACGAACAGGTATTTCCTTAGCTGTTTTAGGGCTCATTTTATTATTTGGAAGTTACATTCAGAAGAATATACCTCTAGTCTACCTTGGCTCTATCCTATTAATAGCTGGTGTTATTTTTATGCTAACTAAGCTTGAAGAAGTTCAGTTAAAAGTAAAGCCAATAGTAATATGCATATATATGATTACATTTGGAATGGTGATGGTTATCACTACATTTTTGGGATTACCAAATGAAGATTTAAGAACCTTCGGATTTGTCCAGTTAATGCTGGGGATTATTTTTGCCGTGCTTGAAAGCGTGAAGGAAATAAAACCTCCAGCTAAGCAAATGTCCTTTAAAGCAAAATAATATATTTTTTCTCCAAATGAGGGTACTCTAAATGTGTGAGAAAAACTTATACATAAGGAGAGATTTGCATGCAAGCAATTACAGGGAAAACAGCATTAATCACTGGTGCAGGTCGAGGCATTGGTCGCGCAACAGCTATAGCCTTTGCTAAAGAGGGTATTAACCTAGGACTTTTAGGAAGAACAATCGAAAACTTAGAGGCAGTTGCAAGTGAGCTACAAACATATGGTGTAAAAGTTTCCATAGCTGCTGCTGATGTATCCAACATGGAATCTGTGAACAGTGCAGTTGAAAAAATTCGTGGGGAGCTTGGCCCAATCGAAATCTTGGTAAACAATGCCGGCATCTCTAAATTCGGTAAATTCCTTGAAGTAGATCCAGAGGACTGGGCTAAGATCATTCAAGTAAATGTGATGGGCGTGTACTACGTAACTAGAGCAGTACTACCAGACATGATCGAGAAAAATGCAGGGGACATTATTAATATCTCTTCTACTGCTGGACAAAAGGGAGCTCCAGTTACAAGTGCTTATAGTGCATCTAAAGCTGCGGTAATCGCACTGAGTGAATCTCTAATGCTAGAAGTAAGAAAGCAAAATATCCGTGTTGTTACATTAACACCAAGCACTATTGCTACAGACATGGCAATCGAATTAAACCTGACAGACGGAAATCCAGAAAAAGTAATGCAACCAGAAGACATCGCTGACTTTATGGTAGCTCAGCTGAAAATGAACCCAAGAATTCTGCTTAAATCTGCAGGACTATGGTCAACTAATCCATAATAATTATAAAATGGTCGCGATGAAAATCGCGGCCATTTTTTGTTTTTAATCATGTCAGCTCGGACTCCTACAATGTCTGGCTAGATTACTACAATCAACTCAAACTTTACGACAATCGAGCAATGGATTACGACAATGCCACCACGAATTACTACAATCCAAATGGACTACGATAATGACCGGAGAGATTACTACAATCAACTCAAACTTTACGACAATCGAGCAATGGATTACGACAATGCCCACATAATTTACTACAATCCCTTTTTCACTTCACGACACTCTCCCAAATAGTTCTTTGTCACCCACTCTAAATACTCTTTTACCTCTCAAGTCAAAAAAACTTATTTTAATTGGAATATTCTAATTTTATGGAGCATATATATAAATAAGTTTGTGTTTAAAAGGGAGGAGAGTTAGGAAACAGATTATGTTCAAGCAACCTATTCCATAGATAAGTTAATAGACAAGCATAGGAAGATATAGATATGAAAATATAGTAATAAATTGGGGGACTATTTAGGTGAGATTAAATAAGCTTGGGATTATTTTAACTTCATCGGCATTGACCGTTGGGTTATTTTCTACTACTGTAAGCGCTGCTCCAAATGGGACGAATCAGACTAGTAAACCGATTGTACAGGTAGCTGCTTCAAACGTTGTTTATACAAAGGACGATTTAATTAAAAAGTTTCGCTCGTATTTTCCAAAGCAGTTTGATTCATTGAAAAGCAGTGATTTTCAGATGAGTAGTGGCAATTATTATACTCCAGAGGATGAGACATCCCGGTATAGTCTTAGCTTTACCCAGACAATAGAAGGTAAACGAGTTTATGGAAGTGTTGGGTTTGTTGGAGATAATTTAGATATTGAGCATTTTTCATATTCTCCACCAATTGGATCAGATGCCTTATTCCCGGCAAAGGTATCTAAGGACGAAGCTAGAAAATTAGCCGTAGACTTTGTGAAAACCTTGTTGAAGGAGGATTCCTATCAGCTCGAAAGCGATAATAATTACTATTATCCAACAAGAATTTTAACAGAACCAATTAACTACTCTTTTTCATTCACTAAAACTAAAAATGATATATCTATATCCGATAACCGTGTAGATATAAATGTTCTTGGAAACGGTCAAATTACTAGTTTTTATAAATATCCCTCTACACAAGAAAAGAATACATTTGATGAAGTAAAAAATATTAAGTCTGAAAAAGATATATTAAACAAATTAAAAGAGAATCTAGAGGTAGAGCTTCAATACCAGGTAAATATTGACTATCAATCGGGAGAACGTACGGTTAAGCTAGTCTATCAACCGACAGGTAATTTTCTTGGATTGAGTGCTGCTACAGGTAAGTGGTTAACTCCAAATGGATATACGGATCAATTTCCATCCAAAACAAAGCTTAAAAAGATTGTAGAGAAGCCTCTGCCTGCAAAGCAGAAGGGGATCACTATGGAACAAGCGAAGAAAGCAGCTGAGAAGCTGTTAGAAAATAAATCTGACAAGCTTAAATTAAGCATTCAATCTATTGATGAGATTGAGAACTATAATGGTCAGACGGTTTACAGTATTCAGTATATGTATAACCATAGAAACGGTGGTAGCGGTGCTAGTATTGAAATTAACAAGGCTACTGGGGAAGTCATTCAATATCACAATATGTTAGGGTATTTAATGAATGAACTTGGAGAGAAACAGGAAGTTGCCAAGCCAATTTCTCAGAAGGATGCTTTAGCGAAAGCAACAAGCTATATTAAAGAATGGATTCCTTCTTACTTACACAACTTTAGTATGCCTGTCGATGAGCCTTATTATGAGGAAAATATGGGCGCATATAACTTCTCCTTCCCACGAGTTGTTAATGGCATAATAGTAAGTGGAGATTCCATAAACGTTGGAGTTTCAGCAGATGGTTCCTTGAGCAGCTTATATGTAAATGAACAAAAGGTGGAAGAGTGGCCTTCTCTTAAGGAAGTGATTTCCGCAAAAGAGGCAAAGACACTTTTAAATAATTCTTTAAAAGTTAAACTGAATTATTCAAAGCAAATGCAAAAGAAAGATAATAAACACTATGACTTACTGTATGTGCCTGTATATAACGACAGCTCTTATAGTACTCTAGATGCTACGACTGGTAAATGGAGCAGTCTGTTTGGTGGAGAGCAAAGCTCTGTGGTTGTTTCTCATCCAACTGCACAGGAAGAGCTAAACTATCTAATAAGCACAAAAATTTTAGATGTAAAAGATGCTAAGGCTTTTAATGGAGATGCAGCTATTACGAAGGGCGAGGCCTTAAAAATATTAATGAATTCCTTAACCTACTTCTATGAGGGAAGGTATTATTATGGCAATGAAACGGTGGAGCAAACATTCGATAATATAGATCCAAAACATCCATTATTTCAGTTGATTGAACGTGCTGTAAGTGCTGAAATTATAAAAGCGGGGGATAAGAAGTTTGCTGTTGATTCACCAGTAACAAGAGAAGAACTTTCTGCTTGGTATATCCGTGTGCTAGGGCTAGAGCATGCGGCTAAGCATTATGATATATACAAGGTTAACTTTGAGGATACAAATAAAATTAAATCCGACTACATTGGTTATGTAGCGTTAGCGAATAAGTATGGTTTATTTGCTACTGAAAAAAATCAATTTAATCCGCAACAGGAAGTTACTTATGCGGAAATGTCGGTTTCTACTATACGCTTAGCCCATGAAATTGCTAAAAAGGGAAGATACAATAATTATTAATCATTAAGCTAGGAGCCCTCGTTGAAGCGAGGGCTTTTCTACTTCTATCATTTGGTTAGTGGGGTGTAAAATGGTAAACAGATGGATCACTTTTGATTTAGATGGAACGATTATGCAAAATCCTTTTATTGATTATGTATTTCCTGAAATACGCAATGCCATTTGCGAGGAGAATAGGAACTTAACAAATTGTGTAGAATCATTTGTTGCTGAGCATAGAAATCGCCTGAATCAACGACAATATGTGGAGGCATATGATTGGGAAGAAATCATTACTTCCTATACCCAGTTACATGAGTTAAATTTGTTGATTAACGTGGAAGAGATAGTAAAAAAACACTGTGTTCCAGGTTCCATCTATCTTTTAGAAGAGGGGATTTTAGGGGTACTGCAGGAGCTAAAGCTAAGGGGCTATACTCTTGCGATTATAACAAATGGCTACTCTAAATTTCAGATGCCAGTAATGAATGCTTTAGGACTGACCCCGTATTTTGATAGAATAATTACACCTGACATGATTGGCTATGCAAAGCCAGATGAGGGAGTATTTATGGAGTTAGGCGAAGTTGTAGCTCATATAGGAGACCGAATTGATCACGATATTATACCTGCAAATACTTGGGGTGCTAAGGCAATCTGGATTAACAGAAGCTTACCGGAGCAACTTAAGTCTATCAAGCTAGAGTTAAGAGCCCGACATGAAATGCTAAGGGATATTATCCTAGCTAAACTGAGTAGAGAATCACAGGTTAATTTAAGAGCTATTCCAAGAGAAGCTATACCTTATTCTGTAATTTATAAATTGGAGGAGCTATTGGATATTTTTTTGTAACTTCACTTGCACTTACTTACAAAGGTTGGTAATTTAAGTAGTATCAAAGTTAAAGTAGGGAGTAAGAGCAATGGAGCAGTTCATGGTACCAATTCAATATAATATATTAAAGGAACAAGCCAAAAAGTTAGTAAAAGGTCTCGGTGTTACTAGGGATAGATCCGTTATAAAAGCATTAAAAGAACTTGTTCAGGAAAAAAGTGCTGAGGTTTTTATAGGTTTAAATGAAGAACAGCAAATGTTAATCGATAGAGTGTTGGAGCTAGAAAATAAAGAGCAACTCGAAGTGTATTTGGCAGAAGCTAAGAACTACGTTATTCCTTTCCCAGAGATTACGGGACAAACCATTAAAAAGTTTTTTCCAAAAGATAAGAAACTCAAGGCACCTAAGCTAACAGTTGAAGAAAGAAGCAGCATAGTATATTTTTGTATAACTGACATAGGTACTAACCGTAAATATATTATTTATGAAAATGCTGGTGAGCTTTTTGGAAGACGGGGAACATACGGAAACCAAGTGAAAAAAGGCATTTGCGCCATCTGTAACCACTTAGAAGAAGTAACCTTGTTTATGATGAATTCCAAAAAAGGTAGTGAGGGGACATTCACAAAGCAAGGAAATACGATCTGCATGGATAGCATAAAATGCAATGAAAATATAACAGATTCTACTAAGCTGACAGAGTTTTTTAGCAATGTAAAATAATTCATAAATGCTCATTGATAGAAGCAAGTCAATCAATGAGCATTTTTTATATAGCTTAGTTAAAGTATTTTGACTAAAAATTCTATTTTATAGTGACTGTAGACATTATAAAAGTGACTCTCAAATGACTATTATGATTATAAATAAATTATGAAATTGGGGTTGGTGACAGTTTTTTTGCTTTGTTTATGCGAGTAAATTGATTAGCGCTTTACCGATGCTAAAGCTGTTCCCATTTATTGATTGGAACGCCAGACGGCGACTCCTACGGGATGAGTGAGACAGATAAGACATCACAACCACGCGCGTAAGCGATGGGTGATGGCTTATCGCTCACCCCGAGGAAAGCGTCCGGCTGGGGCGAAAATCAATTCTACTCTCATTTTAAGATTTCTTTTTCTATGATCATAAATCAACCCTACTCTTTAACATAGCCTTTTATATACACCCCTTTGAAGATTCCTAAAATAGTTCAATCAAACAACTTATTAAAGAAGCAGGCATTAATTTTATGCCTGCTTCTTTTTCTGTTCTTTAATGTGGGACTAGACAATATATTGGTGTATAGGGATATGTAAGCGTGTTAAAAGACGGATAAAGGGGACCAAAAGTATGCTTTCTAAATTCTTCTCTAAGCAAAAGCTGAATATCTACGCACCGGTTAGCGGCAGGGTAATCCCCCTAGATCAAGTTCCAGATCCAGTATTTAGTGAAAGGATGCTAGGTGAGGGGGTAGCTATCCTGCCAGTTAGCGGAGATGTTTTCGCTCCTTGTGATGGTTCTATTATTCATCTTGCGACCACAAAGCATGCGATCGGTCTTCGAGCAGGAGATGGGACGGAGATACTCATTCATATCGGTTTAGAGACCGTGTCCTTGGGTGGACAAGGCTTTACTGCATGTGTAGAACAAGGCGACATAGTAAAAAAAGGACAATTACTAATCCAGGTAGATTGGGATTTTTTACGTGAAAAAGCCATAAATCTAGTAACTCCTATTGTAGTGACTAATAGTAACGAGAAGAAGGTCAATTTAATAGACACTCCACAAGCTGAAGAAGGAAAAACAATTCTTATGACGGTTTCTTCGAAATAAACGAATAGAGGTGAAAGTAGTATAAGAGTTTGTGGAATTAGTTAAGGCAATCATTATCTTTTATCCCATGAATCTATGAAAAGAATAGGAGATGCAAACAATGAAGAGCTATATTCAAAGGCTTGGTCGTTCATTAATGCTTCCAGTTGCAGTACTACCTGCTGCAGCAATATTGCTGGGAGTGGGGTATTGGCTCGACCCGACAGGCTGGGGAACTGACAATGTAGTTGCCGCTTTTCTTATTAAAGCAGGCGGGGCAATATTAGATAATCTAGCGGTCCTTTTTGCGGTTGGTGTGGCGATTGGACTTTCGAAGGAAAGAGATGGTGCGGCAGCACTTAGTGGGCTAGTTGCATTTTTAGTCGTAACTACTATGCTTTCTCCAGCTACCGTTTCCTTGCTTCAAGGAATTGATGTGGGCGAGGTAGATGCAGCATTTGGAAAAGTAAATAATGCCTTTGTCGGAATCCTTTCAGGAATGATAGCGGCTGCAATGTTCAATCGCTTCAGTCATGTAAAGCTTCCAGACTTCCTTGCTTTTTTCAGTGGAAAACGAATGGTACCAATTGTTACTTCTTTTGTAATGCTGGCTATTTCCGTAGCCCTATTCTTCATTTGGCCGATTGTTTACGGAGGGTTGGTTTCATTTGGAGAAACAATCAGTGGGCTAGGAGCAGCGGGAGCAGGGCTTTATGGCTTCTTCAACCGTCTTTTAATCCCAACAGGTCTTCATCATGCTTTAAACGCAGTTTTTTGGTTTGATACGATCGGAATCAGTGATATTAAGAATTTTTGGTCAAGCACAGGGGAAAAAGGGATAACAGGTATGTATCAAGCAGGTTTTTTCCCAATCATGATGTTTGGTTTACCAGCAGCAGCGTTAGCTATGTACCATACAGCTAAAACGAAGCGGAAAAAACAAGCGGCATCCTTAATGCTTGCGGCTGGTTTTGCATCCTTCTTCACTGGTGTAACAGAGCCTCTTGAATTTGCCTTCATGTTCTTAGCACCTGCTTTATATGTGGTTCACGCTGCTCTAACAGGTCTATCCTTATTTATTGCTGCATCCTTTCAGTGGACAGCCGGATTTGGTTTTAGTGCAGGTTTTATAGATTATTTCTTAAGCTTGAGTATTCCAATCGCCAACCAGCCTTATATGCTCATAGTGCAAGGATTGGTATTTGCAGTTATTTACTATTTCTTATTCCGTTTCCTAATTATAAAATTCAATTTAAAAACACCTGGAAGAGAAGATGAGGATGAGGTAGAGGTAGTAACAGAGGCAACTTCTGCTGATAATAAGTTTGCAGTAATGGCTGCTAAAATTTTTGCTGGACTTGGTGGCAAGGAAAATGTAACATCTGCAGAGCATTGTGCTACTCGTTTACGTGTAGAAGTTAAAAATATGGATCTAGTAGACCAAATGAAAATCAAATTATCCGGGATTCATGGCATTAATGTAGTAGGGCCTAAAAGTATTCAAGTCATTGTTGGCACAAACGTTCAATTTGTTGCTGATGAGGTAGATAAATTGAGAAAGTAAAAGATTATATGAGTAATTAAACTAACTTAACATAGGCCGACTCTGGGAGGAGTCTGCCTCTTTTTTCTATTAAGGATTATGGAGGAGAAGCGATGGAAAGACATTTTAAAGTTACCGCTACAGAGGGTATACATGCAAGACCAGCAGCTATACTAGTTTCAGCGATAAAACCATTTATTTCAGCGGTTGAGCTGAAATATAATGGCCAATCTGCAAACTTACGATCCATACTTTCTGTGATGACTCTTTGCGTTCCAGTACACGCAATGATTACGATTGTCGCCGAGGGAGACGATTCCAAAGAGCTGTTGGATAAATTATCTGAAGTGATATTTTCACAAGGAATTGGTGAAGGATGCGAGAACTAGAGGGAATTGGCGCTTCAAGTGGATTGGCTATTGCTCCTGCATATTGTTTAATTGAGCCCAATCTCATCTTTGACCCAAAGGGAGTCCAGGATACTGAGGTTGAAATGGAACGATTGAAACAGAGCATCTCTAATACTAAGAAACAGTTAAAGCTTATTTATGATTCTACCAAGCAATATATGGGGGAACAGAAGGCAACCATTATTGCTGCTCAGGAATTAGTGTTAGAAGATCCTGCCTGGTTAACTGCAATTTGGGATCAAATCAAACTAGGCAACAATGCGGAGATGGCCCTAACTAAAGTTGCCGATGTATATGCAACGACATTCGCTGAAATGGAAAATGACTATATGAAAGAGCGGGTAGCTGACATTCGAGATGTGGCCAAACGTATGCTGTCCAATTTGTTAGGCGTAAATTTACCCGACCTTAGTTTAATTCAATCAGAGGTAATACTAGTTGCAGATGATTTAGTTCCCTCTCTTACAATCCAATTGAATAAGCAATATATAAAAGGAATTGTCACGAACATTGGAGGAAAAACCTCTCATTCGGCTATATTGGCGCGTTCACTTGATATTCCAGCGGTAGTCGGTACAAAAAAGGGAACATTAGATATAAAGCATGGTATCCCTCTCATAGTAGATGGAGAAATGGGAAGAGTAATTATTGATCCTGTAGATGATATAAAAAGGTTTTATTTGAATAAACAAAAGGTATTAGTAGAAGGAGGCAAGTCTTTAAGTCATTACCTTTCTGTTCCTAGCACTACTGCCGATGGTCATACCGTTCATATCGTTGGAAATATCGGTAATACTCATGATATAGATGCCGTACTCGCTCATGGAGGAGAGGGTATTGGTTTATTTCGTACAGAATTTCTCTATATGAACAGAAGTGAGCTGCCAACTGAAGAGGAACAATTTGATGTCTACCGAACAGTGTTTTTAAAAATGCAGAATAAGCCTACTGTTGTTCGTACAATGGATATTGGTGGAGATAAGGGTTTATCATATTTAGGTCTTCCTAAAGAGAGTAACCCGTTTCTAGGGTATCGGGCAATTCGTATCAGTCTTGATAGACAGCACATTTTTCGGACACAGCTACGTGCGCTATTAAAGGCTAGTATTCACGGTAATTTAAAAATTATGTTTCCGATGATTTCAATACTTGAGGAGTTTCGACTTGCCAAATCTATTCTGTTAGAAGAAAAACAAAAGCTTTTAAATGCAGGAATTCCTGTCTCAGAGAAAATTGAGATAGGCATGATGGTGGAAACGCCTGCTGCTGCAATGATTGCCGACTTTTTTGTACAGGAAGCTGATTTTTTTTCCATTGGCACAAATGATTTAATACAGTATATGTTTGCAGCTGATCGCATGAACGAGCAGGTTTCCTATCTATATCAGCCCTACCATCCTGCTATTTTAAGAGCAATTCAGATTGTGGTAGAAGCAGCACATAAGAATGGCAAATGGGTTGGGATTTGTGGAGAGATGGCAGGAGACCAAATAGCTATCCCGCTTTTATTAGGACTTGGAATAGATGAGTTCTCGATGAATCCTTCTGCTATTTTAAGGGCTAGATCTCAAATTACTAAATTAAACAAAGAAGAATTAAGCGAACACCTTAAGCACATATTAACGTTGGCTACCGACAAAGAAGTATCACAATATGTAAAAGAATATCTTCTGTGATCTTACTTCTTTCTTTTTGCTAGTAAATGTGTAATGATGAAATATCAAGTGAAAGTAAAAAGGGTACTTGAATAGAACTTTGTTAGGAGGAGATTGGAATGGAAGAAAATACTGGAAAAGTAGAAATTGGCGACATTTTTACTGTAATTGATGAAAACGATGAAGAACAGGATATTGAGGTTTTAGGTTTACTAGAAGTCGAAGGTGAAATCTATGCAGCTGTTGGCTTTGCTGATGAAATTCAAAAAGAAACAGAGGAAGATTTCGATGTGTTCTTTTTACGTATAGAAGGCGAAGATGAACTAGCTAATATCGAAAGTGATGAAGAATTTGATAAAGTATCTGCTGCATTCATGGCTGCAGAAGCTGAATAAAGATATTGGCCCCCACGTAATTTGTGGGGGTCATTTTTATTTATGTATATATTGAATGGTAACGGAGATGATAATTAGGTAGAGAAAGGGTGATCCAATATGGAAGATTACAAATTTGCAGAGTTAGATAGCGAGCAGTTAATGGAATTGCATGAATTAGAAGAAAAGCTAGGTGTAACATTAATAGCCTATAATGCTTACTTTAGTGATCCAAGTATTACCACAGATCATTCGGCGACTATTTAAATAGGAAAACCAAAATGACAATCTCTCTTATAGATGGTTGTCATTTTGGTATTAAGGTTTCATAATTCCTATTTTCAGGTGAAAATGAATAGAAAGTAGTGATTGTTTTATAAGGGTAAGTTAGGGATGATTTGACATACGCTTTAGGGTGCGGTTGCGGTGTTTTATTTCTCTCACTAATCTCAAAGTATGTCTCTGCCTGCCGAGTCAATTAAAAAATAAGTATTAAAGGAGCAATCCCTTTATAGGGAATTGCTCCTATCTCTAGGTTTTTGTAGAAAAATAGAATCTCTTTTTAAAACTAAGTCAATCTTTGCAAAATAAGCGATGCATTTACGTTTGTTTCATTACCACCGTCTTCGATTGATAGGAAAATTGGAAGATCAGATGAATGGTTTCTTACAGTAATAACATTTCCTGCATTTAAGAACACGATTGCTTGCCCATTATTTTGTTGAGTACCAGCACGTGTACCGTAAAGTGTTTCCGGTAGTGGAGTTTCATTAACGAATATTGCAAATTGGTTATTCTCGATTCCTGTAACGGAATAGGTGATTAGATAATATCCTGTATTACCTATAGTCACAGTTGCTGTACCTGGTGCATGAGTAATGTCACCAACTATAGGTCCATTAGTATCGAAAGTTACTGAACCTCCAACAGGTACTGTTTGTGTAGATCTATTGTATACATGTGCAAATTCAGTAATAGCTGGTGTTCCATCTGCACCAGTAGCGCCCGTAGCCCCGGTAGGTCCAGTAGCGCCCGTAGCTCCAGTAGCTCCGGTAGCCCCAGTAGCCCCAGTAGCCCCAGTAGCCCCGGTAGCACCCGTAGCACCCGTAGCCCCGGTAGCCCCGGTAGCCCCGGTAGCCCCGGTAGCCCCGGTAGCCCCGGTAGCCCCAGTAGGTCCAGTAGCGCCCGTAGCTCCAGTAGCCCCAGTAGCACCCGTAGCTCCAGTAGCTCCAGTAGCGCCGGTAGGTCCAGTAGCCCCAGTAGCACCCGTAGCTCCAGTAGCTCCAGTAGCGCCGGTAGGTCCAGTAGCCCCAGTTACACCCGTAGCTCCAGTAGCCCCAGTAGCACCCGTAGCCCCAGTTGTTCCAGTAGCTCCAGTAGCGCCGGTAGGACCAGTTGTTCCAGTAGCTCCAGTAGCGCCGGTAGGACCAGTAGCCCCAGTTACTCCGGTAGCTCCAGATACTCCAGTAGCCCCAGTAGCTCCAGATACCCCGGTAGCGCCAGTAGCTCCAGTAGCTCCAGTAGCTCCAGTAGCTCCAGTAGCCCCAGTTACACCAGTAGCTCCAGATACCCCGGTAGCGCCGGTAGCCCCAGTAGCGCCAGTAGCGCCAGTAGCGCCAGTAGCTCCAGATACCCCGGTAGCGCCGGTAGCTCCAGTAGCCCCAGTTACACCCGTAGCTCCAGATACCCCGGTAGCGCCGGTAGCCCCAGTAGCCCCAGTAGGTCCAGTAGCTCCAGATACCCCGGTAGCCCCAGTAGCTCCAGTAGCGCCGGTAGGTCCAGTAGCCCCAGTTACACCCGTAGCCCCAGTAGGTCCAACAGGTCCTCCTGCAGGTCCCGTAGGCCCAGTAGGTCCAGTAGGACAATTTCTACATTTATTACAATCATCATTTCTGCTAAAGTAATTATTTAAATCCATTGTTTCACCTCCTCTCTGTCACATCCTATTCGTTGAAAATAGATTGGAGGAGGTCAAAGGACTACTTGTCTAATTAAATTTCAAAAAAAAGCCACTTTTTTTGAGAAAAGTGGCTTTAAATAGGTAAAATGGTTAATATACTAGGTTCTATTCTTCTAGGCTATCTTTTAATATTTGATCAAAGTATTTTTTATTTCCTATTATTCTTTCATCGGTCGGTCTATATTTTCTTGCTTCCTCGTTATGAGAGTGAGCAATTCTATGTTCTTGAATTCGATCATAAAGAACGCAAAGTTGCAGGTGAGGTAACCAGGTAGAGAAATTAGTATTTTGGAAACTGAGTAACTCTTTATTCTTATAGTTAAGAGCTTCCTTATACCAATAAATAGCCTCATGATTTTTATTTTGTTCCATAAAATGGTATCCTATTCTGCAACAAGCCTCTGGGCGTGGTATATCATAGGAAAGAGTTCTTAGCGTTGATAATAATGTTTGATGATGGTTGCCTAATTCATAGTAGCAGTCAGCAAGCTTGAAGCATGCTCTTATATTATCTTCAATCCATCCCTGATTGGACTGTAGAAATAATTCATAGTAAGTAATTGCATCATCATACTTAGCATGATCCATTAATTCGTTTGCAAAATAAAACGTATCACGTGGAGTTAGTTGTTTGCCGTCATCTATCATTTTTTGGTAGATACTTAAATTTCTATTGGAATCATGACTCAAAGGCAGATGACTCACTGCAACATCACTATCTAAAAGGTTACCTTCTACTGCTAAATATTCGTGGACCTGACCTATCCATTTAAATTGTTTTTTTCTATTAACAAGTCTATACCTACGTAATAGATAGGTTACATTCCCATTTTCATCGAAGGCTAAATGGTACTTCATAGAAATAGCGTCATAGGAATGATCAAGAGACGTTTTTAGTTGTTTTAGCTTATTTCGATCGTCCTCTGTAAAAACATCATCTGCATCGAGCCACAATATATATTCTTTGGTTGCTTGCTCAAAAGAATAATTTCGAGCCGCAGCAAAATCATCTATCCACTTAAAATCAAATATGCGATTTGTATATTGTTTAACTATTTCTTTTGTTTGATCAGTTGAGCCAGTATCGACTATATTAATTTCATCAACTATGTCTTTAACTGATGCAAGACATCTCCCAATAACTTCTTCTTCATTTTTTACTATCATACATAAACTTATAGTAATCATATTCAATCCCCCTTTGCTCCTTATATTTATATGTAAAATGTAAGGAGCCGGTTCTTTTATATCGCATACATATGTATGCCTGTTTTTGGTATAATAGAAAGAAAATTCGGTAAAAGGATGATACTTGAATGGAATGTACTATCGAATTCGCTAGAAAGCTTGATCAAGAGGATGATATAAATCATTATCGTCAAGAGTTCTATATCCCAGCAAATACTATATACATGGACGGCAATTCGCTAGGACTTTTATCTAGACGAGCTGAATTAGCCGTTTTAAATTTATTGGATTCATGGAAAAATTTTGGAATTGATGGTTGGACAAAAGGTGAGCATCCCTGGTTTCATCTTTCTGAAAAGCTTGGGGAAATGTGTGCCCCATTGATAGGAGCTATGCCAGAGGAAGTAATAATTACGGGTTCCACGACAACTAATCTACATCAGTTAATCGCTACCTTTTATAAGCCTCAAGGCAAGAAAACGAAAATTGTAGTAGATGAACTGAACTTCCCATCTGATCTGTATGCTGTTAGCAGTCAGCTATCCTTACATGGGAAATCACCAGAAGAGGATATTGTAATGGTGAAGGGGAAGGATGGGCTTTTACTCGAGGAAGACATAATAGAAGCAATGACTGAAGAAGTAGCCATGATTGTATTACCTAGTGTTCTATATAGAAGTGGCCAAATTTTAAATATAAAAAAGCTGACAGATGAAGCACATAAAAGAGATATTTTAATTGGCTTTGACCTATGCCACTCGATTGGGGCAATTCCTCATTCTTTAGATGAATGGGGAGTAGATTTTGCGTTTTGGTGTACTTATAAGCATTTAAATGGAGGTCCGGGATCTGTAGGTGGTCTTTATACAAATCAAAAGCATCTTGGCAAGAGTCCAGGACTTGCAGGCTGGTTTGGCTCTCGAAAAGAGAAGCAATTTGATTTAGAAATCTTCATGACACCTGCTGGCCAAGCTGGTTCTTTTCAAATAGGAACCCCTCATATATTAAGTGCAGCCCCTTTGTTAGGCTCTCTCGAAATATTTGGGGAGGTGGGCATACACAAAATAAGGTCAAAGTCAGAGCAACTAACAGAATTTATGAGAATTCTAATAGAGAACGAGCTAAGTAACTTTGAATTTACAATTATTACACCAAGTGAAAGAGAACAAAGAGGTGGTCATCTGTTTCTAATGCATAAGGAGGCAGCAAGAATATGCAAAGCGTTAAAATCTAGGAATATAATTCCTGATTACCGACCTCCTAATGGTATACGCTTGGCACCTGTAGCTCTATATAACACGTTTGAAGAGGTTTGGAAAACTGTAAATATATTAAAAGAAATTATGGAAAAGAAGGAATACTCCCAATATGATAATGAAAGAGAAGTAATAGCCTAGAAAGGGGAAAGCTTTTGTCTAATCCAATTGCTAATTCTGAAGAGAGAGAATCTAACGAAAACGGGATTCATACAAATTTTGTACAGGATATGACTTATGGAGATTACCTTAAACTGGATACCATTTTAGCTAGTCAAAATACGTTATCTACTCATCACGATGAGATGCTTTTTATAATTATTCATCAAGTGAATGAATTATGGATGAAGCTTATTCTTCACGAATTGACTAGTGCTATTCAAGCTATTCAAGAGGATCACTTACAAACAGCCTTTAAAATGTTAGCGAGAGTAACAAAAATACAATCACAGTTAATTCAAGCCTGGGATGTATTGTCTACTTTAACTCCTGCAGAATATTTAGAGTTTAGAGATCATTTAGGGAAGTCATCCGGTTTTCAGTCTTATCAATATCGTAAAATTGAGTTTGCTCTAGGGTACAAAACAGCACACATATTAAAAATTTACGAAAAGGATAAGTCGTTACATTATGAGCTAGGAATAGCATTTAAATCACCAAGTATTTATGATGTGTCCATTGACTGTTTGGCTAGAAGAGGATTTCCTATTAATCCGGATTTATTGAAAAGGGATTACTCCATCACGTATTCCGGTGACGACAGTGTCGCTGAGGCATGGAAGACAGTATACAAAAATGTTGATCAGCATTGGGAGCTTTATCAGTTGGCAGAAAAGTTAATAGACATTGAGGATTGGCTGCAGCAGTGGAGATTCCGACACATGAAAACAGTAGAACGAATTATTGGTTTTAAAGTAGGGACAGGGGGCTCTTCTGGAGTAAATTATTTACGAAAGGTACTAGATCATCGTTTTTTTCCAGAGTTATGGGATTTGCGAACTAATCTATAGGGGTGAGGGAATATGTCTAATAAGTGGATAGATATTACGCTACCATTGTCTAAAGAAATTGCGGTTTGGCCAGGAGACACACCATTTAGCTTTGAAGTGGTGCATACTAAGCAACAAACAGGTTCAGTCAATATTGGCCAGATTACTGCAAGTGTGCATACCGGGACTCATGCGGATGCACCATTTCACTTTAATAATAGCGCCGATACGATAGATAAGTTAAATATTAATAATTATATTGGAACAGCTAAAGTCGTTGATGTAACAGGCTTAGACTTGATTGGTCGTGAGGAATTAGAAGGCTTTCATTTAGATGGTACAAAACGGTTATTATTGAAAACGAAAAAAGTGACCAATGTGGAACAGTTTCCTAGTTCCATACCTTTGTTAAGAGAGGATATAGGTAAGTTTTTACAAGAAAAGGGGATATTTTTATTGGGCTTGGATATTCCTTCTGTAGATGATATTGAAAGTAAGGAGCTTCCGATACACCATACTTTATATCAGCATGGAGTAAATATTATCGAAAACCTATACTTGCAAGATGTTGCGGAAGGGGAGTATGAGTTAATCGCGTTGCCCTTAAAAATAGTTGGAGCAGATGGAAGTCCGGTCAGAGCTGTTCTAAGAGCACTTTAAATCTTAGATCAGAGAGTAGAATTGATTTCCGCCCCAGCCGGACGCTTTCCTCGGGGTGAGTGATAAGCCATCACCCATCGCTTACGCGCGTGGTAGTGATGTCTTATCTGTCTCACTCATCCCGTAGGAGTCGCCGTCTGGAGCTCCAATCAATAAATAGGAACCTCTTTGATGCATCGATAAATTGGTTATAAATTTACTCGCTTAAACAAAGCCGAAAAACTGTCACCAACCCCAATTTCATAATTTATTTGTCATTTGAAGGTCACTTATATAATGTTTACAGTCTATATATAAAAAGAATTGTTAGTCAAAATCAACCTATAACTTTAACAAAGCTTTTTAAAATAACACCAAAAAGTATGTATAGCGACTGCCTCCTATTAGATTAAATTTGACAATCCTGTAAACGTTCCTTCAAAATCATCCTGGAGAGTGAGAGAAATCATACTATATCCTTTTATACATGTTTATACTTAAGATAACATGGTATGTATGAAGCACAGGAGGAGTGATTACTTTGAAAAAGGTAGTTGTCGTAGGTGGGGGAATAACGGGACTTTCAGTCATGCATTATTTGCACCAGCTTAAAAATGAAAAATCCTTACAATTTGAAATGACCTTGATCGAATCAAATGAATACTTAGGAGGCAAGATTCATTCCGTACATAAGGATGACTTTATTATGGAGGTGGGCGCAGATTCTATAGTCGCGCGTCATGAATCAGTATTACCTTTAGTGGAGGAACTGGGATTAGAGGATGAGCTAGTATATAATGCAACAGGAATTTCTTATTTATATACGAATAATGAACTGCATGCCATTCCGGCTGATTCTGTGTTTGGGATTCCTACAAGTGTAGAATCGCTTGAAAGTAGTACCCTTGTGTCAGATGAAGGGAAAGAGGAAGCCTTAAAGGATTTAGATATGCCGAACGAAGGGTTTACGAAGGAAAGCTCTATTGGCTCTTTTTTAAAGCATTTTTTAGGGGAGGAGCTTGTGGAGAAACAGGTTGCTCCTGTTCTTTCTGGCGTATATTCTGGGGACTTGGACAAGCTGACTATGGAAACAACGTTGCCCTATTTGGTCGATTATAAAAATCAATACGGTAGTATTATCAAAGGACTCGGGGCTAACAAGGAGCAATTTCAAAAGTCTGCTAATAAGAAGTTTATTTCCTTTAAGGATGGCTTGTCTACACTAATTAACGGTATAGAAAAAGAGCTTATAGACTCTACTATTATTAAAGGCGCTTATGTCACTAATATAGAGCAAAAGGATAGTATGTATTATGTGTCATTATCGGATCATCAAGTAGTAGAAGCAGATTATGTTATTTTAGCAACACCGCATGACGTAGCACAAAAAGTATTAAATCATAAGGAATTAGATACTGATTTCCATAAACTTAAAAACTCGTCTCTCATCAGTATTTATCTTGGTTTTGATATACCTGATGAGCAGCTACCTGCAGAGGGTACTGGTTATATTGTATCGGAAAACTCAGACGTGAAATGTAATGCTTGTACATGGACTAGCCGTAAATGGAAGCATACATCAAAAAATAGTAAGTTATTGGTTCGTATGTTTTATAAGAGCACGAACCCAGAATTTACACAGATGAAGCATATGACTGAGGAAGAACTAATTGAGGTTGCAATGAAGGATATAAGAAATAGTCTTAAGCTAGATGGTATTCCTCAGGTAGTAGAGGTAACAAAATGGAACGATATGATGCCAAATTATCATTTGCAACATGCAGAAGCGATCAAATCCCTTGAGAAAAAAATGAAGGAGCTATTCCCTCAAGTATTATTGGCTGGTTGCTCATATTATGGAGTAGGAATTGGCCCTTGTATCAAAAATGGTAAAGAAACAGCGGAACAAATTGTAGAAAAGATGAAGTAATGCAAGACAAGATTACAGAGGACATCCCAAAGAAGAAATTCTTTGGGATGTCCTCTTCTGTTTTTCTGCTCAAATGAATGGTTCTTTATTGTAAAAAGAGTAACTAAGAGTGCAAATAAATCATACATATAGAAAGTATGAGGTTAGGTTTGTTATAAAAAACAGTAAGGAGCACAAATTATGCCTACAAGCTGGTATCAAGCAATCCCTGAAATTGTAGACTTAGTAGTAAAAGACGCCCCAAGGTCAATTTTAGATATAGGTGTTGGATTTGGAAAATATGGATTATTATTAAGGGAAGTTTTTGATATCCCCTATGAACGGTATGAAAAGGAATCCTGGCATCTTCAAATGGACGGTATAGAAGGCTTCAAGGAATATAATAATCCAGTACATGACTATGTATATAATAATATTTATTATGGGAATATTTTCGAGGTGCTTCCTACTTTAACGAAGAGATACGATACTCTCTTATTGATAGATGTACTGGAGCATTTCGATAAAAAAGATGGATTGCAACTAATAGACGACTTATTAAAAATCACGAATAAATCTATTATTATATCAACCCCGCTATATCCAGCAGTGCAAGGGGAGTACTTAGGGAATGATCTAGAAACCCATAAAAGTCGGTGGAACATCATTGACTTCATTGATTATGATTTCAGATATAGTCAGGTAAAAATTCATGATAACGGGGCAAGTTTATTTAAAATATATCCGTCCCCTCAGAAGAAGCCTTCTTCTCCAAAAAATCATTTAAAGATTGGCTACCTTTTACCTCACCAGGGCTTAACCGGAGGAGTGAAGATGCTGTTATCGCAAATGGAAATGCTTCGCAAAAAAGGGCACCATATAACCGCATTTTTAAGAGGTAATTTGGAACAGGAGAAGGTCATTCCTTCTTGGTCAGATCTTGAAGTGGATAAGGAGGTTATTATCCCTTACGGTGCACCGACAAATAGCTATGTAGAAGAGTGTGACATAGTCGTCGTAGGTTGGGTATACCAAATGGCGGAGCTAAAGGATGTAAAGCCTGCAGTTTTCTATTGGGAGCAAGGGCATGAAAGATTATTTGGAGACATTCCTGAAGTAAACTATGAAGAAGTAAGGAATACATTAAAAAACTATTATAAAACGGGGATCCCTGTTGTAAGTGTATCTAACTGTATCGCTCATATATTGAAAACTAAATATGGCCTGGATACCGAGATTATTCCTAATGGGATAGATACTGAAGTTTATAGACCTATAAGCAAGATAGATGTTAGTGAAATACCAACTATTCTACTGGTGGGCAACCCAAGTCATGAATTTAAAGCATTTGGGGATGCTATGATTACTTTGAATTTATTATGGATTAAGGGTTATAAGTTTAAGGTGAAATGGGTGTGTCAATCGCATCCTGGTTACACTACGAATTTTCCTATGGAATTAATTGTCCATCCCCCTCAAGACGTTTTAGTGCAAAGCTACCAAGAAGCTGATCTCTTTTTATTTACCTCGCTTTACGAAGGCTTTGGAATGCCTCCTTTAGAAGCAATGGCTTGTGGGTTGCCTGTAGTAACAACAGATTGTGGAGGAGTAAGGGAGTTTGTGATTGATGGCTATAATTGCTTACTGGCGGATCCTGGAGATACTCATCAATTATCAGGGCATTTGGAGAAGCTTCTGAATGATATGGAACTAAGGAAAATGTTAGGCGAAAATGGAAGGCAAACTGCATTAAGCTTTCGATACGAGCATGTAGTAGATCAAATAGAGGAATATATGAAGAAAATTATATAGGATATAAACTAATTTATTTAAACTAATCTTCTTACATCTTCTAAACATTTATTCTTAACTGAAGTGCCCAAAATAAAAGATTAAAAAACGAGGATGATTGTGATTTTTCATAATCACCCTCGGATTTACAGAGGTCAATATTGATTTAGAGAAAATAGATTTAACGTACAACTTCTGTGCCATTCTTCACTCTTTTTAGCTGGACTACTATTATTATGCTGATAATTACGAGAAGAAACCAAGAACTAATCTTTCCAATATGAACGATGGACCATACTTGCTCTTGGTTAGGATATTGCCAAGCACCTAAAAAAGTAGTTATGTTCTCAGCAACCCAAATAAAGAAACCAATTAACAAGAACGATAGAATAATAGGCATTTTATATACCTTTTCATTTACACGAAAACTGACGACAGTCCGAAAGAATATGAGGAATAATAGGGCCTTTAAAATCCAACGTATATCGTAAAAGTAATGATGTATAAAAAAGTTCAAATAAATTAAAGCGCCTATCAGCACTGCAAAGATGGAAGCTGGCCATCGATAAATATGAAGGTCAAATCTTCGCCATGCCTGACAAATGTAGCTTGCTACACTTGCATACATAAATCCGCTGTAAAGCGGGACACCAAAAATTTTACTGTGTGCATCCTCTGGATAAGCCCATGAACCCATATGAACTTTAAAAAGTTCTAATGCTAAGCCAATAACATGAAATAGACAAATGACCTTAAATTCATCCCAAGTTTCTAATTTAGATGCTAGCATAAAGACCTGGCCAATAATACAAATAATGAGTATGAAATCATAGCGAGGCAAATACGGTATAGAAAATATCTTGGAGAGCGCTAGAGCTCCAAAAATAATTACAGGAAATAGGCATGAAATGGCTTGTAGATAACCAAAATATATAAAGTTCTTCACGTCATGGATTACCTCCTAACTGATGGTCTTTTTTGGTTTAAACAAACACATATAAAAGGGGACGAATAAAAAAAGAAGAAGTTTCTGAACTTTGATAGTCTATAAGGACTAACGCTTTCGAGAAATATTTAGAAAATATTCCTACCTTAATGACGCTTAATAGGATATAATATTCTCGTGAATCAGAGATATATTAAATGTCCGTAATAAGGGGTAATTTTAACAAAGGAGAATGTATGTGAGCGCTGAAAATAGTTCGGTTGATAGAAGAGTGAGAAGGACAAAGAAAATATTCAAGTCTCATTTTATAGAATTAGTGAAAGAAAAAGGCTATAAAAACGTTACCATTACGGATGTAGTAGAAAGAGCAGACTACAATCGAAGTACGTTTTATATATATTATAAGGATAAAGAGGATCTTGCGGAGGAGCTAGTGCTAGAAACTTTAAAGGATTTAGAATATGCTTTTCACAGCCCGTTCTTAGGAACTGCTGTTGTAGATTATCACAAAATTATTTCTACATCAAATGCTTTCTTCAAACATTTATATGATCATAGAAGCGTTTATGGTCTTTTATATGTAAAAGATTCAATCCCTGGATTTCAAGAGTGCTTTTTAAATAAATTCAAGGAAATATTCTACGGAATAACCTATCTAGATGAGTCTAATGAGGTCATTGGGATTAAACACTTCAATACTTATAAAATGTATGGGTCATACGGAGTGATTATAGAATGGCTACAAGAGGGCTGTATAGAAACGCCAGAAGAAATTGCAGATACACTTTTACAAATCTTTAAAACTTCAGAAAGTGCCTTTAAACTAGAGAAACCTTCTAATAGAAATTGAGATGCTAGGAAAACAAAACTTCCCATAGGCAATTTATAAGAAAAAGCACTTCTGTTCTCCTTGAACAGAAAGTGCCTTTTTTTATTGGTTTTTAACTTCATACTTAATAAATCTTACAAAAAGAGTGGACCAGTATTTACTGCTACTAGCCCACTTTCTTGGAAATATATATTATATTTGCTTTTCTTTTTCAGAGTCCACAAGTTTTTTATCATCTTTTTCTTCATCATTGATAATATCTCTCGTAGAAGTTTTAAATTCTTTTAAGGTTTGACCAACCGCTTTACCTAGTTGAGGTAGTTTGGAAGGACCAAAGATTACTAGAGCAATAATTAAAACTAGTATTAGACCCGGGATACCTATATTTGGCATATTGTTTCCTCCTTGTCTGTAATTTGAATGACGGTGCACGTTTACTATAACATATCATTACAGAAAAATGGTCTTTCCTAGCTTAGATTCGTTGACTAAGCTATATAGAGATTACACTAATTCTTTTTCTTTTTTCGCAGAAACTAATTGTCCGCCACCGTTTTTCAGATACTTTATCATACCTTCTGTTGCTCTATACGTAAGGGCAGCAGCAGTTGGTGTTGGATTAGTAGGTCCAAAGTGAGGGAAAGCAGATGCTCCACATACAAATAGATTTTCTGCATCCCACATTTGAAGATAATTATTTACTGCAGACGTTTCTGGATTCTCACCCATAATTGCTCCACCAGCATCATGCTGGAATGTGAATCTGCCACCGAAATGTTCTGCCATTGGGATAACGTCTATTATATCAGCACCCATTTCTTTTACTACCTCAGCACATTTTTCTACAAGGAATTCGTTACGCTTGTGGTCTTCTGCTGTATAGTCGAATGTAACACGGATCAATGGATCTCCATTATCATCTTTATATACAGGATCTAAGTCTAAATAATGTTCCTTATGCGGTAAAATAGCTCTTTGTGAAACAACCGATACATTTCTATGGTAGTAATGTAATGAGTTTTTCTTGAATTCTTTACCCCAAGTTGGTGTTCCAAAAGGAGCTGGATTGTTCGCAATTGGTTCGTTTCCAAATAAGTGCATCTCTACTTGACCACCATGGATAAAATCGACATCACTATGGTCAAAGTTATCGGCATTGAAATCATTAAATGCTGAACCTAATGAACCTGTTCCAATGAAACTATTGAATTTCTCTTCTTCAAAGTAACCAATTGCTCCGGTAATTGTATGATGATCTGTATAGTTTTTTCCGATTACTCCAGTACCTGTTTTAGGATTATAAGGTTGTCCTATTCCAGATAAAAGAAGTAGACGAACATTATTAAATGTATAGCTTGTTAAAGCAACGATATCAGCTGGTTGCTCAAATACTTCACCAGTTCTAATATCTTTGTACAACACGCCTGTTGCTTTTCCATTTTCATATAGTACACGAGTAACTAAAGAATGAGTGCGTAATTCAAAGTTACCTGTCTTCTTAGCGGTTGGGATAACCGTTACAATCGGATCTGCTTTAGCCCCGTATTCACAACCATAGTTACCACAGAATGCGCAATATTGACAAGCGTTTAGTTGTTCTCCATCTGGATTTACATATGTTTCTGATACATTTGCAGTAGGAACTACAAACGGATGGCAACCAAGCTTTTCTGCTGCTTCATGGAACATTTTCATTTGTTTGAGTTTCTTTAAAGGTGGAGTAGGGTAGTCAATAGATCGTGGACCTGCCATAGGATCCACTTCCCCAGAAATACCAGCCATTTGTTCAAACTTAGAGTAGTATGGCTCTATTTCATCGTAAGTAAGACCCCAATCTTGGATAGTTACATCTTTCCCGATTTTACCTTCGCCGTACTTTTCAATTGTCTTACTGCGAATTTCAAAGTCATATGGGAAGTAACGATACGTTTGACCGCCCCAGTGAGCACCGCCGCCGCCAGTACCTGTACCTACAACTAGCGCATTTTCACTGCGGACTGGAGTTGCCTCATCATTTAATGTGTTTCTGAAAGTAATTGTATCTTTATTTAGTTTTTGCATTAGTTCTTTACGTACATTGTATTTTAGCTCATCGTGTCCATGAAGATAATCTTCAATAGATCTTTCAACTCCACGTTCAAGACCAACTACTTGATAACCAGCTTTAGTCAGCTCAGCAGCAACTATTCCGCCAGTCCAACCCATACCAGTTGTTACAACGTCTACTTTTGGTAATTTTGTAACCATAACCTTAGTAACCTCCATTTTTAAATTGCTTAGTGTTGATGTCCACCTAGACTAACAGGTGCTATTGAAACGAATTCTTCTTCATCTAAATAGGCAGTGTAAGACATTTGAGCTCCAGGGAATTCTTTCATCTTCCAGCCAGCCATGTCTTTGTTTCCACCATATAGTGGGTCAGCAAAGCACCCTTGAAGTGTTAGAGTTCTTAAATTAGTGAAGAATACTGCAGAGTTCATGAATTGCATTTCTACCTCACCCATTTGGAATGCAGTTAAAATCGCAATTTGTTGTTCCTCTGATAAATCTTTAAATAAAGTTCCATCGTGCTGTTTCTCAGAAACCTCGTTTAGCTTACGGACACCTTGAAGTAAAATTTCACTGTTGTCCAAAGGAATCTCACCAGCCTTAAATGGTCCCTTGCGGTAATCATCCGCATTAGTTCCCCATGGGCTAGCTAATGCCTTGTCGATAAAATATGGTACTCCTAAAGCAATAGCTCCTGGACCATGCTCATCCTCTGGATAGATTAGCTCAGTGGCAGCAGCTAATGCATCAAAGTCCTTTTGACGAACAAAAAACTGACGAGTCTCACTATAGTCTACGGCCTTATGAGTAGCGTCTACAGCAGTTTGAGTATTTTCTGACTTTCCGGCTACTAGGCTTCCAAGCGCTCCACCTAGTACGATACCTCCGACAGTAAGCCCGGAGTTTTTAATAAATTTACGTCTCGAAGAACGTTTATCTAAAAAAGTTTGTTTATTTTCTTGTTCTGACATTTTGGTAAACCTCCTATTATGATTTGCTTAATGGAATAAAGAATGCCAATTGTATATTAGTAAAAAGAAGCCTGTAAAAACTAGCAAACTGGCAATGAAATAAATCTGTACTTTTTCTGCCCAGCAAAGAACAATAATAGCTAAACCAATGCCTGCACCAAGTAATGCAAACCAAGGGAAAGAACTGTGAGAGAAATGAAGAAAAAGTGCAAAATCCGCTACTAGAAAGAGAGCAAGCAATATTTGATTCAATAACACTAGTTCTTCTCTATTATAATTAGACATTATTATCCTCCTTTATAAGTTGAAATTTTCTTAAGATGCTATTTCTGTAGAACTATGTAACGAAAGAATTTTATCAGTTAAAAGTATTATCTTCAATCATTAATAAAGGGACAATCGACTACTCACACAACATATTCATTGAAAGTGTCCATTTTTGCAAAATAATTAAGTTAGTTTCATAAATAAAATATTTCCTAATAGATACGAACAAATTTTCTTAAAGGGTGAAACTATCTGCAGTGCCCATAGGTGATATGAAATGAAAAAAGAATAATCAACGATGATTATTTAAAAGAATACGTCTTAGGTCTTAGTGGCTTTCCATCTGCAGTCTCTTCATAGAGTTTTCTCTTTAAGAGATGATAAAGAAATAAAGAAGTATTGTTCGTGGGGTGGGAAGATGGAAAAGGCGGTTTATATTGTATTAAGTGACACAGGCACCTGGTTTTCTAGGTTGATAGGAATGTATACAGGGAAAAGTAAAAATCATGCATCGATTGCTTTTGATGAGGAATTGAATGAAGTATATAGCTTTGGAAGAAAGCAACGATACAATCCTATTAACGGAGGATTTGTGCAGGAAGATGCTCGTGGTGGATTACTGTATCATGCTAATTGTTCCATTTTAAAATACAAAGTATCTTTGGACGAATATGATCGGATGCGTGACAAGGTGCTTACTTTTAAAGCAGAGCAAAAGAAGTATAAGTATAACTTGCTTGGTTTGTTTGGAATTGCTCTTCAGTTAAATATTCAAAGGGAGAATGCCTTCTTTTGTTCGCAGTTTGTTGCTACTATATTGAACGAGTCAACTATAGATATAGCTAAACCATCTTCTGTTCAGCCGCATCAATTTGCTGAATATCCTGACATTGAACTAATTTATGAAGGTAAGCTAATGCACTTTTTAGTGGAAGAATCGATTATTTTAATAGGAAAAGAGTTCGTATTATAACTACTTCCTTTTTCCTATGCTGGAATATTTACTTATACATTTGGACAGAATGGAATAGAAGTAAAGTTAAAGCTAGGAGGATAAAAATTGGAAAAAGATCATTCTAACAACGAGACTAATCGTGAGACCGAGGATACGCTGACAAATAGACAGGGACATCCAATTACGAACAACCAAAATATAAGAACAGTTGGAAACCGTGGTCCAGCAACGCTTGAAAATTATGACTTCATAGAAAAAATAAGTCATTTTGACAGAGAGCGGATTCCAGAACGTGTAGTTCATGCACGCGGGGCTGGAGCACATGGGTATTTTGAAGCGTACGGAGCAGTTGGTAATGAAAGTATATCGAAATATACTAGGGCTAAGCTATTCCAGGAAAAAGGAAAAAGAACACCGGTTTTTGCTCGTTTTTCTTCCGTTATTCATGGAGGACATTCACCTGAAACGCTACGTGATCCTAGAGGATTTGCAGTGAAATTTTATACGGAGGATGGCAACTGGGATTTAGTAGGAAACAACTTGAAGATTTTCTTTATTCGTGATGCGATGAAATTTCCTGATATGATTCATGCATTTAAGCCAGATCCTGTTACAAATATTCAAGATGCAGAACGATTTTTTGATTTTTGTGCAAGCTCTCCGGAATCCTTTCATATGGTTACATTCATTTATTCGCCTTGGGGAATTCCAGCGAATTATCGCATGATGCAAGGCTCAGGAGTAAATACGTATAAATGGGTAAATAAAGATGGTGAGGGAGTCCTGATCAAGTATCATTGGGAGCCTAAACAAGGAATTCGTAATTTAACTCAATCAGAAGCTGAAGAAATTCAAGCGAAAAATTTCAATCATGCTACTCAAGACTTATATGATGCTATTGAAAAAGGAGATTTCCCTGAGTGGGAGTTAAATGTTCAAATTATGAGTGATGGTGAACACCCTGAGTTAGATTTCGATCCGTTAGACGATACAAAGTTATGGCCGAATGATCAATTTCCATGGATGCCAGTTGGGAAAATGGTGTTAAATCGTAATCCTCAGGATTATTTCATGGAAGTGGAGCAAGCAGCATTTGGTACAGGGGTATTAGTAGATGGATTAGATTTCTCAGATGACAAAATGCTTCAGGGACGGACCTTCTCCTATTCTGATACTCAACGTCATCGAGTAGGAGCTAACTACTTACAGCTGCCTATTAATGCACCGAAAAAGCGTGTGGCAACCAATCAAACAGGAGGCCAAATGGCATACCGATTAGATAGAGGCCCTTTCCAAAACCCTCATATTAACTACGAGCCATCTATTTTAGATGGATTACATGAGGCTGAACAAACTGGCAAGGAATACACCCCAATGATTAAAGGAAACTTAGTTAGAGAATCGATAGATCGCCAAAGTAATACGAAGCAAGCAGGGGAAACCTATCGTAATTTTGAACAGTGGGAGAAGACAGAGCTACTGTCTAACCTAGTGAATGATCTCTCTAAGTGTGACCCAAGAATTCAGGATAAGATGATTGCTCTAGCAGAGGAAGCGGATGAAGAGTACGGAAGACTTCTTAAGGAAGGCTTAAAAAATGCACCTAAAGGTGGCTCTAGTCAACATCCACTTGGGGACGTAAATGGAGAAAAAGCTCCACAGCAAGCGGTAGAAAATAGTCATGAAGCTGATCCTTATTGATATAAAAATTTAATACTCTAATATAAACAAACGTGAAATCGTTCCTTGATTTCACGTTTTTATTTTTTCTCAGTTGGTAACTATAGAGCTACGGGGGGAAATGACAGGGCCTAAGGAGATTAAGGATTTAAAAATTCAGAGAGCTTTTCTTATTTTTCTTACTTTTAAAACCTATTGTTGTACTAGGGAATAGAGTTCCTATATACTAATGATAATATAATAAATCTGTTTTTCTTAGACTTTAAATAGATTAATAATGAGGAGATGTAGGATATGTCAAAAATTTATATTATTCATGAAAATGATGAGTGGACAATTCATTTAACTAAAAGATTAGAGGAACTTAATCTGCCTTATGAAAGCTGGCATTTAGACCAAGGAATTGTAGATTTAACGGTCGAACCACCAAACGGTGTATTTTATAACCGCATGAGCGCATCTTCTCATACTAGGGGGCATAGGTATGCACCAGAATTGGCTGGAGGTATGCTTACATGGTTAGAACATCATGGAAGAACAGTGTTTAATGGAACAAAAGCATTAAGCTTGGAACTAAGTAAAATCAATCAGTATGCAGCATTAGAAGCAAGCGGTATTCGAACACCTAAAACAATAGCTGCCGTTGGTAAGGAACACATCGTTTCTGCTGCCGAGAAATTAGGGGTTGTCCCTTTTATAACCAAACATAATAGAGCAGGGAAAGGACTAGGGGTTCAATTATTCCAAACAGTCGATGCATTAAAGGAATATATTTATGGCCCAATGTTTGATGAACCTGTGGATGGCATTACATTAATTCAAGAGTATATTCAATCTCCAGAATCGTATATTACAAGAGCAGAGTTTGTCGGAGGAAAATACTTATATGCTGTTAGAGTCGATACCTCTGAGGGATTTGAACTTTGCCCGGCTGACTCGTGTCAAATTGGTGATGCCTTCTGTCCAGTGGGAGAGGAGCCAACTGTTAAACCAAAGTTTGAGATCCAAGAGGATTTAGAGGAAGGATGGATTGCAAAATATGAAGCCTTCCTTCAACAAAACAAAATAGATGTTGCAGGTATTGAATTCATACGGGATAGTAATGGTGAAGTCTACACCTATGATGTAAACACGAATACGAATTATAATGCGGACGCTGAGGAAAAGGCTGGAAAATATGGCATGCTAGAGCTTGCTAAGTTTCTAGGAGCAACACTAGAAAGCTTAAAAGCATTTAACTAAGGATATGGTTAATTTGTGAGCAACCAACATAGCTATAACAAATAAATAAAGGAGAGGTACCGTAATTTCATGCCTCTCCTTTAATAGTTATGTGATATCTTAAGAGAAATCCTCTTTTAAAATGGAGTAAATTTTCAAATCTACATGTTTCCCTTTTACTTTCATCCCTTTTCTCATAGTACCCTCATAGGACATCCCCACTTTTTCCATTACACGCGAGGAGCCGACATTCTCGACAAAGCATCTAGCCTGTATGCGTATTAAGTCCATGTGGTTAAAGCCAAAATGGATTAATTCTTCGGCAGCCTCAGTAGTTAACCCTTGTCCCCAGTATTCCTGGGAAAGAACGTATCCGATTTCAGCACTATCATGTTTAATTTGCCATTGGACGAAGTCGATAGTTCCGATAAACTGACCTGTTTCCTTATATTCAATCCCCCACGGTGCAATATCTTTTTTCTCGTACTGCTTTAGGATAAAATGAATGAATTCTTTCGTGTCCTCTATTGTATTATGCTGATCCCAAGTAACATACTTAGATACTTCTGGATTGGATCCATATGTATACATATCCTCTGCATCACCTAACGTAATTTTCCGCAGTAGGAGTCTTTCTGTTTCCAATTGTGGCAAGTCCCCGTAAATCGTTTGAATTTCCATTCCATAATATCCTCCTTTTGGTTAGTTCTTTCCATTATAATTTATTTAGCTTTGTTAAAGATATGGGTTTATTTTGACTAACAATTCTTTTTTATAGTGACTGTAAACATAAACAAAGGTACTTTCAAATGTCTGCTAAATATAAATAGATGATGAAATTGGGGTTGGTGACCATTTTGAAGCTTTGTTTATGCTAGTAAATTTTTAGCGATTAATCGATGATAAAGCTGTTCCATTTATTGATTGGAGTGCCAGACGGCGACTCCTACGGGATGAGTGAGACAGATAAGACATCACAACCACGCGCGTAAGCGATGGGTGATGGCTTATCGCTCACCCCGAGGAAAGCGTCCGGCTGGTGTGAACAATCAATTCTACTCTCTGATCTAAAATTTCTTTGCATCATAAATCAACCCTAACCTTTAACATAGCCATTTATTTTTAAAAAAGAAAGACTATTTAGATATAATGGTAGTAAGCTAATTAAAAGAGAAAAGAGGGGGAAGTATGAGGAAATATGAGATTATCTTATTCGATTTGGACGGAACGTTGTCAGATCCTAAAATAGGAATTACAACCTCTATCCAATATGGGTTAGAAAAAATGGGGATTTTGGAGAAGGATCTTGAAAAGTTAGAGTGCTTTATCGGACCACCATTACAGATTTCTTTTGCAGATCATTATGGCTTTAATGAAAAGCAATGCCACCAAGCCATTGCTTTTTATAGAGAGAGATTTATAGAAACTGGCATGTATGAGAATGAACTTTACGAGGGTATTATCCCGTTGCTGGAAAAGTTAAAAGCGGCAGGGAAAAAGCTTGCAGTTGCGACCTCTAAGCCTACGGTATTTGCTATCGAAATTTTAAAGTATTTCCAAATTGAAGATTACTTTGATGTAGTGGCTGGTAGTGAATTAGATGGAACTAGGTCAGCTAAGGCAGAAATCATACAATATGTTCTAGACGAGTTTCAGGATAAAACGAAGGATAGTTTTGTCATGATTGGAGATAGAAAGCATGATATGATTGGAGCTAATTTAACGGGCATAGATTCCATAGGGGTAACGTATGGATTTGGATCGTCTGAAGAGTTGGAGCATGCGAGTGCTACTTACATTGTTGATAATATAGAGGAGCTAGAGAAAATAATTGCTTAAAGAAAAAATAGATTAAGCGAAGCTATTCTAAATGGTGATATAAAAGGAGTTGTGACAATGAGCTTTGTAGCTTTATTGATCAGTCTATTAGTAGTTGTTTTTGGTGTAGCTATTTTAACAGGAATCATCTATTTGTTGATGAAAGCATCTAAGAAGTAAAAGGATTTTAGATGAAAGTAAAAAGACCGATTGCTAAGTAGCGTTCGGTCTTTCCTTTTAATATTTATAGGATTGTCCACCATCGATTGTAATAACGCACGCATTTACAAACTTAGATTCATCAGATAACAAGAATGCAACAACGTTTGCTACCTCTTGAGGTCTACCGAAACGTTTCATAGGGTTAACGGAAACAAATGCTTTTCCAGCCTCTTCCCAGCCTTCTTCTCCACCAATTTGCTTTAAAGAAGCTTCTACCATAGGAGTCATGATGGCACCAGGAGCAATTGCATTAATATTAATACCGAATTGACCATATTCAATACCAGAGTTTCTAGTAAGGCCGACTACACCGTGTTTACTAGCAGAGTAACCCGACTGATTGCCGACACCACGAATACCGCCGACAGATGCAGTGTTTACTACAGAACCAGCTCCATTTTTTTTCATCTCAGCTAGTACATATTTTAAGCCATAAAATACTCCGTTTAGATTAACATTCACGACCTTGTGAAACTCTTCGATGCCGAAATCCTCTGTCAGGTTTTGCTTGCCCTCTATTCCAGCATTGTTGAAAAATCCATCTATACGTCCAAACTTGTTAACTGTTTCATCCACATAGTTTTTAACTGCTGCCTCTTCTGCAACGTTTGCTGTAACTAGGAGTAATTCAGTATTTGGTGCCACTTCTAGGATACGACTTTTAGTTTCCTCTAGGCCATTGCTATTTAAATCTACCAGTGTCAGTTTAGCTCCATCCTTCGCCAAGGTTATGGCAGTGACCTGTCCTAGACCTGAACCAGCTCCAGTTATAATAATTACCTTTTCATTAAAACGTTTAGTCATAAACAGTTCCTCCATTTGTTAGTCTTTACTATATCTCGCATGCTATTAAATAGTACAAGTTAGGTTGCCACGAAAATGGCTTACTATACATTGGTTTCCTTGTTAATTTACAGACCTTTTAGTTTCCCTCTATAATAAAAGAGTTATATAGTGTGCTTAGTTTTTGAGTCGTATGTGTGAAGCTCTTTATAATAGATGTCTCAGCTACCTCTCATTATGTATTTAAGCGCTTTCTTATTTAGGAGGTACTAAAGTGAAGTTCGTTTCGTGGAATGTCAATGGGCTGAGAGCCTGTGTAAATAAAGGATTTTTAGATTACTTTCAGAAGGTAGATGCTGATGTTGTATGCCTTCAGGAAACCAAGCTGCAAGAAGGTCAAATCTCACTTGCTTTAGATGGTTATGAGCAGTATTGGAACTATGCATTGAAAAAAGGGTACTCGGGAACTGCTATCTTTACAAAGATTAAACCTATTTCAGTTAAATATGGAGTAGGAGATTTAGAAACCGAAGATGAAGGACGCATTATTACAATGGAGTTCGAGGATTTCTATTTAGTGAATGTTTACACTCCAAATGCCAAACGTGATTTAACAAGACTTGCTTATCGATTAGAGTGGGAAGACGACATGCGTACATATTTAACGCAGTTAGATACTATAAAGCCTGTACTCATGTGTGGAGATTTAAACGTGGCTCACGCTGAAATAGATTTGAAAAATGCTAAGTCCAATAAAGGTAATTCAGGATTTACGACAGAGGAAAGAGGGAAGATGACCTCGTTATTGGCAGAAGGGTTTGTCGATACCTACCGATACTTCCATCCAGACCAAGAGGGCGCGTACACGTGGTGGTCATACATGAGTAAGGTGAGGGAGCGCAATATCGGGTGGCGCATTGATTATTTTATAGCATCCGAAAGGTTAATCCCTCGACTGATCAGTGCTTCGATTGACGCAGATGTGTTAGGTAGCGATCATTGTCCCATTTTATTAGAAATAAAGGACGAAATGTCATGAATAGCTTATAAAATATTCAATATATTAAGGGAAAGGATACTATCCCTTAATAAAATAGAGTACAATGTGTTTAAAATAGAAAAATTCTGGAGGTACCAATAGATGAATGCTTTAGCTATCCAATTAAATGAGAAAATGCAAAAAGAAAATCCTGCAATTTTTAATATGTTATCCGATTTAGGCAAAAATCTATACTATCCAAAAGGAATATTAAGTCAAAGTGCAGAAGCTGGAAAAAAAGCACATCGCTTTAATGCTACTATTGGGATTGCTATTGAAAATGGAGAGCCTATGCATTTTCGTCATATCCAAGATAAATTAGATTATAGTCCTAGCGACATTTATCCATATGCTCCACCCCAAGGGAAGGAGGCACTTCGTTCTGCTTGGAAGGAAAAACTACTGATCGACAACCCCTCTTTACAAGGGAAAAACTTTGGATTACCGATAGTTACTAATGCATTAACTCATGGACTAAGTATTGTTGCCGATTTATTTATGAATCCTGGTGATGTAGTAATTACCCCCGATCAATACTGGGGTAATTACAATACAGTCTTTCAAATAAGAAGAGGAGGAAAGGTGGAAACTTTCCCTCTATTTAATGAAAATGGCGGCTTTGACGTAGAAGGCTTCCGAGCTACACTTTTAAAGCAGACAGGAAAAGCTATTGTATTATTAAACTTCCCTAACAATCCTACTGGCTTTACTCCATCTGTTCAAGAAGGAGAAGCAATTGTCGAGGCCTTGAAGGAAGCGGCTGATGGCGGTTTAGATATAGTAGTGGTATTAGATGATGCCTATTTCGGTCTTTTTTATGAGGATTCTATGAAGGAATCACTATTTGCCCTACTAGCGGGTGCCCATTCTAATATATTACCTATTAAAGTAGATGGGGCAACGAAAGAAAATTACGTTTGGGGTCTCCGGGTTGGTTTTATCGCCTATGCTGCTACTCCAGACATATTAGACGCACTAGAGCAAAAGACAAAGGGTATTATTCGAGGTACCATCTCAAGTGGTTCCCATATTTCCCAAACGATGATTTTAGAGTCGCTTAAATCAGATGACTTCCAAAAGGAAAAACAAGAGAAGTTCAATATTATGCTAGGAAGAGCAACTAAAACAAAAGAAGTACTTGCAGATGCAAGATTTGATACTTACTGGACGTACTATCCATTTAACTCTGGCTACTTCATGTGCTTAAAACTTCATGATTTAGATGCAGAAACGCTTCGTTTACATTTACTAGATCAATATGGTGTTGGTGTTATTGCTAGTAATACAACTGATATTCGTGTAGCCTTCTCTTGTGTAGAAGAAGAGGATATTGAAGAGCTATTTAACCTAATCTATAAGGGCTGCCAAGATCTAACTAAATAATTTTGACCTGTTAAAACTACCTAAGAAAAACTTAGGTAGTTTTTTGCGGTATTAAGGAGTTTAGCAATTAAACTTAAAGATAGCATATTTTATCTTATAGAGAGATTTGAATAGGATAGGAAACTTATCGGCCGTTCTATTACTTATATTTATTAAATATGTGATTGTATTTCTGTCCGAGAGAATTAATCCCAATTGGTACGCATATTTTATAGAGTATTAAATCTATTTTCTTTAGTGGTTCGAAAGAAAGAAGGGGGGATTGAAATGCGGAGAAGAAGAGAGTCATCGGTCATATTTCAAATATTTATAGGTAGTTGTATTGCTATGGTTGTTTTGTTTGGCTTGTACCTTATCGCTGACAAAGACAAGGAAGAACGGTCTGGAGAGCCAGAGAACGTTGACACAGTTACGGAAATTGAAAAAGAAGAGCCACAGGTAGAAGGAAAGACGACTCCGAGTCCTTCAAATCCTAATGTTAAAGTAGAATACTCTTCTAAAGAATGGGTGACTCACGGTGGAGATTACTATAATAGGAGATATTCGGTACTCGATCAAATTACATCAGAGAACATTGGAGATTTAAAGCCGACCTGGGTAACTAGTTTAGGTTCTGGAGCAGAGCCTAAGTATTCAGGAGAGGCAACTCCATTAGTCGTGGATGGAATTATGTATGTGGCAACGGGTGCTAATGATATATTTGCTTTAGATGCCAAAACTGGTGAATTGATATGGGCGTATGAGCCAGATATTAATCAAGAGATGGATACTGTATGCTGTGGTTGGACAACGCGAGGTCTAGCTGTAGGAGATGGGAAAGTATATGCAGGTCTACTAGATGCACGTCTTATCGCTTTGGATCAAAAAACGGGAGAATTGCAATGGGAGACAAAGGTTGCAGAATGGGAGGAGGGCTATACCGTCACTAGTGCCCCTCTTTATTATAATGGTAAGGTCTACACCGGAGTGGCAGGAGGTGAATATGGAATTCGTGGTCGCGTAATGGCGTATGATGCGGATTTAGGATACGAAGTATGGAGATTCTATACCATACCAGGTCCAGGTGATATAAATGGCGATACTTGGCCAGACAATGATTCTTGGTTGACTGGCGGAGGACCTGTTTGGAATACTCCAGCTGTAGATCCTGAGCTTGGATATATTTACTTTGCTACTGGCAATACAGCACCTGACTTAGATGGAAGCAACCGAGAGGGTGATAATTTATATGCTAACTCGGTTGTTGCTGTTAATGCAGAAAATGGAGACTATGTTTGGCACTTCCAAGAGGTGCATCATGATATATGGGATATGGATCCAGCCAATCCTGTTGTTTTGTTTGACGTAGAAAAAGATGGTGTGATGAGAAAGGGACTTGGGCAGGCAGGGAAAACTGGCTGGGTGTATTTCTTAGATCGAACCGACGGGACACCGCTTATTGGTATTGAAGAAAAGCCCGTTCCACAATTGGCAGAACAAAAAACCTCTCCTACCCAACCTTTCCCGGTTGGGGATGCATTCGTACCTCAAGGAGTTTTCCAGGATGACGTTGATAAGGATTTAGGAGATACATTTGAAGGGCAAATAGGAGACATATTTACTCCTTTCTGGGAGGAGCCAATCACACTTAAGCCGGGTCCAGCAGGCGGAGCAAATTGGCCACCTTCTGCATATAATCCGGATACTGAGTTGTTCTATGTGCTAGGGAATGATAATTATTTTTCCTTTGCAAGACAAGAAGATGAAGCGTTCGAAGAGGGTTCTATGTATATAGGAAGCATAATGCAGCCAGTTTCTAATGCACCTGTAAGAGGTACAGTAACTGCATTAGATGTGAAAACAAATAAAATAGTTTGGCAGCAAAATTGGGATGCACAAGCATACAGTGGAGTATTAACAACTAAAGGGAATCTAGTTTTTGTAGGTCACAACGATGGAAGGCTCATAGCCTTTGATGCAAAAACAGGTAACCAATTATGGGAGTATATGATGGATGCGGGGGCCAATGCTCCTTCTATCACATATGAAATAGACGGAGAGCAGTATATTTCTATTTATGCGGCAGGCAATGCTTTAGCGGGATCGAAGCATGGAGATAAAATATATACCTTCAAGCTTGGAGGTAGCTTACCTGAAGGGCAAGTGATTGATGGCTCTGTTAAAGAAAAGGTAAGTGTGAATGAAGAAACGGAAGGAGCAACCGTTAGTTCTGACTTTGGTCTTTCTGTTTATACAAACAGCTGCATAGCTTGTCATGGAGATCAAGGTGCCAATGGACACAATGGGCCAAATCTTCAAGATAGTAAATTTGCAGAAAACAGAGAAAACGTAATAGATCGAATAACTAATGGAGGAACTACTATGCCTTCGTTTAATGAGACATTAACCCAAGAGGAAATAGATGCAGTTGCGGATTATGTCTTGACGGCCATCTCTCCTTTAGGTAAATAATAAGATAGGCAGTTTAGCCAGTCCTGTGAGGGGGCTGGCTTTGTTGTGGTTAATTTTCCATGCGAAAGGGTAAATAGTGTATACTAAGTTCAATAGTTATTAGAAGGAGATCATCATGAAAAAAATTTATGCCGATGACAGTTTAGCATTACATACTGATTTATATCAGATAAATATGGTGGAGGCCTACTGGGCTGATAATATGCATGAGAGAAAAGCAGTGTTTGAATTATTTTTCCGAAAGCTACCTTTTGGGAATGGTTATGGCATTTTTGCTGGTCTAGAAAGATGTCTGGATTACTTAAGAGATTTTCATTTTTCGGAAAGCGATTTAGAGTACTTGCAAAATGGACTAGGGTATCGTGATGATTTTATAGATTACTTAAAAACGGTTCGTTTTACTGGTGATGTTTATTCGATGAAAGAAGGGGAATTAGTATTTCCTAATGAGCCAATTATTCGAGTGGAATCTACTCTAGCAGAAGCACAATTAGTAGAGACCGCTTTGCTTAACATCGTGAATTATCAAACGTTAATTGCTACTAAGGGATCTCGTATTAAACAGGTGGTCAAAGACGAAGTGGCAATGGAATTTGGCTCTCGACGTGCTCAAGAAATGGATGCTGCAATTTGGGGAACTCGTGCAGCCTTTATCGGAGGGATTGAGGCGACTAGTAATGTTCGCGCTGGCAAAATGTTTGGTATCCCTGTCTCTGGAACACATGCACATTCCATGGTGCAAGCATATAAAAGTGAGTATGATGCCTTTCACTCATACGCAAAAAGACACAAGGACTGTGTTTTCCTCGTAGATACATATAATACCTTGAAAACAGGTGTGCCAACTGCTATTAAAGTAGCTAAAGAGCTAGGGGATAAGATAAATTTCATAGGTATTCGCTTAGATTCAGGAGATATCTCGTTCTTATCGAAGGAAGCTAGAAAAATGCTAGATGCAGCAGGGTTTCCAAATGCTAAAATAATCGTTTCTAATGATTTAGACGAGTATACTATTTTGAACTTAAAGGCTCAGGGAGCAAAGGTAGACAGCTGGGGGATTGGCACTAAGCTGATTACAGGATATGACCAGCCTGCACTTGGTGCTGTATATAAAATTGTATCTATTGAAAGTGAAGCAGGTGTGATGGAGGATACTATCAAAATCTCCTCTACTACTGAAAAAGTTACTACTCCTGGGCAGAAAAAGCTCTTCCGTATTATAGATAAGGAAAACGGTAAGGCTGAGGGTGATTACATTGCTATGCATGATGAAGACCCTGCTCATGAGGAACGTCTAAAAATGTTCCACCCTGTCCATACCTTCGTTTCAAAATTTGTCACGAACTTTGAGGCTAAGGATTTACATGTAAAGGTAATCGAAAACGGGACAGTAATTTATAATAACCCAGATCTTGCGGAAATTCGGAATTATGCTCATGATAATTTGGATTTGCTTTGGGAGGAATATAAGCGTTCTCTTAATCCAGAGGAATATCCTGTTGATTTAAGCCAGAAGTGCTGGGACAATAAAATGCGTAACATTCAAGAAGTGAAGGAAATGGAGCAAAATCTTATTTCAAACAATGGAGGGATTTAAGATGTCTGACAAACAAAGAGAAATTATCGAAGCCTTAAAAGTAAAGCCGGAGATTGATCCAAAAGAGGAAGCTCGTATAAGTATCGATTTTATGAAAGACTATTTAAAGAAGCATCCATTTTTAAAAAGTATGGTTTTAGGTATTTCAGGTGGCCAAGACTCCACTTTAGTGGGCAAGCTTGCCCAAATGGCAGTGGATGAGTTGAATGACGAAATGGGAGCAGGTACGTATTCATTTATCGCGGTTAGTTTGCCATACGGGGTGCAATTTGATGAATCTGATCGTCAGGATGCACTGAACTTTATTCAGCCAAGCAAACGTGTAACCATTAATATTAAAGAAGCTGTAGACGCAAGTGACCGTGCGTTGAAGGAAGCAGGCATAACCCTTAGTGATTTTGCAAAAGGAAATGAAAAAGCGAGAGAACGAATGAAGGCTCAGTATTCTATAGCTGCGACATATAACGGTGTAGTGCTAGGTACAGATCATGCGGCCGAAGCGGTCACTGGTTTTTATACTAAATATGGTGATGGTGGAGTAGACTTAACCCCAATTTTCCGTCTCAATAAAAGACAAGGGAAGCAATTGCTAAAGCATCTCGGTGCACCACAGCATCTCTACACTAAAGTTCCGACAGCCGACCTAGAGGAAAATCGTCCAGCTCTACCGGATGAGGTTGCACTTGGAGTGAGCTACGATGATATTGATGATTACCTAGAAGGTAAGAATGTATCTCCAGAAATAGAAGAGAAAATCGTTGGCTTCTATGATCGTTCTGAACACAAACGACAATTACCAATAACAATTTTTGATGACTTCTGGAAATAAATAAAAGCATGGAATCTCTTATCGTAGAGACTCCATGCTTTTTGGTTGGATTAGATATTTTGAAGGCTGCTGAAAAAATAATTTAAATTGTTTTATCTTCCTTTTTTGGTTATGCTTATACTGTATTATAAAAATTTTCTAACTAATCATTTAATGATAATTTTGGGGGAAAACAGATGAATGAAAAATTACAGATAGAAGCAATTATTTCTAATATAGAAAAAGTAATGATAGGGAAGAAAGACATTGCAGAATTAGCAGTTGTATCTCTTTTGGCAGATGGACATGTTTTGCTCGAGGATGTTCCTGGAGTGGGAAAAACCATGATGGTTCGTGCGCTCGCTAAATCTATCGGGGCCGATTTTAAAAGAATTCAATTTACTCCTGACTTATTACCATCCGACGTATTAGGAGTCTCCATATATAACCCCAAAGAAATGGAATTTGAGTTTCGACCAGGACCTATTCTTGGGAACATTGTGTTAGCAGACGAGATCAACCGTACATCCCCGAAAACACAATCAGCATTACTAGAAGGAATGGAAGAAGCTTCCGTTACAATTGACGGCATTACGATGCCACTTCCAAAGCCATTTTTTGTTATGGCTACCCAAAATCCAATTGAGCATGAGGGTACATACCCTTTACCTGAGGCTCAGTTAGACAGATTTTTGTTGAGATTAAAAATGGGTTACCCTAATCAACATGAAGAGATTGAAGTATTAAATAGATTAGAGCATGCATCTCCTATTGATAGCCTCCAGCCAGTAGTTTCTCTTGAAGAGCTTATTCACCTCCAGAAACAAGTAAAAAATGTTAGCGTAGATTTGACAATGAAGGGATATATTGTGGATTTAGCTAATAGAACACGAGTAGATACTTATGTTTATCTTGGAGTGAGCCCTCGAGCATCCATTGCGTTGATGCGTGCCTCTCAGGCCTATGCCTTACTACAGGGAAGAGATTACGTGATTCCAGATGATATTCAATATTTATTGCCATTTGTTTTTGGGCACCGTGTTATTCTTCGTCCTGAGGCAAGGTATGATGGTATTTCTTCTGAGGAAGTACTTTCCCGTATTGTTAAACGAACTCCTGTCCCTATCAAGAGGAAGGTACACGGATGATTGAGCGGACAGAAGGATTAAAGAAGTATAAAGGTTTTATTGGTATCCTTCTTCTCTTGGTGGTGGCATTTGTGTATGCAATGTTTCAGGGGGGCTTCGTCAGTTGGTTTCTTTTTTACCTCATTGTTCCTCTCTCTATATACTCAATTCTACTTTTTTTTTACCCACTCTCTAAGATAGAAGCAGAGAGGATAATTGAAACACGAAAAGTGTATAGCGGGGGAAGATTTTCTGCCACGGTCAGGGTGACAAGAAATAATCGTTTTCCTCTGTTGTTTGTGTGGTTTGAGGAAAGGGTCGGTCCTTCTCTTAGGCACACAGGGTCAAGAAGGCAGCTTGTTTTTTGGGGAATAAAAAAAGAGTTTACCTGGACGTATGAAATAGAACATATGCCACGCGGTGAGCATGTATTAGAGGGGACAACAATTGAAGTGAGCGATCTGTTTGGATGGATGAAAAAAAGTATTTTTATTTCGAATCCAAAAACCTTACTAGTCTTTCCGAATCTAACGGATATGATTTATATTCCAATGGAAACTAGGTATGATCAGGGAGCAGCTGCATCAAGAATTCAAGTGATGAAGGATACGACTATGGCGACAGGGGTACGTTCCTATCAGCCTGGTGATCGAGTTTCTTGGATACATTGGAAGTCATTTGCCCGTACCCAAACTCTTAAAACTAAGGAATTTGAAGATCGTCAATCTCAGGATTTGTTCATCTTAATCGATCGAACGTTGACTCCTATGTTTGAGGACGTCGTAGATTTATCTGCCTCTATTATGCAGGCCATTGTTCGCCATCAAGCCAGCAGTGCTTTTTTATCTCTTGGAGAAGACCGTTTCTTCTTGCCAAATGTAGAGAATGAGACCCAGCTACATCAAGTCTTATATCATTTAACGAAAGTGCAGCCTGATTTAAACAAGCCTATTGAACAAGTCATATCCCAGGAGCCAGCATTAGCTCAAGCAACTTCGTTATTATATATAACAAGTGAGCTAACACATGAGTGGATTGATGGGATAAACCGTAACGCAGGAAACTTACGGTTATGTAGGTGCTTTGTCGTAAAAAACAAAAACGAGAAACCAAATAAAAATGAGAATGCACTGTACCAATACGCGAAAAGTAGAGGGGTAGACGCTCATAATATTACAAAGGACCGTTTTGCCCAAGCGTTTATGGAGGTGAATCGTTCATGAAAGATAACTACCTGCTAGGAATCATTTCCTTCCTAATTTATACGTTTACCTGTTTTTTAATAGTAGAATGGTTGAAGCCAGTTATGGAATTGACTAATACCGACCACTTATCATTGTTTGTCATATATCTGTCTGTATCCTTCTTTTTTTACTTTATAAAGCTTAACTGGAAGGTTACTATACCGATCAAGCTAGTGTTTATCAGTTGGACTATTGTTCATATCTACACGGATTATTCTTTTTTATCTAGAGACGCATTGAATTATTTAAGTGAAGCACTTCAACACAACTTTGCCTCTATTTTTAGTCAGGAATGGGGAGCGATAACGGATCCGTTTCGGACCTTTTTGTTTTTTGCTCTACTTTGGATGACTACCTATTTACTAAACTATTGGATCACCATTAGAAAGACAATTTTATTGTTTTTCATACTTACCGTTTTATTTATCACTATTTTGGATACATTCAGTCCTTACAATGCTAAGAATTCTATAGTCATTACATTAATTTCTGGGTTTATCATTATGGGATTACTCTATATCCAAAAATTAATAAAAGAAAATCAAGTCTCTATTAGAGGAACCTTTGTCACAGCTTCTATTACTAGTTTAATCGTATTAGTTATGATCAGTGGTATAACGGCATATGCAATGCCAAAAGCAGGTCCGATATGGCCCGATCCCGTCCCTTTTTTCACTACCTCTACACTTGAAGTAGATGAGCGTGAAGGGAATGGAGCTAGTGTAAATGGTGTGAAGAGGGTTGGCTACGGAGAAAACGATGAGCAATTAGGAGGCGCCTTCCAAAGTGATGATACGCCTGTTTTTTGGGCAAAGACTGATACCCCGCAATACTGGAAGGTTGAAACCAAAGATACTTATACCTCTAAAGGTTGGGTACAATCCGAGGAAGAGACACCTTTACTAAGCTTTGGGAGTGGAGAACTATTTGAAACGGATTTCCCACCCGGAGCAGAAGAATATACGGAGGAAGCTAATATAATGTTGGCGCAAGAATTTCCATTAATTCTTCAGCCTTATGGTATGAAAAGCATACAAACGAATGAAGAAGCTTTGTTTACAAGTAATCCACTAACCCAAAAAATTTCTGTTCTTAATAGCAGTAATTCTGCTCTATGGGATTACAATGTGACATTTAGTGAGCCTAGTTATAGTCTTAAAGCGATGCGGGAAACCTCTGTAGAAGATTTAAGTTTGGTGCCTGCTGAATTGCAGCGATATTTACAGTTGCCTGACACACTACCAGAGAGAGTAAAAGAGCTTGCCGTCAGCATTACGGAAGATCGGATAAGTCTCTATGATAAGGCACTTAATATTGAACGCTACTTCAGAGGGAATAACTTTAGCTACAATCAAACGATGGCTGCGGTCCCAAAGGGCGACACCGATTATGTAGATCAGTTTTTATTTGAAACAAAGGTGGGCTACTGTGACAACTTTTCAACTTCAATGGTCGTCCTTCTACGCTCCCTTGATATCCCTGCACGATGGGTTAAAGGGTTTGCTCCTGGAGAACGAGCGAATGTAGAAGGTCTTGGAAGTGTTTATGAGGTTACGAATAATAATGCACACTCGTGGGTAGAGGCTTATTTTCCAAACGTAGGGTGGATAACATTTGAGCCGACTATTGGCTTTTCCTCAAGTGCCAATGTTATATACGACATAGAGTCACAGACTGATGAACCTCAGACTCCAGAACAACAGGAGGAGAAACAAGAGGAGCAAGCTGCAACAGGAAAAAAAGATGATGATGTTTCCTTTAGCTTAACGACCTTCCTTCAAGATACTTTAGAATGGATGACGGAAAGAAAGGCAGCTATCATTTGGGGTCTTATAATTCTTGGGATCATAAGCCTGTTTGCTTATAGCCGTCGCGGAAAGTGGTTACCTAAGGTATTAATACCAGTAGGTAGAATGCGTAAAAATGATTGGAACTCTTTCGAGAAAATGTACCATCAGCTTCTACAGCAGCTAAGTCTCCATGGAATGCGAAGAGAGCAAGGACAAACCTTATTGGACTTTGCTAAAAAAGTGGACAAGGATATCGGTACCAACCATATGACTGATCTAACCAAGGTGTATCAACAGGGCTTTTATGGGAACAATAAAACGGAACTTAATTATGCGTCGATTAGAGAAAGTTGGGAATATTTAATCAATCGTATAAGCGGTTGATTTTACCCTCAACAACCTGTAAACTGAAGTCAAATTAAATTTGACCAAGTTGCCCTCGTATATGTCCGATAATATGGTTCGGATGTTTCTACCAAGTTACCGTTAATAACTTGACTATGAAGGTGAATGCAGTCATGTCTTTTTTAAGGACATCTGCATTCACCTTTTAATGTAGAAAGCAAAAACGCGTAGAAAGAGGAACTTTCGCACGCGTTTTTTTAATACGTATTGGGTTTAACGGATTGGGATAAATATATATAGAAGAGGTGGAATGCATATGTCTTCAACTCCATTGTTGAAAGAACAAGAAAAAATTGTCGTTCTAGATTTCGGTAGTCAGTATAATCAGTTAATCACTCGTCGGATTCGTGAGTTTGGAGTGTATAGTGAATTACATCCCCATACTGTAACTGCCGAGGATATTAAAAAAATGAACGCCACTGGTATCATTTTTTCAGGTGGACCTAACTCTGTATATGATACGAATGCTTTTCATATCGATGAGGCAATCTATGATTTGAATATACCTATTCTAGGAATTTGCTATGGTATGCAGTTAATGGCTTATCAATTTGGCGGAAAAGTAGAAAAGGCTTTTTCAAGAGAATACGGTAGAGCAGAGATTGACATTAAGAATCCGACAGCATTATTTGGCGACCTTCCTTCTAAGCATGTAGTTTGGATGAGTCACGGAGATCATGTAACTGCTGCACCAGAAGGCTTTGATGTGATTGCGACAAGCCCATCTTGTGATGTTGCTGCAATGGCAAATGTTGAAAAAGGCTTATATGCGGTACAATTCCACCCAGAAGTACGTCACTCTATTTACGGTCTAGAGCTACTTCGCCAATTCGTATTTGACGTTTGTAAGGCAAAAGGCGATTGGTCAATGGAAAGTTTCATTGAAATGGAAATCGAAAAAATTCGTGAAACAGTTGGGGACAAGAAAGTTCTATGTGCGCTAAGTGGAGGAGTAGATTCCTCAGTAGTTGCAGTCCTTATCCATAAAGCAATTGGTGACCAGCTTACTTGTATGTTCGTAGACCATAATCTACTTCGTAAGGATGAAGCGGAAGGTGTAATGAAAACCTTCTCTGAGGGCTTCAATATGAATGTTATAAAAATTGATGCGCGTGAGCGTTTTATGAATAAATTAGCTGGAGTTTCTGATCCAGAGAAAAAACGTAAAATTATTGGTAATGAGTTTATTTATGTGTTCGATGATGAAGCGTCTAAATTAGAAGGTATGGATTTCCTTGCGCAAGGAACACTGTACACAGATATCATTGAAAGTGGAACAGCTACTGCTCAAACAATCAAATCTCATCATAACGTTGGTGGACTTCCAGAGGACATGCAGTTCAAATTAATTGAGCCTTTGAAAACTTTATTCAAAGATGAGGTTCGTGCATTAGGCTCAGAGCTAGGCTTAGCTGATGAAATCGTATGGCGCCAACCATTCCCTGGTCCTGGACTAGCTATCCGAGTTCTAGGAGAAGTAACAGAAGAAAAACTAGCAATCGTACGTGAATCGGATGCAATCCTACGCGAAGAAATAGCTAAGGCAGGCTTAGACCGCGATATCTGGCAATACTTCACTGTACTTCCTGATATCCGTAGCGTTGGTGTAATGGGTGACGCAAGAACCTACGATTACGCAATCGGTATCCGTGCAGTTACCTCTATCGACGGTATGACATCTGACTGGGCACGTATCCCATGGGACGTTCTAGAAAAGGTATCTGTTCGATTAGTAAATGAAGTACCACACATCAACCGAGTGCTGTATGACATTACGAGTAAACCACCAGCAACGATTGAGTGGGAATAGGACTGTATTTAATTATAAACACAGTCATACCTTGTGATTAACATATCTCAAATATTAAATCCTCTTTTAGTTATTGATAACAGATAACTAAAAGGGGATTTTTATTTGGTTAAAAAATAGTTGAAAGATGATGTTTAATTGAATAATCTTATTTAAGATTGTAAAGGTAAGTATATGAATACCTTTTGGCGATGAACTGTTATACTAAGTTTTTAATGTTTTTACTGATATATGGAACGTTAGCGGGGAATATAAAGTATAAGGTTAACTTCAGTAAGATAAATATTATATTTGTTGAACAGATTCTCTATAAGGGTTAAGAAAAGTAGGTGAACAAATGGGAAAATATCAATTGGATACAAAAGGTAAGGCGGCCGTGGCCAAGTATCATGAAAAACAAAAGCCAGCTAAATTTGATAAAAAGCAGCAACTTGAAAAAATACGTACAGAGTATTTGAAGAACAAGCAAAAACAAGCAGATAAAGAATAGGAATGTAAATATAGGAAGACCATGTCCATCTTGTTTAAGGGTTTTAAAGTGATGAGTAGTTCAGGTAATTTCAAGGATTCATCCTACTGTAGAATTCCCCTAAGATGACGTTAAATGACAACTAGTGGTAGAGCTTGGAAACTGATTTATTGGTTTTCAAGTTTTTTTATTTGTATTAATAGGCCTATTTTCCTTTAAAAAATGCTTTACCTATAAGCAGAAAACGAACTATTATTTGGTTAATGAAAAAAATGTTCGGTTTTTCTATTGATTTCGTCATAATTCGATGTTATATTTACTACATAATTTAATTATGTCGTCGTATAACGTTGGGAATAAGGCCCAAAAGTCTCTACCGGATCACCGTAAATGATCCGACTACGATGAGTGATGCTTATTTATATTCACTTATTGGGGATAGTAGAGGTATACGACCAGAACTGGTTGTATACTTTTTTTCGTTGTCGCGATAAAAATGGAGGAACTTATGAAAAAGTATTTTCGTTTTGAGGAATTAGGAACAAACTATCGCCGTGAGATTATAGGTGGTTTGACAACATTTTTGGCAATGGCTTATATCTTAGTGGTTAACCCGATGACTTTATCTCTTGAAACAATCGAAGGGTTACCAGAGTTTATGTACATGGATAAAGGATCTGTGTTTACTGCAACAGCTATTGCTGCAGCAATCGGATCTATATTAATGGGTGTGCTGGCTAGATACCCAATCGCACTTGCACCAGGTATGGGATTAAATGCATTCTTTGCTTACACAGTTGTACTTGAGTTCGAAATTCCATGGCAAATCGCTTTAACAGGCGTCCTGTTCTCTGGTCTCATCTTTATCTGCTTATCTCTCTCGGGAATAAGAGAAACGATTATTAATGCTATACCATCTGAGTTGAAATACGCAGTAGGAGCAGGTATCGGTTTATTTATCACATTTGTCGGCCTACAAAACTCTAAGATTATCGTTTCCAATCCAAATACAGTAGCTGGCTTAGGTGATTTAACAGACCCTAACATTCTATTGACAATCTTTGGACTTGTGATTACTGTAATTATGATGGTTAAAGGAGTTAAAGGCGGTATTTTCTACGGTATGTTAATTACTGCAATCGTAGGGATGGTTTTAAGCTTAGTACCAATCCCTGGTGCTGTAGTAGGCAGTGTTCCTTCAATGGCTCCAACTTTCGGTGCTGCATTTGACGTATTTTTTGAAGACCCAGCCGCACTACTGACAGCTCAATTTTTAATTGTTGTGTTAACATTCTTGTTCGTAGATTTCTTTGATACTGCAGGTACTTTAATCTCGGTAGCAAATCAGGCGGGATTAATGAAGGGTGAAAAATTACCTCGTGCTGGTAAAGCATTATTAGCGGATTCTATTGCTACAGTAGCGGGAGCTGTTTCCGGAACATCCACTACTACTTCTTATGTAGAGTCAACAGCTGGTGTAGCTGCGGGAGCAAGAACTGGGTTCGCCTCAGTCGTAACAGGGGTTCTGTTCTTACTTTCTTTATTCTTTTTCCCACTGTTAGATGTCATTACTTCTTATGTAACAGCACCAGCATTAATTATTGTTGGGGTACTAATGGTTTCTTCTATTGGTCAAATAGACTGGAAACGTTTTGAGATTGCAGTACCAGCCTTCTTTGTAATTATAGCAATGCCGTTAACCTATTCTATAGCAACTGGTATCGCTATTGGATTTATCTTCTATCCAATTACTATGATCGTTGCAGGTCGCATAAAAGAAATTCATCCAATCATGTATGGCATGTGGGTAGTATTTGTAGGCTATTTCATATTCTTATAGAATAGAATGATATAAAGAGGGGCTCATGCCTCTCTTTTTTTGGTTTTTAAGAGGGATATAGATTATAGAGATAGAAATATACTCTAATAGAAGAAACTCACTTTAAGTTTGGAGGAAGTTGAGAGTGATACATATAAGAAAAGCAGTACCCTCAGATGCAAAAGGAATTGCCAAAGTTCATGTGGAAAGCTGGAAGACTACTTATATCAATATTGTACCGGAGGACTTTTTAAATAACCTGTCTTTTGAAAAGAGAGCGGATTACTGGTTTTCTGCTATTCCGAACGGGGGAGTTTATGTAGCTGAAGCTGAAAACAATCAAATCGTGGGCTTTGTTTCTGGCGGGAAGGAACGGAGCGGGAACTATTCTAATTATAATGGGGAAATTTATGCGATCTACAATTTAAAAGAATATCAGGGAATAGGTATCGGTAAGTTATTAATCGAACCTATGGTAAAAGAGTTAACGAACCAGGGGGTCTTTACTATGTTAGTGCTAGTTCTAGAAGACAACCCTTCAAAATACTTTTATGAAAAGCTTGGTGCAAAGAAGATAGATAGGATAATAGTAGAAATAGGAGGAGTGCACCTAAATGAGTTGGTATACGTTTGGGACGATATTGCACCCTTAGCTGTTAAATAGCACGCATAGTATATAGGTCTATAAAGTTATAATAGACTTATCAGAATAAATTGTTATTATTTTTGAGGGTATTTTATTAAAAATAGTGTTGACGAATAGTTTAAAAGGGTGGTATAGTAATCAAGTTGTTACTTTTACTTCTGATTTCGAAAAACAAATTTTAAAAAGTTGTTGACATTGATAATCAGATTTGATAAGATAATAAAGTCGTCAAAACAAACGACGCAATGAACATTGAAAACTGAACATGCAAAACGTTAAGACATACAGCATCAACAAGCTTCGGCTTGATTGACGCAAAACA
>NZ_JABAFC010000025.1 GCF_012843435.1 Psychrobacillus sp. BL-248-WT-3 | reverse complement strand
TTCATTCCGGACACGTCCTCTCTATTTATAGGATAGAGACTTAACTAACTTGTGTCCATACATCCATACTAGCATCAAGAGTTAGGCTTATGGATAGTACTTATGGAAGGAATGTTTGGGGCAGGGGTAAAGGTCACTTCTTTCCAGTCCAGTCAATGGAAAGCCATAACTTTCGGTAGTGGGATTAGAACAGAACTCTTTCCTAAAGTATACTTAGACCCTAACAATCTATGGGTAGAAGAATATGAAGAGTTAATTGGAACAACAATCAATTCGGATACTTTTGAGACCCTTGAAGGGATGAAAGTCTCGCTAATTGAAGAAAACGTGGGAGAAAATATAAAGTACCATGCGTACGCAAATGGTTTAATCATTAAAGAAACAATGGATGGTGGAAAATCTAGCTATGAAGTTGTCTCCGAAGTAATATATAAAGAAAACGATCAAGCCGATGAACCGCAGGAAAATAAAGTCCTCGATGGTATTCAGTTGGGATTAGATATATTAGGACTGATACCAGTTGTGGGAGAAGTAGCGGATGGTGTAAACGGGATAATCTATACCGCTAGAGGAGATATGCTAAATGCAGGACTTTCCTTTGGATCGATGATTCCATTCGTGGGTTGGGGCACTACTGGAGCTAGATTTGCAATAAAAGGAGGCCGAGCAATAGAAGATGCTCGAGACGTCAATCGAGTTACGGAAAATGTTAAACCGGGATCTCAGGGGATGGATGACACTACATCATACTTTAGGGTTCAAGGTGGAGAAATGCCAAATGCAAGCCAAGTAAGGATTCAAGTCGACAATAATGGAAGAATGATCATTCCTAACAAGGATGCAAACTTAAACGTTAGCGCAGGGACTAGGGAACATGCCGAATATTTCTTGGAGAAAAGAGGCGCTGGTGCTGAAATTGTAGAGATTGAAGTGCCAAGATGGTTTGACGATTTTGTGCAAGAAAGCGCAATACCACAGTTTAGATATAAAAACAATCCACTTAATCAGGGAGGGACAGCATCAAAAGTGGTTGACCCTAGTACACCGGGAACATCATTTGAATTTCCCTCACCATGGATTGAGTGGCTTGAGGAATATGGTAAGATAAAGAAATAAAATACGAAACACTTAATACAACTGGGAGATGATACATTGTTTAACAAACCCAAATATGCTGAAAACATAATAGTTTTAGTTAAATACAACACATCATATAGATGGTTTGTTACAGATAAGGAAATATGGTTTCTAGATTTAAATAAATTAATATCTTCTTATCTGGAGAAAGGATTTGAAATTCCTAATCCTGATGACTTTTCTGACAGGTTTGATATGGCAGTAGTAAATGAAGATAATGTGGAAGATTTTCTACATGAAATCAGAGAATTAGAAGTAAGTAATGAAGAGTTAAGAAAAAGTTTAGTGCATAGAGAATATAGTCATATTTCAGATATGATACCTTCTTTATATGTTGATTTTGATGATAAGAAGCTTACTTCTTTTTATCCAGAACCGGCATCCTATGAATTATATGTACCGAATGGGTGGCTAGGGAAGTATGAACAATTCATGGAAAACATTCCGGTAGACTATCAATATTGGATAATCACTGGCGAAAATTTATTTCAAAAGGAGAATGACGATGAATAAAACAGAAACCTTTACTATAATGAAAGAAATGTTTGGGAAAGAGGGAAGTGAGGAGCAAGTAGAAGGGCTTACACTTATAATTGATGGTAAGCTGAAAGAAGTCTTTGATACTATCATCGATAAATCAGATGACTACAATAATTATACTGACGTACTTAGTAGTATAGTTGTACACGGGGTAAATGGAATTATTAATGAGCTAAAATAATTGCATGCTATAAGAGTTTATTGGGTCAAGTTGAAAAATAGTTAATAAATGAGATTATACAAAGAAACAAATAGCAGGGTGATTATGGTCAAATACCATCATTATCAATCTGCTTTTTTTTCTTTTTCTTCCATGGATTTAGAAAGATAAGGAATTATAAAGTTTAAAGATCATAAAATAAAACCTTGATCAGCCAAAGCTTTTCAAGGTTTCTTCCTTCTATTTATGCCTTTCTATTTGCAAAGTTAATTGGACTGCTACTTACCCTAAATTCTTTCAGCCTTCTTTTCGAAATACCAATGTAATCGATATTCACAAATCTCCCTCGTCCAATTAAAGATGATTTCATTCACATGTTTACTCACATCAAAGTTTAGAGCAAATTCTCCATCTACATATCGAATTTTCCCTTTTGAAGAATTACTCCATTTGGTCATAGGCATGCGACCAATTAAGGAAGCCGTTTTTTTATGATCTGGTACAATGGAATCGATTTTTCTTCTATATTCCTTAGTGGTTAGAAAATCAATAAAGTAGGGAGCAACAGTCTCTGCAGTGACTGGCTCAAACCAGTGATTTACCCCACGCGATAACATGTAGCTCAGGAGTACCATCTTATAGCTTTTAGTCATAGCTGTTTTTTCTACTTCTTCAACCCATTCCTGATAAAGGTTATACGCCTTTAGTTCTTGTTCGGTTAACTCCTCAGCATCCTTCAACATACCTACATAGGAGCCAAACTCACTTTTGACTTGGGTTGTTATGATTCCTGATTTTAAATGGTATTCTAGGTAGGAAGGACGGGTTCCTAGTTCCTCTTTTAATCGGAAGTATTCATAAATCATTCGTTGCTTGTGGCTAGCAGCTTTTTTCTCCATTTCTTTAATAAGGTCAATGATCTCCGTTTCTAATTCGATAGAGCAATATTCAGGTATAGCAGCTTGTATTGTATACAGGTTTGGTTTATCCATTTGCTCTGCTGAAAAGATAGACAGCTTCGTGTCTGCATTCCTATAATTTCCTATTAAATCAATAATGACACAATGCGTTTTTCCGTCAGCAAGACGCAAGCCTCGACCAATCTGTTGCGTGAATACTGCAACAGATTCAGTGGGACGGATAAAAAGAAGAGTATCAACTGTGGGAATATCCACTCCCTCATTAAATAAGTCTACGGTAAAGATGATATCTAATAATCCATTCTCCAGTTCTTTCCTCGCATTTATACGTTCCTCTCGAGGAGTAGCACCGCTTAAGGCAACTGAATTATATCCTGCTCCAGAAAAATAATTGCTTAAGAAATTAGCTTGTCTTACAGAAGAACAAAATCCAATCGTTTTACTTTGTTTACGGAGCTTCCAGGCCTCTAATATTTTCTTAGCCATTTCTTCACGTAATTGAAAGCGAGCTAATTCGTCCTCATCGTATCTATTTCCTAGCCAACGAATTTGAGAATAGTCCGTTTCATCATAGACCCCATAATATCGGAAGGGAGCTAACCAGTCCCGCTCTATCGCATCAATGAATGGAATGCGAATGGCTACATTTCCATCACAAATACTGTAGACATCCTTATTATCTAAACGGTCTGGAGTAGCTGTGATACCTAATAAAAATTTGGGATTAAAATATTCGATAACCCGCTCATAGCTTGGTGCAGCAGCATGATGAAATTCATCGACAACGATTAAATCAAAGTCATTTGAGCTGAATTGATCGAGGTGATACTGCTGGGAAAGCGTATGAATAGAAGCAAAAATAAAATCTGCATGTACATTCTTTTCAACTGCGTTGTACATGCCGGCTGACTGGTTAGGGTGGACATGTAGAAAAGAGTTTTTTGCTTGGTATAATATTTCCTCTCGATGTGCGATGAAAAGTACCCGTTTAAACTGTTCTGCGAAAAAAGCAGCCAAATAGGTCTTGCCTAAACCAGTAGCTAGAACGACAAGAGCCTTGTCATAATCATCTTCTATCGTTTTCTTTAGCGCTTGCAGTGCCAATACCTGAGCGGGGCGAGGAGTAAGCTTACTTGGCCCAGTCGTGTATTCTTCTTTGGGATCAATAACCATCGACTCTCCATTAACTGTACCGAACATGATCTCCTGTTCCTCATTTGCTGACCAGGTATTACTAATCGCTAAATCCTTGTTCACTTTGTTATAGGCCTCTTGGTAGCCTGATAAAGTTTCTGTGTTTAAGGGAATAGTGGAGGCTGAATAAAAAAGCTTCATAAATTCATTTGTTGCTTCCTCAAAAACGGTTCCACTTACTACGGCAGGGGCGTAAAGATTCCATTCTATCCCATTATGTAACGCAGAGGAGGATAAATTAGAGGAGCCAACAATCAGGTGACTATCTTCATTGGAACGAAACATATAAGCCTTTGGATGAAAGGAAATTCCATTACTTCTATAGATTCTAATCTCTGCATGATGAAGTTCCTCTAGTAAGAGCTTCAGTGCTTCGGGCTGAGTAATGTATAAATAGTCACCAACTAGTAGCTTAAGCTCTGCTCCACGTAAACCTGCCTCCTTTAAAGAAGGGAGTACATGCCTAACGCCTGATTTCATAGCAAATGCAGTAATCCAGTAAATACTAGTCGCATCGAGAGTAAGACTCTTCAAGTCCTCAATAAGATTAGATGTGATCAGCCTTAGCCTACTCATCCTCAACCTCTATTAAATAGATTCCTTCTTTAAATCCTCCGCGCTTCTCTTTTTTGGCAAGACGGATTTGCTCAAGCTCCTCATATGTAGCTTCATGAATAGGAAGAGCTGCATGGATTAATTCTAGTATATCTGCAAGCTCTTCAAGTGCGTCTTTGCGGTTATCCGTTGCTTCAAATTCCTTCACTTCTTCATATAATTTGTTTTTTATTTCGGTTAAATGCTCGGATTTATCTAAAATGCGCGTGGAAAACTTACTTCCAGATTTCTCGATTACCTGAGGGATTAGGTCACGTACTAGCTTGTTGTATACTGGCATAATTGTTCCTCCTTACTATTGATTTAGTTTGCTGCTGTTGATATTAATCTTAAACCTTTCGTCTATATCTTTACAAATGAATTATATAGTAGAGGTCTCCTTAACCTATTACCTGCTGCCTGTAATAGGACGGGCTAATATTATGATTGGCCTTAAACAGCTTAGAAAAGTAGTTGGCGTCATTAAAGCCACTTTTTGCTGCTATTTCGTTGATAGTTAGGTTGGTCTCCTGAAGTAGCTGCATGGCATGGTTGAGTCGCTTCTTAGTAACGTATTGCTTGAAGGTCAAAGCGTTTGTTTTCGAGAAAAGCATACTTATATAACTAGGACTGATTCCTAGAAAATTTGCGAGTTGGTCAAGGCTAAGCTTATCGTCTGTATAATGGAGGTCGATGAAGTCCAGTGCGGCATTTACATAGTCGAACTGGCCTTTTTCTTTTTGTTTTTCCACCTGATTCATTATGTCCTGACAGAGGAGGACGATTTCCTGGATAATCGTGTAAAGGACTGGATGATTTAGAATGAGTTCAAAGAGTTGGTTGTAGCGATGTTCCAAATCTATTCGTTTTTCCATTTGGTATTTAAGCATGAATCTCCGTATTTGTGCGAGAATGCTAGTCAAATGGATGCGTATAGTGTCTGGATGATAATACGTTTTAATGGTAGAGATGCTATATAAAAAATGCTTGATTGTCTGTACGTCATTTTGCTCTAGGCTCGATATCCAAAGTCGTTGCTGTTCCATTGTTAAAAATGGGTCCAAACTTTGAAAGGTAGGAAGTTCGCTCACAAGAAAAACCTGCCCAAAGCCATGCTGAAAACGTAGCTTCAGGGTTTCCTTTATAGCTTGGTACATGTCCTTTACGGATTTTCTCGGTAGATCATAGATAGCTATATTTAAGTTGGTATTCTGTGTGTTAGACCATTCCCTTATAATTGCCTTTGTTTTTTTACGAAGCTCCTCGAGTGTTTCTTCTGTTGAGAATGCCACAATACGCTTAGAAAGGGGAAAGAGAGTCAAATGATTTAGGGATTCTAGCCAATGGAAAAGCTGTTCATTCTGTTCCAAAATCTCAGCCTCCAACATCAGACAAAATGTAAACTCTTGCTCTATCTCATATTGATCTAAAAATAAGGAAGGATAAATCGAATGCTCTCCTATTAAAGGTAGACTCTCTTGTTGCACTCTTAATTCATTTCTAACTGCATGAGTTAAATATTGTTTAAGCAAGCTTAAGTCTATTGGTTTAACCAGGAGAGTGAGCGCTCGCATGGAAAGTGCTTCTAAAGCATGCTTAAAAAGTGGCTCTGCAGTGATCCCAATGATGTGATGGGAATTTAGCGATAATGCTTTTCTTAATCGTTTGGAATCACTCTGAGCAAGCAACTCCATTTCGAGTAAAATAACCTCTGGGTTCTCGGCCTCGATTTGCTCCACTGCCTCGTTAAAATTTCCTGCCTCTAAAACAGTCATAACATCCAACTGATATCGCTTGATAAACCACTGGATACCATTTCTTTCCGTTTGATCCCTGTCAATAATTAAGAGCTTCAATCTGTTACACCCCCTACTAGTTGTACTTATTTAACTTTGAATTAACATTGAGGTATTTTCTTATCATTTTATTCATTGATTCATAAAATCATAAATTATTCCCTGTTTATCTTTATAAAATTCCACCTTATCTAATAAAATTCCTTTATTTTAAACCTGGATTATATATATCTTATTTTTTCTAAATTTTATAATTGGTAAAACAGAGGGATGTGTTTAAAAGACCCCTTTCATTAAGCGTATTTTTATCATATTAAAGGGAGTGTTGTGTGATGGAACATGTTATGCAAAATATTAAAGCACCAACAGGAAATCAGCTTTCCTGTAAAGGATGGACGCAAGAGGCTGCTATGCGTATGCTCATGAATAATTTGGACCCCGAGGTTGCTGAAAATCCGGATGAGCTAGTGGTGTACGGGGGAATAGGAAAGGCAGCTCGAAACTGGGCGAGCTATGCGCAAATAATCGAGTCGCTGAAAAAGCTAGAAAACGATGAAACGCTACTGATCCAGTCTGGTAAGCCGGTAGCTGTGTTTCGAACGTATGAGCATTCACCACGTGTTCTCATTGCAAACTCTAACTTAGTTCCAGCTTGGGCTAACTGGGAGCATTTTTATGAGCTAGAGGACAAGGATTTGATGATGTATGGCCAAATGACTGCAGGTAGCTGGATATATATTGGTGCTCAAGGAATTTTACAGGGTACTTATTTGAGTTTTGTAGAGGCAGGTAAAAAAGTGTTTGGTAGTGCAGACCTCCGCGGAAAACTAATTTTAACAGGTGGTATGGGTGGTATGAGTGGTGCTCAGCCCCTTGCCGGGAAGATGGCAGGAGCAGTCATTCTTGTTGTAGAGGTAGACAAGAAACGCATTGAAAGAAAAATAAAAGAAGGCTATTGTGATTACTTAGTAGAAGATTTAGATGATGCCTTAAAAATGGTGAAACAGTTGCAGAACAAGAAAGAACCAGCATCCATCGGGTTAGTTGGAAACTGTGCGGATATTTATAGAGAGATATATGAGCGTGGAATCGTTCCAGATCTAGTGACAGATCAAACAAGCGCACATGATCCGCTAAATGGATATATCCCAAATCATATGTCTTTGGAGGAGGCACTAAAGCTTCGCAAGGAAGATCCGAAGGCATATGAGCATAAGGCGAAACAGGCTATGGCTGATCATGTTCAAGCGATGCTCGATTTCCAAAAAGTTGGATCAGAGGTATTTGATTATGGTAACAACATTCGGAAGTATGCACAGGAGATGGGTGTAGCGAATGCCTTCGACTTCCCCGGTTTTGTTCCAGCGTACATTAGACCATTGTTCTGCGAAGGAAAAGGCCCGTTCCGCTGGGCTGCATTGTCCGGGGATCCAGAGGATATTTTAAAGACAGATGCACTGGCAAAGGAAATGTTTGCAAAAGACGAGGCGCTTGTAAATTGGATTGATATGGCTCAGAAAATGGTGAAGTGGCAAGGTCTCCCGGCTCGAATTTGTTGGCTAGGCTACGGTGATCGCCATCGCTTTGCTTTAAAGGTAAACGAAATGGTCGCTTCAGGAGAACTCAAGGCTCCCATTGTGTTCGGGCGAGACCATCTAGACTCAGGCTCTGTTGCATCCCCTAATCGAGAAACAGAAGGAATGAAGGACGGCTCTGATGCAGTTTCAGATTGGCCGATTTTAAATGCACTAGTGAATGTGGCTGGTGGAGCAAGCTGGGTGAGTGTACATCACGGGGGCGGAGTAGGAATGGGATATTCCCAGCATGCTGGTCAGGTGCTTGTGGCAGACGGCACGGAGATGGCAGCAGAAAAAATTAGCCGAGTACTCATATCGGACCCTGGGCTAGGAGTTGCTCGCCATGCGGATGCTGGGTACGAAATTGCCATTAAAACTGCCCAGGAGAAGAATGTTCATATACCAATGCTAAACATAAAAGGATGAGGATACATGACATTACTAATCACAAATGCCAACCAATTAGTTACTCTAGCATCTGCTAGTAAAAAAGCACGCATAGGAAAAGAGATGAGCGAGCTTGGCATCATAGAAAATGGAAGTATATTAATAGAAGGAGACCGAATCATTGCTATCGGAACAAAAGAAGAGCTTCAGGAGCAGCATCCTCAGCTCATCGAGCAAGCACAGGTTATAGATGCATCAGGCCATATAGTTATGCCGGGTCTAGTAGACGCCCATACTCATCTCGTCTTCGGAGGAACTCGTGAAAATGAATTCCAAATGCGTCTAAACGGTGCTACCTACATGGAAATCATGAATGCCGGGGGTGGAATTCATGCGACAACGAAGAAAACGAGAGAATCATCGTTCGATCACTTATACGAGAAAACATATAACCATCTATATGATTTTCTTCGCCATGGGGTAACGACGGTAGAAGCGAAAAGTGGCTACGGGTTGGACTGGGAGACCGAGAAGAAACAGCTACTTGTTGCAAAGAAGCTTCAGGAAAATCATCCGGTCGACGTTGTTCGGACGTTTATGGGAGCCCATGCGGTACCTGCTGAGTACAAAGCAAATCCTGATGCATTTGTGGATCTGCTTGTGAATGATATGATTCCAATGGTTGTGGAGCAACAGTTAGCAGAGTTCAATGATGTTTTCTGTGAGAAGGGAGTATTTACTCCAGAGCAGTCTCGTAGGATTTTATTGGCAGGCAAGGAGCATGGGCTTATTCCTAAAATTCATGCCGATGAAATTGAACCATATGAGGGGGCGGAGCTAGCAGCAGAGGTTGGAGCTATTTCAGCCGAGCATTTATTGGTAGCATCAGATAAAGGAATACAAGCAATGGCGAAGGCTGGAACTGTTGCTGTTTTATTGCCAGGGACAGCATTTTTCTTGAAGGCTGCCTCTGCACGAGGAAGACTGATGGTGGATGAAGGGGTACCCGTTGCCATTTCCACTGATTTTAATCCAGGATCTTCCCCAACGATTTCTTTGCCTTTCATCATGAATTTAGCGTGTATGAATATGGGTATGACAATGGAAGAGGTAATCACTGCGACTACTATTAACGCAGCCTATGCGATTAATCGTGGAGATGAGATCGGTTCTCTAGAGGTGGGTAAGAAGGCAGACGTACTTATTCTAAATGTAGCAAACTATCAGCAATTGCAATACTTCTACGGGATGAATCATACAAAAACTGTTATCAAAAATGGAAAAGTAGTTTTGGACAACGGAGTGATTACCGATGGACTATAATAAAGCTCCGATAGAGCACTCGCCATTTGATTGGCAAAGGACAGTACATCAGGATATGAAGGTAAAGGATTGGATAGTTCCTCAGTGGCAAAGTGAGAAAAAAGATTGGAATGTAGTGCTTCTAGGAGCACCGCTTTCCAGATCCTCTATTAGTGTTTCAGGAGCCTCCGAGTTTCCAAATGCCTTTCGCCAATCGTGGGAAAAGTTCTCAACCTACTATATTGATGAAGATATAGATATTCGTGAGTTAACCGTAGCAGATATCGGAAATGTAAAAATGCATGTTACCGATATTTTACGCTGTCACCAACATATCGAGGATGCGATGGAGAGTGTCGCAGAGACTTATCCAAATGCACTGAAGGTGACCATCGGTGGAGACCATTCGGTAACGGCAGCAACTATTCGTGGACTAAAGAAGGTAATGCCAGAGAAAAAGATTGGTATTTTACAATTAGATACTCATTTGGATTTACGTTCGACAGATGATCACGGTCCGACGAACGGAACCCCCATTCGTCAATTAATAGAGGGTCGAGTGATTGAGGGAAAGCATGTCTATAATATTGGATTGCATGGATTTTATAACGCTCCTTCTCTAATCGAGGCAGCAAACGATTATGAGGTTCATCGTATTCGTTTAAAGGAACTGCGTCAGAAGGGTATCGAGCAAACGGTACAAGATATACTATCCGTTTTGATGGAGCAGGTAGACTTTATTTATGTAACGGTTGATATGGACGTTCTGGATATTTCATACGCTCCTGGTGTCCCAGCCTCTACTCCAGGTGGCATGAGATCTGATGAGCTATTCGAAATTTTGTATGAGGTCGGGAAATGCGATGGAATAGGAGCGATCGACTTTGTATGCATTGATCCAACGAAGGATAATTCGGTGGAGGCAACTGTAAAGACAACCACCTATGCCTTTTTAACATTTTTAGCATCTTTTTATCAGCATCGAGTGAAGAGATATTAGGCCTTATAAGGCTTAGATGAAGCACAGTCGGATAGAGAACTGTTTTAAAGAAAGCGTTTGGCTGCCTCTAGTCAAACGTTTTTTTGAAGAGACCCAGCAGCGTGCCATCTTTTTAGATAGGGGTAGCTCTAAGTGTTTCTTCGTTATATATTCAGTCATGAATAAATGGATTTCTTTGAATAATTATCTGAAAAATTAATCTTTTTTATATAATTTCGCGTATAATAATAGTAAATGGGACAGGGAGGAATTGTATGATTAAAAGGATATCCACTGCGTTTACCCAATATAAAAATAAAATTTCAAGGTTTACAGAATCCATTTTTATTCTAGGAGAGAGGACAAAGGAAGAAGTCACGGAAGAGAGTCGAAGAGCCATCCGGCATATGAAAAGGATGTATCAGTATGATTGGTATGTAGATTTCAAGAGTCAATTTGAACAGGATTGGGATCATCACCCGGAGATTTTACAATTTATGAGCGGAGTAGACGTTAAATCTTTAAACAACGAGGAGAGCAAGAAGAATTTTTTAGAAAGCTTTCATCAGCTATTGGAGAATTTAAAATGGACATAATAAGCTAATCCAAAAAGAAACGAGATTTCGTTATTCTTTTTGGATTTTTGTTTGTACAAATAATGAGGAAAGAGTAGCGTAGGACGATCGAAATCATTCTAGATGAATCATCACAGAGCCCATACGAAGGGAGAAAGTGCCCCATAAAGCGAGTCGTAGCGCCCGTAAAAAGGAGAAAATCGCCCATAAATTCAACTAGCGCCCGTAAATATGCGCAGGGCGCCCATACGAGGGGAGAAAGTGTCCCATAAAGCGAGTCAGCGCGCCCATAAAGAGGAGAAAATCGCCCATAAATTCAAATAGCGCCCGTAAATATGCGCAGGGAGCCCATACGAGGGGAGAAGGTGTCCCATAAAGCGAGTCGAAGCGCCCATAAAAAGGAGAAAATCGCCCATAAATCCAAATAGCGCCCGTAAATATGCGCAGAGCGCCCATACAAAGGCAAGAAGTGTCCCATATCCATAAAGCAATACCGTTACGTCCATAAAATCGATTACCAACCCAGTATCAAAGGAGGCGATATCCCTTGATACAGCGGTGATCATCTAAACAATCAACCTTAACCCAAAATCCATGCTAGACATAGGTTTAATAAAAAAGACTGGTGGTATTTGTAATTAACACTACCAGTCTTTTGATATTTTTATGTTGTGGAATTAATAGACATTTGATGAATTATTTCTCAATCTAGTATGATATAAAGTCTTTCCTTTCTCTGAATTTTTTAGTTGTTTTGAACGAAAACTTCTATTTTTTTATTTAGAGGGTTTGTTTTTTGGAGTTTTGGGGCAATACTCTAAAGAGTTTACGAAAAGAGGTACAAAGGAGGAACTTTATGTTCAAGGTTAGGACTATTTTATTTGTAGTGCTATTGATGTTGACCACAAACACAGTAGCGCATGCAGAGAGTCTATTCTCCCCTATAACTCAAGAGGATGAATCGATTTTTCTTACCGACACTTCAGACCACAGGAATCTAGTAGACAAAAAAACTGACTTAGAGAACGATATGGACGACTTTAATATACATTTTGATGATTTATATGCAATGAAATTGCTTATGAAGCTTCGTTCAGAGCCAGTAACTTATACGGTTGCCGAGGGGGACAACCTCTATAGAATTGCCCTTGCAAATGATTTGTCACTCAATGAACTTATGGATATGAATAATATAACAGGAGATTTAATATTTCCGGGAGACGAACTCATTGTAAAGCAGGGGACAGGAGACTTAGAGGACACACCGAAAAGACAAGTAATGGGAGTTACTGCTCCACCAATTGAACCAGTAGCTCCAAGTGCAGCTTCAACACCGAATACAGCTTCTACAAAAGTTGCTACATCAGCGCCAGTTGTAACAGCAGAACCTAAAACAGAAGGCTCTGTTGAAATGACGATGGAAGCCACAGCATACACAGCCTACTGTACAGGATGCTCAGGAACGACTGCCTATGGAATTGATCTAAGGGCCAATCCAAATGAAAAGGTAATAGCCGTTGACCCTCGTGTTATACCCCTGGGGACAAGGGTATGGGTAGAGGGCTATGGTGAGGCAATCGCTGGAGATACTGGCGGGGCTATCAAAGGGAATAAAATTGACGTATTTATCCCATCCTATGATAATGCAATACAGTGGGGTAGAAAACAAGTTAAACTCATCATATTAAACTAACGTAAAAAACCCATGTAATTTTACATGGGTTTTTATAGTTACATACTATATAAAAAGTACTTGAGAAGATGAATAGAATAAAGGATAATGAAAAATTAATATGACTAATAAAGGGTGGCATTCAAATGGATGAAATACAAATAAATAAGCATCGAAAAACACAGGAAAATAAAGGCCGACTGCTAGTAAAATGTCCAGACAAACCTGGAATAGTGGCAGTATTATCGACCTTTTTATACAAGTATGAATGTAACATCATTGAGTCTAGTCAGTATTCAAGTGACCCAGAAAACGGAACATTCTTTATACGGATTGAATATCACGGTGGTCAGCTGGCTGAAAGGGCTGCAAAAATGGAGAGTGATTTTAAAGAAATTTCACTTGAGCATGGAATGGAATATAAGTTTTCCTATCCTGCAGAACGCATTCGTTCGGCAATTTTTGTATCCCGAGAAACTCATTGCTTAATAGAGCTTTTATGGGAATGGCAAAATGGGGACCTCGACACAGATATAGTGGCAGTCATTAGTAATCACGAAACTGCACGTCCAATGGTAGAGGCACTAGGAATCCCCTATCATTATATTCCGGCTAATAAGGATATTCGTAAGCAGGTGGAGGAAGAGCAAATCCGCTTGATGCAGCAGTATGATGTAGACTTACTTATTTTAGCTCGATATATGCAAATACTAACTCCAGATTTTGTTTCTCATTTTGAGAGTCGCATCATTAACATTCATCACTCCTTCCTACCTGCCTTTATAGGAGCAGGTCCTTACGAACGTGCGTATGAGCGTGGAGTAAAGCTGATTGGTGCCACTTCTCACTATGTAACGAACAATTTGGATGAGGGCCCAATTATCGAACAGGACGTAGAACGGGTAGACCACCGGGATGATGTAACGGAACTTAAGAAAATTGGACGTAAAATCGAAAGACGTGTACTTGCGAGAGCTGTAAAATGGCATCTTGAAAACCGAGTAATCGTAGAGGGCAATAAAACCATTGTATTTCATTAATAAAGAAAGCTTCGAGGTATTGAACTATTTCAATACTCCGAAGCTCTTATTTTTTACATGAAATTAATTAAATCACTTTTTTATTTATAGCAGTTAGTTAAGTTTTTCGGCCTATATATTTCCTTTAGCTAGCCATGGTAAAAATCCATCTAGGAATCGTTCGGTTGCTGGCATGAAGTAGGAGCCAAAATGATAGTCAGGATCTAGGGTAGTAATAATCCAAGTTCCATTAGTGCTCACCTTGTCAACGTAAAGGACAGCACCACCATCCTCGGTCGTAATAAGTTTGTGAGAACCTTCCACTGGCCAAAATACACCGTGCTGGTGCCACGTAGCATCTCGCAAAGTTATATAGTTGAACAAATCATACTCCGGGTCAGCTAGCACTAATCCACTATTTGCATCCTTTTCAAGCCACCACCAAAAATTAGTTTCTCGTTCCTCCCATTTTTGGTTTGGAAGCCATTCCCAAGGCTGCGGTCCAAAGGCTACAACGATTCCTCCCGCATTTGCAAAAGCATGGATTTTCTCCTTCGAAGCCATCAATAAATGTTCATTTAGCTGTGAAGGTACAAACAAAACATCTATCCCTTCCAATGAATCATTTTGGAAATCTGGGAAGTAGATTAGTCTGTCTATATATTGTTTATATTTTGGTTCATTGAATGTTCTATGATGAGGTGCATGTCCACTATAAATTACAGCAATTTTTCTCATTTGGAGCTGACCTCCTTTTGTAGTGCCTTATATTCATCTTGAATCCATTGTAAGAGCTGGATGCTGATACGATCCGTTGATTTATTTTGCATGCGATGAGCAAAGAGATCACGACCAGAATGAACTAAAATTGTTCCCTTCGTTGACTGGCGATCAATATATGTAATAGGCATTCCATCGCGGAAAGTTAGAAGCACCTCTGCACCATTTGGAACAGGGGAGTGAGTCACTCTTGCGAAGAAGCCGGCCACTCCTTTGTTGTAGGTCATATCATCGGTATCTACTCCCTTAAAAATAGGATGATCTATTTTCTTGAAAACATGATAATCTTCATGGCTTTCAATCGTTCTAGGTGTAAAGATAGGACAGCCAGGAAGCCATTCTCTAAATAAGTGCCCACCGAATATGACAACTTTCCCTGCTTCTAAAAATTCTTCTATAACTGCTTTATGTTTATATAAGTACTCTTGATCTGCAAAATCGTGCACGACTATACAATAGTACGGCTCTAACGGATGCTCGGTTAATTGATATTGATCGATAATCGTAAAATGTTCGTTCATAAAAGAATTGGTACGGTTGGACAATCCAAACGCATGACCTGGATCCAAATAGAGTATGTTATTTATGTTAGTCAAAAAGAGCCCTCCATCGCTTGAAATAATTGATAACTATTCTCATTTAATTGCATCATAACATATGCACCTTAAAAATAAAAAGGCAAAATTTTACTATATTACATTCTGAATATTGTTTTTTTATTAAGCATTCTTGACCTTTCGGGATATTTATTATAAGTTAGTTAGGTATTGAAAATGATTCTCAATGAGAATGGAGACAAATATAATGATGAAACGACCATATAGATACATAATTGCCTCTGCTTCTATCGCATTATTATTAGCAGGCTGCGGTAATGATAATGAAGTAAAAAATAAGGATTTAGAGGCTAGTCAAGAAACAAAGATAATTGTAGACGAATTAAATAGAGAGGTAGAGATTCCTGGAAAGCTAGACAGCATTGTAATGGGAGGGATACTACCGTACTTCTCCACATGGTTTATCGCTACCAATTCTACTGAAGAGATTGCAGGTATCCATCCAAATTCTTATAATGCAGCTTCTCACTCTATTTTAAAGGAAATTTCTCCATCTATACTAGATGCTAAAACGAACTTTATTGAAAATGGGGAAGTAAACGTAGAAGAGCTACTTTCTTTAGATCCAGATGTCTATTTTGAGATTGCTAACCAAGAAAAAACAGTGAAAAAGCTTGAAGATACAGGAATAACAACTGTTGCGTTAGACACTGCAACCGATTCACTTAATCCGTTAGATACATTAAATCGTTGGTTAACTTTAACAGGAGAAATTACTGGTATAACAGATCGTCCTGACGAGATTATTGCTGAAGGTGAAGAAAACCAAAAAATGATTTACGACACGCTCGATGAAGCAGGTGTCAAAGAGAAGGACATGCCACGTGTGATGGTATTGCAATACCATAATGATGGAGAGATTTCTGTGGCAGGAACGGGAATGCACGGAAATCGTTGGCTGAACTCCACTGGCGGAATAGATGTAGCAGCCGAAGAGGTCGATGGTATTAAAGCAGTAAATATGGAGCAAATTTATAAATGGAACCCTGATATCATTTATATTACTAATTTTACGGAAACTCAGCCTGAGGACTTGTATAACAACGTTTTTGAAAGCCAAGACTGGAGTGAAGTAAAGGCCGTTCAGGATAAAAAGGTTTATAAAATGCCGCTCGGTATCTATCGCTGGTATCCACCAAGTGGAGATGCACCATTGATGCTAAAATGGATGGCACAAAAAAATCATCCTGAGCTATTTACGTATGACATGAACGAGGAAATAAAAGACTATTACAAACGCTACTATGATTATGATTTAACGGATACACAAGTGGAAGAGATCTTATATCCACCATCGGAAGCAGCAAAATACTAATACAAAGGTGTCTATATAAATGAAGTCTAAATTGATCAAGATATTACTTTGGACATTGCCTATTATAGTTGGGCTGATTTCGATTGGGGTAGGTCGGTATCAAATTGATTTCATCGTTCAAATCCAAATACTGCTCTCTCAAATAGTACCTATGGAGCAAACATGGACAAACATGGAAGAAACAGTGGTCATGAATGTACGCCTACCAAGAATTTTATTGGCTATGCTAATTGGTGGTGGATTGTCCATCGCTGGTGCAGCATTCCAGGGAATGTTCGCGAATCCATTAGTCAGTCCCGATATTCTAGGTGTGTCAGCTGGGGCTGGATTTGGAGCTTCGATTGGAATTTTACTGTTTGGTAATAGCTTCACGATGCAAATCATGGCATTAGTAATGGGTATGCTAGCGATTGGCTTCACCTTTCTAATAGGTGGAGTAAAGCGAGATATGCCTATATTTATGCTAGTTCTTGCGGGAGTTGTCACTAGTGCATTGTTTCAGGCGTTAATTTCGCTTGTGAAATTCCTTGCTGACCCTGAGGAAAAGCTCCCGGCAATTACATATTGGCTAATGGGAAGTCTTGGTACTGCCAGCTATAGCGATTTAATGATTGGTGGTCCAATTATTTTGGTTGGAATTCTGATATTATATGTCCTTCGTTGGAGACTAAACATCCTGTCACTTTCAGAGGAAGAGGCATTGTCATTAGGGGTATCTGTTAACAAGCTAAAATGGCTAGTTATTTTAGGAGCAACGTTGATCACTGCAGCAGCAGTGTCCATTGCCGGTATTATCGGATGGGTAGGGCTGATCATTCCGCATATCGCTCGAATGATTGTAGGAAGTAACAACCAATATGTCCTTCCAGCATCTATTTCCATTGGAGCAGTGTACTTGTTATTCATCGATAATCTTGCTCGTAGTCTAACGGCAGCTGAAATTCCACTTTCTATTTTAACAGCTATTATTGGAGCTCCGTTTTTTGCATATTTACTCCGTAAAACAGGAGGTGGCTGGAATTGATTTTACAGGTGAAGGATGGAAACTACTTTTATAAAAAGGTGAAGGCTCCTGATTCTCAAAATTTTTTGTATATGAATGATATTAACTTTGAGCTTCGTCCTGGAGAAATTCTGTCCATTCTTGGTCCAAATGGAGCGGGAAAGACGACACTGTTAAAATGTATGATGGGCTTACAGGAATGGAAAAGGGGAGAAACTTTACTAGATGGTAAACCACTTTCTAAGATGAATTCCAAGGAAGTTTGGACAAAGATTGGTTATGTACCTCAGGCATCCAGTATGACATTCAGCTATTCCATTTTGGATTTAGTGACAATGGGGAGAGCAGTATATATTCGTTCCTTTGCCCAGCCATCTAAAAAAGACTATGCTTTGGCTTTAGAAGCCTTAGACTCAGTAGGCATCAAGCATTTAGCAGAAGAATCCTGCACATCTGTCAGCGGAGGGGAGCTACAATTAGCGCTAATCGCCCGGACCCTAGTGGCAGACCCAGAGATTTTAGTACTAGATGAGCCTGAATCCCATTTAGATATGCAGAAGCAAAAGGTTATCCTACAAACAATAAAAAGACTAGCTAAAGAAAAGGGCTTGGCCTGCGTCATAAATACTCATTATGCAAATCATGCATTTTATCTAGGAGATAAAGTACTTATGGTTGCGAAAGAAATGCCTGTAATAACTGGGAGTGTTTCTGATATTATGACGGAGAAAAATATTTTAGATTATTTCCAAATCGCTGTAAAGCGTCTGAGACACGAACTGGACGGACAAGTTTATGAAACGGTAGTTCCTACGTATTTCGGCAATGATCTATAGGACGACTGGACAGCAGAGCATAAAGGACAAAAGAGTAGACGTTTACATGTCTACTCTTTTTATTGGAAGAATCTATGTACGCGATAATAAATTATTGCATATCATAAAGTAATTCATAAGTAATAATAACCCTAGAGTCATATGTGGAAAAGTAAGGCATATTTGACCAGCAATAAGTTGAATGTATATTGATTTGTGTATATAATATCAATAAATAAGCAAGTTAAAGGACTGGATACTGCAATATCCAGTCCTACAATATGCAGCCGCAGAAAGAGCGGTTGGTCCTAGGTCAGAAATAACCGTCAAACCTTTGCCAGGGGACGGTTATTTCTTTTTTATGAAGAAAATAATCAATGTCACTACGATAGAAAAAGCTGTTAGGAAGACAGCACTTAGCTGCATTAACAAATTGATCGATTCGTAAATTGTCATTGGCATCACCCCTTTGAAAGAAGTGACCGCCGCCCAACCTGGTATGCAATTGCACTTTCTATTATAACATATTTACGAACTAATGTTCTATTTTATTTGTGTAATACTTGTTTAAACATTAAAAAACCGCCATGTGGCGGTTTTTAAATCTCTATCTGCATTGGTCTTTTCGCGCGGATATCTCCGAGCAAAAATTTACCATATGGGATAACATTTTGAATGATAATAGAAATAATGATTGGAATAACTGTACATAATATAGTGTAACCGACAACTCCATATTCAAAGTAATCGTTCAAAATCATGTCCGTAAAAATATGTAAGTACATAATAGCTATGGAATGATTTTCAATTTTTCGAAGCCATTCCAGTGAAAGAATTTTAGTTATTCTTTGGAAAAAGCCTACGATTACAATGATAAAGGAAATCGGGATAATTAAATCTAATAGCATATGATCATAACGAAGAAATTTCATGCTCAGTTTGTAATTTATCAATCCATTTTGATCTAGTAGAATCATTCCAAAAGCTAACGCTCCTGCGCTGAATAGCCAAGGCTTAGTCACATTCATCCACAGTGATTTACCGTAGTAGCCTAAAGAAAAGTATACTACTGCCATCAATACGACATCTAAATTCCATACCATTGGGATAGATTGTGCTGATTCTACTGCTGATTCACTGATTACTTCTCTAGCAAAAATACTTTGAAGATGCGCTGCAATATAGCAAAACGCAAGGAGACTTATTTGTTGTACTTTGCTTAAATATTTTGTCATCCACATAAATAATAGATAAGTAAAGAATAGAGTGGTGACAAACCAGAAAACTCCGTAAGCACCCCGTACGAATCTACCGGCAATGAATAATTTCCATAAATCATTTAAATACCAAGAAAAATCATGGTTTCCTTGGTATATTTCCATACCATATCGAATACCTGTAATCGTTAAAAGGAAAAATAGATAAGGTACCATTAGTTGTAGAAATCTTTTCTTTACTGTTTTATTAGATGTTGTATCTTCTTTGATTTCTTTGAAGAAGATTCCACTCAATAGAAAAAATGCTGGCATATGAAACCAGTAAATATACTTTGATAGAGGGAAATCTAGTTCTCCAGGGTAGTGTCCTATAACAACGAGGATCATTAAAAAACCCTTTGTTACGTCTACCCATGTGACTCGTTTCTTGTTCATGATGTTCCTCCATAGCCGTCTCATATGTTTGTATAGCCACTTTTTAGTGAATATAAACTTAAGGAGAGAAAAAAATAATAGAATGGAGGCTTGATAAAAATGACAACTGTTGTTTGTTTTGGTGATAGTATCACCGCTAGAAAGGAAGGTAATCCAAGTCCGGCGCTTACGTATAAGCTAGCTCAGAAATTACCGAACTATAATTTTATCAACGCCGGAGTCTCGGGCAATACTACTGAACAGGCGATTGAACGTTTCGCTGCAGATGTAATTGCTAAAAAACCTGACTATGTCACAGTTCTTTTTGGTTCGAATGATTCTGCCACATATCGTTTAGTAGACTTAGAATTATTCAAGCGTAATATAACCACCTTTGCGAAGGTCATTGGTCCAAGTAAGACGATTCTTATTTCACCGCCTCCAGTAGATGAATCTTTTCAGGAGAATCGCACTAATGAGTCCTTGCTACAATATACAACCGTTGTAAGAGAGGTAGCTGAAGAGACAGGTAGTCACTACATAGATTTTTTTACTGCTATGTATTCAAGAGAAGATTACAAAGAGCTATTAGTTGGCGAAAAGAACGATGGTCTTCATTTTGGGGAAGCAGGCTATGACATGCTGTCCGATTTAATCGCTCAAAAACTTATCGAGATAAACTTGAATCATCCTAAAAAGGGTTTATTGGAAAAGGTAATCGGCTTGTTTTTTGAAAAAGAAAAATAACGTATGTTATTACTGGCATTGGGAAACTCTATACATGAGTATCCAATGAAGGAGTGATAGCAATGCTTCAGTTAAACACAGAATTAGAAGGTAAGACAGCATTTTTTGGAGATTTACATGACCGTATCTCGAGTTTAGGTTATACAATCGGAGGAAACTGGGATTACCATAAAGGTAGCTTTGATTCTATCCTTTGCCGCGAGGAGGGAGAAACCATCTATCTTCGCATCCCATTTACAGTGACTCAAGGAGAGCTTGATGATTACGAGGCACACATTAAATTCCAATCTCCTTATTTAATAAAACATGTGGTCAATGTAGGTCTGGATAAAGATGAAAATTCGTTGCTAACTACTACGGGATTTGATCAGTTTCAATCACCCGTAGATCAAGACGGTAACATTACCGACAAGAACCGCTGGGAGCATGCTGGCGAGCAGGAAGTAGAAAAAGTGCTTCGATTATTGCATTAACATTAATAGAAGGGCTGTCTCACATAGGTGAGGCGGTCCTTTTGTTTATTGGAATAGGGATTCGCAAGCCGGTAGGGGATAGGGAAGGAGACGTGGAAGAGTCTGCGATTGATTGTCGTAAAAGATGTGAGGATTGTAGTAATCCAGAGGTTGATTGTCGCAAACTACCGGTGATTGTAGTAATCTAGGCTTTGATTGTCGTAATCGGAGCATTCAGCTATATCTTAGAGCTGTTCTTCATTTAAAGAGTTCTGTACATATAAATGTCCTAGAGTTACATTATGAGCGGTTATTCTTTATAATAGAGTCAAATAGATTTGTACTTGAAAGGAAAGCGATCGATGATGTATGAGCGATTGATTGATTCGGAGCTGGAGACGGAAGTTTTGGCCCGACAGCTAGCTGAGTTATTACAGCCTGCAGATGTCCTGACATTAGAGGGAGATTTGGGAGCAGGGAAGACAATATTTACGAAAAGTGTGGCGAAGGGTCTTGGAATCACAAGAAACGTGAACAGCCCAACGTTTACCATATTGAAGCAATATGAGGGTAGGCTACCTTTAAACCATTTGGATGTTTACCGTTTAGCGGATAGTGATGAGGATCTGGGCTGGGACGAGCTTTTTTACGGTGATGCAGTAAGCATTATTGAGTGGGCTCATTTAATACAAGAGGATTTGCCGCCTGAACGATTGGCAATACAGATTCATCGACTGGACAATGACAAGCGTCGATTTACGTTTGAGCCTTTTGGGAAGAGATATGAACAATTATGTGAGGAGCTTTTTGAATGATTTGGTTAGGAATAGATACATCTCATACACCGCTTGCGGTAGCAGTCGTAAAGGACGGGCAGGTGCTTGCAGAATATAAGTCCTCAGTGAAGGTAACTCATTCCATTGGAACGATGCCAGCAATAGAGGAGCTTATGAAAAAAGCTAATATTCAGCCTAACGAGCTAGATGCGATTGCGGTGGCAAAAGGGCCAGGCTCTTATACGGGAGTGCGAATCGGTGTGACAATCGGAAAGACGCTCGCTTGGACGTTAAATATTCCAATTTACTCGGTTTCAAGTTTGCAGGTGCTTGCAGGGAACGCACCATATTTCCAAGGGACGGTGTGTTCCATTATGGATGCTCGACGTGGAAATGTATTTGCGGGAATTTATACGGACGGTAAATTAGTGAAGGAATCTCATATGTCTATGGCAGATTTGCTATCTACTTTGGATGAGATGGGGCACCAGGTTTTATTTGTCGGAATGGATGTAGCTCTTCATTGGGAACAAATAAAAGACGTGCTTGGCGATAAAGTCCACCAAGCAGGAGCATCATTTTCATTACCAAGTGCTGCAGTCCTAATAGAAATTGCGCAAAGAATGGAGCCGGTAAGTGTACATACTACGGTACCAGAATATTTGCGAATAACAGAGGCAGAGGCAAACTGGATGAAAGAGCAGAAGAAAAATGGAAACTAAAACGATTACCTATCGCAAAATGACTATAGAAGACATAGACCAGGTGCTTTTAATAGAAGAAGAGGCATTCGCACATCCATGGACTAGAGAGGCATTCGAGCATGAAATGACGACTAATCTATATTCCTACTATTTAGTAGCGGAGATAGAGGAAAAGGATATTGTCGGCTATTGTGGAATGTGGATTGTCATGGATGAAAGTCATATCACGAATGTGGCAGTAGCAGAACGTATGCGAGGCCATCGAATTGGGGAAGGCTTAATGCGTGAGGCGATCCGTATTGTAAAGGAACAACAAGGAGTACTTATGACGTTAGAGGTACGCGTATCCAATACGGTTGCAAAAAATTTATATTACAAGCTTGGCTTCCAGGATGGAGGCATTCGTAAAAATTATTATACAGATACACAAGAGGATGCTCTTGTAATGTGGGTGGAATTCAAATGACAAAAGATCAATATATTTTAGGAATAGAAACAAGCTGTGATGAAACAGCGGCTTCCATAGTCAAAAATGGAACAGAAATAATATCCAATGTCGTAGCATCACAAATAGAAAGTCACAAGCGCTTTGGTGGAGTGGTTCCAGAGGTTGCTTCTCGTCATCATGTGGAGCAAATCACACTGGTTATAGAAGAAGCTTTAAAGCAAGCGGACATGACTCCTCAGGATTTAGATGCAGTGGCAGTAACCGAAGGCCCTGGGCTAGTAGGTGCCCTATTAATAGGAATAAACGCTGCAAAAGCATTCTCGTTTGCAAACGGTCTGCCTTTAGTAGGAGTTCATCATATTGCGGGGCATATTTATGCAAATGCGTTGGTCCAGCCGATGGAATTTCCGTTACTTGCTCTAGTAGTATCAGGAGGGCATACCGAGCTAGTGTTGATGAAAGAAGACGGTCAATTTGAGCTAATCGGAGAAACACGCGATGATGCAGCTGGAGAGGCTTATGACAAAGTAGCTAGAGTCTTGAATCTCCCTTATCCTGGTGGTCCACACATAGATCGTCTAGCAAATGAGAGCGATCAAGCAGTGCCTTTCCCAAGGGCTTGGCTAGAGGAGGGCTCTTATGATTTTAGTTTTAGTGGCTTAAAATCTGCAGTCATCAATTATCAGCATAATGCGGAGCAAAGAGGGGAAGCAATCAATCCTAACCATCTTGCCGCGGGCTTCCAAGAGAGCGTAATAGAAGTACTCACTACTAAAACGCTTCGTGCAGCCAGGGAGTTTAATGTGAAGCAAGTAATTGCTGCTGGTGGTGTAGCAGCAAATAAAGGACTGCGAAAAGCATTGGAAGAAGCATTCCAAAAAGAGAATATTCCTTTTTATGTGCCTCCGATCAAATTGTGTACAGACAATGCAGCCATGATCGCAGCTGCTGGTAGCTCTAAATTTTCAGCTGGGCAAATAGGGGATTTAGCGATGAATGGTCGTCCTGGGTTAGAATTAAATAGCTGGAACTAAACGAAATCCTCTTTTCTTCGACAAGAAAAGAGGATTTTTTACCATGTATTATTTCGGTTGTCAATAGAGAACATTCGTACTTATGCACAATTTGTTGATAACTTGTTAGTAAGTTGTGTGTTTTCAATATATTGTGGTTATTTATACTCACAACTTGTGGAAAACTAAGTTTTTAATCTGTGGACAATGTGGATAAACCTGTTGATAGATTGATATGACAGTACTTTTGATGTTAATAAATATGTGGAAAAAGATTTTTAGGAAAAAGGGGCTTGACCTATATATGCCATCGTTCGACAAAATACAACATGGGTATCTGATATCCTGTTAGAACGATTAGACAACTTTGTACCATAAACCGACTCGATCAATTTAATAATGGGTTGGCTTGTCCCATTAATCTGACTGTTTTCTTTATAAATTGAATAGTTAATCCCAAAAATAAATAGTTCGACATTATATATTTTTCCCCATATAAAAAAAGGTAAACCGAGTCAATCGGCTTACCCTGTAATTTCTTCTAATTGTTCCTGTAGCTCCAGCCATTCATTGGAGATGGTGTCTTGCTTTACCTTAAGGTTATCGAGCTCACTCTGTAATTTTTGGACTGCCTCATGGTCCTGGAAGACTTCTGGATCACATAGCTTTTCCTCGATTAATGCGATTTCTGAATCGATAGCAGGAATTTGTTCCTCGAGCTCATCGATTTGACGTCGAATTTGTCTTTCCTTTTTCTTCGCTTCTTTATCAATCGTCGAGGTATTTACCTTTTGAACGACTGTATTTTGTGCAATCGAGCTTTCCATTGCTAACTCCTCGAGCTCTTCCTTTTTCTCTAGATAATAGTCATAGTCACCTAAAAACAGTGTTGCTTCTTTGGAGGAGAGTTCAATTACCTTTGTTGCAATTCGGTTAATAAAATAACGGTCATGTGACACGAAGATAATTGTTCCAGGGAAATCGAGCAAAGCATTCTCTAAAACCTCTTTGCTATCCAAATCTAAATGGTTTGTAGGCTCATCAAGAACTAGCGTATTTGATTTCAATAGCATGAGCTTGGCAAGTGCAAGTCTAGCCTTTTCTCCACCGGATAGCGTAGAGACTGTTTTTTGGACATCGTCTCCAGAGAACAGGAAGCGACCTAGTACATTGCGAACATCCTTTTCATTCATGAGAGGCCATTCATCCCATAGCTCTTTCAAAACGGTTTTATTGCCGGAAAGAGCTGCTTGTTCCTGGTCATAGTAACCAAATTGCACATTCGTCCCGTATTGAATATGCCCGCCAGCAGATGGAAGCTGCTTCATAATTGTTTTCAGCAAGGTGGATTTACCGACGCCATTCGGTCCAACTAATGCAATCCGGTCCTGCTTGTACACAGAAAATGAGATGTTAGAGGAGACGGTTTTATTGGAGTAGCCAACAGCAACATCCTCTAAGCGCAGAACATCATTGCCACTTGGGCGGTCGATGGTAAAACCGAAGTTAGCGGATTTTTCATCGCCATCAGGTGCATCCATCCAGTCTGTCTTCTCGATTACCTTTCTTCTAGACTGCGCCATCTTGGTTGTGGAGGCACGAGCCAGGTTACGGCTAACAAAATCCTCTAGCTTTGCCTTTTCCTCTTGTTGCTTCTCATACTTCTTTTTATCCAGCTCATAATTTTTTGCCTTTTGCGTTAAATAGGCACTGTAGTTACCAACGTATCTCGTAACATTATGGCGAGAAACCTCGTACACTAGATTTACTACCTGATCTAGGAAGTACCGGTCATGGGATACGATTAAAATGGCTCCACTATAATTTTTCAAATAGTTTTCTAAGAAGCTGAGTGTTTGGATATCCAAATGGTTTGTAGGCTCATCGAGTATAAGTAAATCGGGCTTACTTAATAGCATTTTAGCTAAAGCTAGGCGTGTTTTTTGTCCGCCAGATAATGCTTGTACAGGCTTGTCATAGTCGTCCGGGAAAAACTGCATCCCATGTAAGATAGAGCGGATGTCAGATTCAAAGCGATAGCCACCAGCCTCGTTAAATGCAAGCTGAAGCTCGTCATATGTAGCAGCTACTTTAGCGTAGGCTTCTGGATCCTCATAGACAGCAGGGTCAGCCATTTGGGCTTCTAATGAACGTAATTCTTTTTCGGAGTCTATTAAATGACTGAAGATAGATTTCATTTCCTCCCAAATGGTCAGCTTGGATTCTAAACCGGCATGCTGCTCTAAGTAGCCTAGTCTAATATTTTTTGGCATGATAATGTCACCGGAATCATAGGACATTTCTCCGGCAATTATTTTAAGTAAGGTAGATTTCCCAGCACCGTTACGACCGACTAGTGCAACTCGGTCACGGTCTTGAACCTCTAGCTTTACGTTTGTTAATATATCTTCCCCATTAAAGGATTTAGTTACTTGGTTTACTTGTAAAACGATCACGATTATTTGCACCTCAATTCTATCCTAAGTGTAATAGATAGGACTTGTCGTTGCAACGTTCTCCCTTTACAATGAAAGAAAGGTAACGTGAAAAAATGAATTTGCCTTATACATTAGGAGGATACTTATGAAACGTGATGTACCTCGCATTCCTCAAGCGACAATGAAACGACTTCCTTTATATTATAGATTTTTACAAAGCTTTCACAATGCAGAGCATAAACGTATTTCATCCCAACAGCTAAGTGAAGCGATGAAAATCGACTCGGCGACCATCCGTAGAGACTTTTCTCATTTTGGTGCATTAGGTAAGAAAGGCTATGGCTACGATGTACCACACCTTCTAGAATTCTTCCGGAAGACACTGGACCAAGACGAAGCGGCTAAAGTTGCCTTGATAGGTGTTGGTAGCTTAGGTACAGCTTTTGTTAAATATAACTTTCAAAAAAACCATAACACTAGAATAGTAGTAGCATTTGATACGAAGGCACCACTCGAAGGAACGATCATCAGTGATATTCCAGTTTTTCATTCCAGTGTAATGCTAGAAAAACTTAAGGAATATGGAATTGAATTAGTAATCTTCACTCTACCAAGCCGTTCTGCTCAAGAAGTGGCAAACCTCCTAGTTGGCTCGGATGTAAAAGGAATATTAAACTTTACGCCTGTTCCTATAAGCACACCAGACGAGATACGCGTACATACGATTGACCTTTCCGTAGAACTTCAAACACTAATCTATATGATTCGAAACGATATCTAGAAAAGCGTAGGCGCCTATCCCTGCCCCGACAGGCAAATGGGGGAGTCGACAAATAAAAACTAGCAAGGATATCAAACTTCTCCATTCATCTGAAAAAGCCTTCGACTCTAATTTAGTCGAAGGCTTACTTTGTATATTCGCTTTTCAGGAGGGAATAAATGACAAGGTCGATATAGCGTCCCTTTTCAAATTCATGTTCCCTTAGAACACCATCTCTGTGAAAGCCTAGCTTACTTACTAGGTGAAGGGAGGCATCGTTTTCTGACGTGATTTGAGCTTCAATTTTGTTTACATTTAACTCTGAAAAGGCAAAGTGAATAACAGCCTTTAGTGTCTCCGTCATAATTCCCTTTCCCCATGATTCAGGGGAGAGGTCATAGCCTATTTCTATCCGATTGTGTTCAACCTCATAGTTTAAATAGCCACACGTACCAATCACTTTTTTGTTTACCTTCTCTTCTATTACCCAACGCAAACCAGTTTGCTCCGAAAATATTTTCTCGTACCAACTAATCTCGCCTTTTGCATCTTCAATAGAAGTAAACGGATCGAGTGGCATATGCTGCACAACATTTTCATTGGCATACAATTTTAAAATGTAGTCTGAATCTTGTTCAGTTGCCTTTCGGAGAATAAGTCTTTCTGTTTCTATTATAGGAAACTTCGTAAATGAAAAAGTCATAATGATTCCTCCTTATTGCAACATTTCTGCTAATCTTTCAAAGAAGTTAATTATTTCTTCATTATATAGTTGTGCAATTACTACGAATCCATTTAAAAGCATATGGGCAATAATAGAAGTGATGATTCTTTTAGTTTTATAATAAATGAATGCGAATATAAAACCAGACACAGCATATATTAGTATGTGCGTAAACTCAAAATGGATGACTGCAAAGGACAGTGAGCTTATAAGTGCTGCTACAAAGAAGTTTGTTTTAGGTAATAATGTTCCGAAAATGATACGACGGAAGATGAGCTCTTCTAAGATTGGGGCAAAGAATACGATAGAGAAAAAAACAAAGGGCACCGAACTAGCTAGTTCCATGAAATCTTGTGTATTTTCAGAACCGGGCTCGATTCCAAAAAACTTGATCTCAATATTAGCAGCAAGGGCCTGACCGTACAAAACCATTATGAATCCCAAAACTCCCCAGGCAACTGATTTGAGTGTGCTCGAAGCTAGTCCCTTTAAAGGTCGGATAAAGCTCTTGTCTTTTCGGATGATAAGTAAAGTGATGATTGTTGCAGTCCCCATTCCGATGAAAGTCCACCAGCCGTTAGCCAGTAACATAGGATTTTCCAGGTTATAGTATTTAAAAACCATAAATAGCAGAGAAGCAAAGATGATTCCGGAGAGCTGCATGACACAGTAGGTGATTAATATGTATAAGGCTGTTTGTTGTTTTTTCATCTAAATATCCTTTCCGTCTTCTATAAAGATTCTATTGCATAGCATACTGGTAATTATTATATGTGCTAGCCTTATTGTAATGGAAAACTAAAATAAAATCGCTTGTTAGCTATTTTATTCTTGGATAGTTTTAGTATTTAAAAGGGACTTGCTTTCGCACAAGGGCAAGGTGAAATACTCATGATCTAAGAGGAGAAAAAAGATAATAAAATTTTAAAAAAAGTTTAGGTTCTGACTTGCAAAATTTCCATAGTTTAATTATTATTATAAGTGTGTTAGCACTCAAAGTGTGAGAGTGCTAATAAATATTAAATTCAACTTATTTTAGGGAGGTAGTTTCACTTGTTAAGACCATTAGGTGATCGTATTGTAATCGAATTAATCGAAGCTGAGGAAAAAACAGCATCTGGCATCGTACTTCCAGACTCTGCTAAAGAGAAACCACAAGAAGGTAAAGTCGTTGCAGTAGGTACTGGACGAGTACTAGAAAACGGAAACCGCGTTGAATTAGACGTAACAGAAGGGGACCGTATTATCTTCTCTAAATATGCTGGAACTGAAGTAAAATATGAAGGCCACGACTATTTAATCTTACGCGAAAGCGATATTCTTGCTGTAATCGGCTAATAAAAGAAATTAAAAAGAACAATTAGGAGGGCATAATAACATGGCAAAAGAAATTAAATTTAGTGAAGACGCTCGTAGTGCAATGCTGCGTGGAGTAGATAAATTAGCAGACGCTGTTAAAGTAACATTAGGGCCAAAAGGTCGTAACGTAGTATTAGAGAAAAAATTTGGTTCTCCACTTATTACAAATGATGGTGTAACAATCGCAAAAGATATCGAGCTTGAGGATGCTTTTGAAAACATGGGTGCAAAATTAGTAGCTGAGGTTGCTTCTAAAACAAATGACATCGCTGGTGATGGTACAACAACTGCGACAGTTCTTGCACAATCTATGATCCGTGAAGGACTTAAAAACGTAACAGCTGGTGCTAACCCAGTTGGTATCCGTAAAGGAATCGACTTTGCTGTAGCTGCTGCTGTAACAGAGCTTAAAGCAATCTCTAAACAAATCGAAGGTAAAGATTCAATCGCTCAAGTAGCTGCTATTTCTTCTGGTGATGAAGAAGTTGGTGAATTAATCGCTGAGGCAATGGAGCGCGTTGGTAACGACGGAGTAATTACAATCGAAGAATCTAAAGGATTCACAACAGAGCTTGATGTGGTAGAAGGTATGCAATTCGACCGCGGATATGCATCTCCATACATGGTAACGGATTCAGATAAAATGGAAGCTAACTTAGACAACCCATATATCTTAATCACAGACAAAAAAATCTCAAGCATTCAAGAAATCTTACCAGTGCTAGAGCAAGTAGTTCAACAAGGTAAACCACTTTTACTAATCGCTGAGGATGTAGAAGGGGAAGCGTTAGCTACTCTAGTAGTAAACAAATTACGTGGTACATTCAATGCAGTAGCTGTTAAAGCTCCTGGATTCGGTGACCGTCGTAAAGCTATGCTTGAAGACATCGCTATTCTAACTGGTGCAGAAGTAATCACAGAAGACTTAGGCTTAGACTTAAAATCTGCGAACATCACTCAATTAGGACGCGCTTCTAAAGTAGTAGTAACAAAAGATAACACAACAATCGTAGAAGGTAACGGAGATACGAAAAACATCTCTAGCCGTGTTGCTCAAATCCGTGGCCAATTAGAAGAAACAACTTCTGAATTCGATAAAGAAAAACTTCAAGAACGTCTTGCTAAGCTTGCTGGTGGAGTAGCTGTCGTGAAAGTTGGAGCAGCTACAGAAACTGAGCTAAAAGAACGCAAACTTCGTATTGAAGATGCACTAAACGCAACTCGCGCAGCTGTAGAAGAAGGTATCGTATCTGGTGGTGGTACTGCACTAGTAAACGTATACAACAAAGTAGCTGAGCTTGCAGAAACAAAAGAGGGCGACGTAGCAACTGGTATCCGTATCGTTCTTCGTTCATTAGAAGAACCAGTTCGTCAAATCGCTAACAACGCTGGTTTAGAAGGATCTATCGTTGTAGATCGCCTAAAACGCGAAGATATCGGCATGGGCTTCAACGCAGCAACTGGCGAATGGGTTAACATGATCGAAGCAGGTATCGTAGACCCAACTAAAGTTACTCGTTCAGCTCTTCAAAACGCTGCATCTGTAGCTTCTCTATTCTTAACTACAGAAGCAGTAGTAGCAGACATTCCAGAACCAGCAGGAGCAGGCGGCATGGGTATGCCTGACATGGGCGGAATGGGCGGCATGATGTAATAAGCCTTGTTAACCCATGATTCATAAGGGTTACGATGTGAAGTGAAGTTTAGAGATTAACATATAGGATCGTTTAAAAATAGAAGCTTCTCATTAGTTGTAATAACTAGTGGGAAGCTTTTTTTATTTCTTGCTACTTTTTCCTTCATTTGTAGAGAGTACGTTAATTAGCTGATAAAAGGAATTGAAATTTAATCAAATAGTTTAAACAAAAGAAAAAAGGGCACTTAAAGTAGTAAGGAAACAAATTTCAAAAAACAGACAGGAGGAATAATTGATGACACAAATTGCTACGTATAACAACGGAATGACTAATACCGAGGAAGAAAAAAATGGAAAGCTTTTAAAGGGCTTGGTAGTGGGGGCTGTTATCGGTGCGGCTATTGCAATGCTTGATTCCAATACACGAAACAAAGTAACATCCACAACTAAAAACGTGAAAGACTCAACATTGGATATGTATAGCCAAGTTAGAAACAATCCAGGAGAAGTGAAAAACGATCTACAAGAGCGACTGAAATCTGCCTCTACGGTTCTGAAAGACGCAATAAACGACGCACAATCTCTATATGAAAAAGTGAACGAGAACATTCTTGCACCAGTTAGTCAAGTAAAGGAAGATTCAAGTGGGATTATTTCAAGTGCTAAAGAGATCACGTCTGATATAAAAGAAATAAGTGGAAAAGTGAAAGAAGCGGGAGAAGAAGTGGTAGATGGCAGTAATGGAAACAATCACACTAAAATTTAATATCTAAACTAAAACAGCACTTACTTTATTCTGCTAGAGTAAGTGCTGTTTTATTAATTAATAGCTGGTATCAGAATTTCAACAGTAGAATCTGGATCATTCACATTACCATTGAATACATATACAGGCTGATAATAACCTTTAGTATCATAAGTATAGTCTATGCGAACATCCGTTATCGTTAACTTATCTCCTTTTTGTAGAGGATTGAATAAGCTAAACTCCCCATTTAGTAATGCCTTATATGCTTCCTGTTGGGATATAACTTCCTTCTCCCTAACCAATTTATTATCACTCACGTCATAAATGATGCTATCAGGAGTTTGTTTATCAGAAAGGTTAACTACGATAAATCCTTGAGAAAAATCCTCACATGTAGATTGTACATTCTCTCGCTTTTCTAAATCCCAACGAATGGTACGTTCATCTTGCTTCTGATAGGTAGCATTACTAGGGAATAAACCTTCATTTTCTAACCAATCTTCCATAGACCGTTTTTGCTGTTCTATGTCTACTTTTGGAACCTCTTCGCTATAAGCATCAGATGAAAAGGACCATGAACCATTGGACATGAAATAAGTTAAGTAATAGAATTCACCTTCCTCATCTATCAGCTGTAGCTGGCGATTTTCCCCTTCCATTCGTATACCACCGTGCTGTTGTAAAGCAAATTGATCGGAGATGGATTGTGAGACTGTTTTAAAATTATTAATATCTCTAACATCTGAATTGTGGTACATACAAGCATTAGTCGATTTGTTAGATAGCTGTGTCTCTAGTTGCACATCAATTTGCTCCATACTTTGTTTTTGTACAGGCTTAAATGCCAGGTTTCCAAACTCTTGTGCATTATATACAACACTTGCTATACCGAATAACAGAACAAAAATTAGTGGAATAGCAAATGCTTTTACAATTGGAGCTAGTTTTAACTTTCGTTGCTCGATGCTTGTCATGATGGCCATTACTAAAAAGTAACCTGCTAGACTTCCGATTGTATTATGCAGAAGGTCGTCAAATTCAAAGATCCCTTTACCAGAAATGTACTGGAATATTTCTATACAAAGAGTAAATACAATCGAAATAATGAATACTCTCCAGAACCGTTTCATTTTTGGATGGATCAACGGCAATAAAACACCTAATGGAACAAACATTAACATATTAAAGAGGATTAACTGTAATTCAGGCATGGACCATTTGTTCCAGGCATTCACATAGCTACTGAACAGACTAGGATTAAATTGGCCAGTAAACATTGCAGGCCTACTTAAAGTAGTGATCCCTAATACGACGGTTCCCCAGCAAATCAGTAAAGGGATTAAAATAAATTTGGACAGACGTATTAGTTTTTTCCCCAGATAAACCTTTTTAAAAAGGAAAAACCCAATGATTAAGGCAATGAAAATAAAAATAGAATATTTTACATACGGCAAAAGACCAGACACTATACTTATTAAATCCATGAGAACGTAACCTCCTAAAATTAATTGGTAAGTTTATGGTAACCAATAAATCTTAAGGGGATATTAGGATAAATCTTAAGGTTTTATGAGTATTGAAATATAAGGAATTCTCAAATTACGTGATACAAATCTGGATGTCTATTTAAATATTTCTAGCTTATTTGTCATTTTTCGTTCATATATGCTCCTATAGCTCTGAAAAGATAAAGGTAGGGACTCTGCCGTAAATAGATCTTCATAAAAGGTAGAGGGATTATTTGATCCATTATCGTCGTTGTTTTTTTCTATAAGACCCCATATTTTTGGAGAGAGAGAAGATACTTTAGGTAATGCAGGAGATAGTGTTGTTTTTAAAGGGATAAATTCCGTATGGGCAGCATCATATTTCTTAAATTTAGGGTTAATGCGTATAAAGTCCTCCTCCGAGTTAAAAACGATGTTTGTTTTAAGTACCTCTTTATTATTCTCCATTAATTTATTATATGTTATATCGTACTCAGATCCGGAATCATCGTTTTTCCACGCGATAAATTGGACTGCTCGCGGTAGGTCTATAAATACATTGTTTTGAAAGGTAGGGTTAAGGGCGCCACTAGCCATAATTCCTCTATTCGAGTTGTATTCACCTGGGTCAACATTTTTGATGATATTATATTCTATTGTTGAGTTGCTCCAGTTCATGACGCGTATGGCATCCTGACGCATTTTTTCTATTTTATTATTTCTAATAACAATATTATCGTGATATTTACCACCCGAATATTTATGAGTACCGATTGCCCGGTCTAAGTCATAGAAGACATTGTCCTCTATTAGCATATTGGTGTTTGGTGTCTTGTCGAATTTACTCCATTTAGAGCTCCAGCCATTCGTCAGCTTGTCAGGGGTATCGATATTAATGGCTTCTTTTATTTCAGTTGGAGAGGCTTTTGAATTCATAAACTTGTTGTTGGATATAACAGCGTTCCTTGTGGCATCAATTTCGATGAAATGACCAGAATACATGTTAGTAAAATGGATATTCTCAATTTTAATGTTTTTATTATGTCCTGCAATAATAGCAATTGCATCCTTATCAAAATTTAAATCCATGGTCGCTGTTCCTGCTCCAATGAACGAGATATTTTTTTCACCTTCGTGCTTACCATAGACACCTTCCTCTTTTCCTAATGAAGGTCGGATAAGATGGAAAAGTGATTTATCGGCATCGAGCTCAGAGGTGCCAGTTTTATCACTATTAACAAGCTTTGCGCCATCTTCTAATTTAACCGTTACATTAGAAGGGACAAAAAGTACATTGGATACTGTGTAAGTGCCCTTTTCTATGATGAGTGTCCCACCGTTTATTTTTTCAAGCTGTTCCAGATAGGAACGTAGTAAATAATAATGTTTCGTATGAGAATTGTATGTAGAATAGCTCTCGAACTTATGATTGTATGTATCGCTGGATGGGGTAATCGTATATGTTTCTGCCTTAGCTTCAATAGGACCTGTAGGAAAGACAACCCATAGTGCCCAAATGACTAAGGTCAGTAAAAGTTTTTGCATGATTTCTTTCTTCCTCCTGGCAACTGCTTATAGTCTAGTCTTTGAATTTTTCTAGATTACTAGACTCTATAAAGTATTTACCCGAAATAAGAAATAATAATCAGAGAGTCATTTTAGCGAAGTGAATTGCACGTGGGAAGGGGAACAAAACAACACGGATATTTTTCATCTGGGAGAAGTATATTTATTAGGTGAAGGAAATAAGGAGTATGTATAAAGTGATGAGCTGGGAAGTGAAATTCCTAGCTCATTTTTTTCTTCGGTATTTTAGGAGAGCGTTTTAGTCATTATTAAATCTATCTGTTCTTCATCACCCATATAAAAGGAGTGATCGCTGGTTTGAACAAACCCCATGTTCTTATAGAAAACAATTGCATTTTCATTCTTCTCCCATACACCTAACCAAATTTTCTTTTTATCGCTTTCCATTGCGATTTCTATCGCCTTGTTGAGGAGAAGTTTTCCAAGTCCTAGCTTTTGAAACTTATTCTTTACATATATCCTCTCTATTTCAAGTGATTCCTCATCCATCTTTTCAGACTGTGCCTCATCAACATTGACCTTTAAGTAACCGGCAACTTCATTGTTATGATAAACAAAAAAGAATTGCGAGGAAATATTGGATAATTCTTTTTCTAATTGTGTTAAATTAAATGCTCGTTCTAAATAAGTATTCATATTTTCAGGTGAATTTTGATGCTTAAATGTCTCATCAAATGTTTCATAACTAATTTCTTGAAGCGTATGCAAATCTTCAAAGGTACATTTTTTAAGAGTTAAAGTCATTTATATATATCTCTCCTTTAAGTTCATTTGAATAAAGCTGTTTGTTTAACATTAGTGTAGCATCCCTAAGACGCTTCAGAAATAGTAAATACTCTTTTGGGAGGGGGGGATGACTTATCCTTATCCTACGAAAAGTGTGAGATAGAGACAAAATCAATTAAAAAGCCTTCAAGCAAAGAAAGCTTGAAGGCTGTTGACATGATTAATTTTTTGAGTTGATCGTCTGTTTTTTCCCTTTGATAAAGAACGATAAAATCAAACCAACTACTGCTAATGCAATAGCATATTTGAAAGACGTTTGCACGCCATAGATAAATGAATCGATGGAAGGAATAGTAGTACCTTCCTCCTTCATGAATGAAGTTTGAGCAGTGGACATGATTGTAATTGCGACTGCTGTACCGATTGCACCAGATACCTGCTGAAGCGTGTTCATTAATGCAGTGCCATCTGGATATAAATGACGTGGTAATTGGTTTAAGCCATTTGTTTGAGCCGGAGCCATAACAAGCGATACACCAATCATCATAACACTATGAAGCACGATTATCGTAAGTTGAGAAGTTTGTTGGTCAATTTGCATAAAGAATACGAACGCAATACCGATTAAAATAAATCCTGGCATTACAAGAACCTTTGCACCATAGTCGTCAAATAGCTTTCCGACAATAGGTGAGAAAATACCGTTAATAACACCACCAGGCAATAGAACAAGTCCTGCTGTGAATGTTGCTAAAGCTAAGCCTGTTTGTAGGTAAAGTGGAAGCAAGATCATGGTAGAAAGAATACACATAAAGGCGATAAATACCGCGATTAGGCCAAGTACAAACATAGGATATTTTAGTACTGCTAGATTGATCATTGGTTTTTCCATGTTCAGCTGGCGCCAAGTGAATAGAGCTAGACCGATTATACCTGCAGCTAATGCAACAATTACAATAGTACTCCCCCAGCCATTTTCTCCTGCCACACTGAAGCCATACACAATTCCTCCGAATCCAATACTGGAGAAGAGAACAGATAGTACATCAATCTTTGGATGAGTTAGTTCATTCACATTTTGCATATAGAAATAGCCGAAAACTAAAGCAAATACAAGGAATGGCAGTGTCGTCCAGAAAATCCAGTGCCAAGTTAAGTATTCTAAAATTATTCCAGATACGGTAGGGGAGATTGCTGGTGCAAACATAATAACAAGTCCCATGATACCCATTGCGGATCCACGTTTTTCGACTGGGAAGATTAATAGAACCGTATTAAACATCAAAGGTAATAGAATAGCAGTACCAACTGCTTGTACAATACGTGCCATTAATAAGAAGGCAAAGGTTGGCGCAAGTCCTGCAATTATTGTCCCTACGATAGAAAATGTTAAGGAGGTTAAGAATAGCTGACGAGTCGTAAATTTTTGGATTAGCAATCCAGAAATCGGTACAAGTATACCTAGGGTCAGCAGGAAGCCAGTTGTCAGCCATTGAATCGTTGTATGTTCAACGCCTAGCTCGACAGTTAGTTGTCCTAATGCCATGTTTAGTGCTGTTTCACTGAAGAGACCTACAAAGCCCGCTATTAAGAATGCAGAAAGTATAGGTAATTTTTTAATTGGTTGTGACATGTAAATCCTACTCTCTATTATAAATTACTGTTTTGGTGGTACTAAATTGGGTATTTGTTTGGCGATAGCTCTTAATGGATCACCAGAAGCACTTGTGACGCTCAACAATATCCCACCTTCAAATAATGCGTTTAATGTTATGGCAAGATTAGTTGCACATTCTTCCGACATACCATAATCGATAAACTTCTCTTTCACTAATTTTTGCCAGCTTTTAAAAACGTGGTCACAGGCTAGACGAATCTCATTGTTTTTAAGAGCCATTTCTCCTGCAATATTACCAATAGGAACACCATATAATTCATGCTTTTGCTCAATTTGCGTAGCAATCATATTCAATTGATTTAATAACATTTCAATAGGATCAGCAGATTTGTTCAATAGATTTTTTGTATCACTTAGTAACAAATCTCCTGTATATTGGATAGCAGCAAGAAGTAGCTCTTCCTTACCGTTCGGAAAGTGATGATAAAGGGCGCCTTTAGTTGTGTTGCTTTCGTTGATAATAGTGGAGATTTTTACCGCTTCAAAACCATAACAACTAAATAAGTGGCCTGCAGTCTTGATAAGGTGCTGTTTAGTTTCCATCCCTGGGGGCATCTTATTTACTCCTTTCTAAAACAGAACGGTCGGTTTGTTTTTTGCACAAAGACTAGTATATAGACTATTGAAAGACAATGCAAGATTAAAAGAACAGAAGAACTAGATATCATATGTAAGCAAAATAAAAGAACTCTAATGTAGCATCGCTGCACCGGAGTCCCAAAGTTTTATATTATAATGTACCTCTGTCTACTTGCTCCTTCAGGATTTGTAGGTTTCCTAATACGTTTTTGGAAACCTCTAATGTCTCTTCGATGGCATTAGCTTTTTCGTCCGCAAGCTGGTAAATGATTTCATTAAACAGTAGCTCCATTTCATCTAAAATGGCTAAGGTCGCCACATTGTATAATCGCACATTTTCAAACTTAGCTGGTTCAAAGATGGCGGTATCCAGGTAGGGTTTAAAGTTATCAAGCATCTCTGGTAAGTTTGTATGCATCCGATTAAATCCAACACGCAAACTTTCCATTAGGACCTCCATTTCTACTAGAGGCTCTAGAGCACTGGCAACGGCACTTTTAACTCTTTGCTCATAATCTGTGAATATACTCATCAACAAGCTGATTGGATTTCCATATATCGCGATATTTTGAGCGGCCTTTACTGCGACAATAATGGCAGTCAATGCAGCTTCTATTAAAAGTACAATACGTTCCAGTCTAGAAAGGATAGGTCTTAATATCGTTGTTCCTACAGTCACAATTGTATTATGAGCTAATTCTACTTGGACTTCCTTCATTTTCATTCCGATTACTAAATAAGAAGATTCCTGAATTGTTTTAATTTCTGTTTTTTGAACAGCATCTACACGTTCTCCTGGTGTGGCTCCCGAGTGGATAGCATCAGCTAGGCTCACATCTCGATTAATAAAAGAATTGGCAATGTCGTTAACCTGCGCTTCATATTCTGTTAACTGAGTGTACACCTCTTCTTTGTTTATCTTTAGGACGTTATAATGTGCCGCAAGCTCCCCTACAACAGCATCAACGAAATTGTCTGTGCCTCCTCTAAATAGTTCAGGGATTTCGTTATAAAGGATATTGTGGGCACTAGCGACTAGGTAATCTACATCTTGCTTGAGTTGGTTTAAATAGTCTCTAGCCGGAGCAAAGAGCGTTTCTACACTTATGTTAGTGGAGGTAATAAACTCAATAAGTTCTGCAGGCTTTGAGTTTAGAATGCTGTTTAAGATGAGACAACGTTCCTCAGCCTTATTCAGAAGGTCGATTAAGTCATCGATTGCCGCTTTGATAATGGCCCCTGTCTCCGCTATTCCCTTAAAAAGTGGGTCTACAGCTATTTCCTCCAACTTTTGTTGGAATGTCTCTTGAAGTGTGGTGACACGCTGACTAAATTTTGCATTCTCATCTTCCACAATACTGACTGAGTTACTTATATACTCTTGAACATTGGTAATTCGACCCTTTACTTGGTCTCTAATACCATTGGAGAGTAAAATCATGTTTTCTTGGTTAATCTCAATTTTTTCGCTATAGCCTCCATAAATAGGCTGCCCTGTCCAAATACTCGTTACAATATGATCGTCGGCCCCAATATGGATAAATCCATGTCCAGGCTGTCCCTTTATGCCAACTTCAATGACAAAGTTCCCATCTTTATCTGGATCTACGTAGCCCGTATGATTCGGGGCAATCATGGAAAGGAGGGGAACCCCATTATTGATGCTATACTTTTTCCCAGGTATTCTATTACCTAATCCTAGCGATTCCTCTGTACTTGTAAGAAAGTCAAAGCGGCTATAGTAATTGGTTATATTATCGTACATCATTGTAGGATCTACTAAACCAGCAGGAAGGATGGCTGGATTTAAAGTGACAGCCTTCACCTGAGGATTTTCAATAGCGACAGCATTAGTTAATCCTCCACCTAGGGAGTTACCTGTTACGGAATCTACTTTACCAAGGTTAGTATTTACCCAGTCAAAGTAGTCTTGTGCATCACCTACTTGTGCAGGGGGAGTGTCAGCGAGTAGCTTTGCATTCGTATCAATCCAATCCTTATTGTCCTCGCTCCCAATATAAACTACCGTCAATTCCTTCGTTTCATGGTTTTGTACAGTAACAGCATCTAGCCCAGAGGACATCCCATATTGGGTATCTACTACTTTAAAAATTTTATCGTTTACGGTTATAATTTTACCGGTTTGATAATGTCGGTAAGCATGAAAACCAGCTAATTCTACTAAATCTTGGTCAGTTGTCTGGACGTTAGAAACAGGATTAATAGTAGTCACCTAGATTTTCACTCCTATTCTTTTCTAATTTCATTCAAGGCAGTTTTGTTTAATGAGCTTTTTTTGGAGCCGTCAGCATATTCTGCGTTTATCAAGTTATCATGTAAAATGACGGAATAAGAGCCTCGTGGTAGGCCTTCCATTTGCTCGATATCAGAAACTATTTTGTCATAAAGCACTTCATCTGGGTCAGTATCTGATTCTTTCATATATAAAGTAATCGTAATAAGCATTAGATTTGAATTTAAATCATACTTTTTCATTGAGCTCTTTAACTCTTCTTTGCTAATGGTAGGATTTTCTATATATTTGTTGTAAAGCTCGGTAAAGTATTCACCAGCAGCGCTTGTATAATAATAGGGAGTTGCATATCCATTAGCTCCTACCTTTTCAACTGCCTCCATACGGGTACCTACTAAAGGATTTTCTTCAGTGAGTTTCTCTAAGTAGTTATCAAGTGTAGAAAATTCCTGATCATGGATCATCGCATAAAGCCCAGTAGTAATGGCATCTTCTATCTGTCCCTCTTGAGACCATACTTTATCTACTTCTACTTTTTCATTCTCAACATCAATAGGTACAATAGCAAATGTATAAAAATGAGGTTCCCTTATAGATTCCACGAATACAGAGGCACCATCCACAGCTCCCACAATGTTATGGATTTTCACTTCTGTTTTATAGTTGTTTAAAAAGAAGTCCTTTACCGCTTGTTCAATTTCCTCTCGATTTGCTTCAGCTATTTTATCTGTTTCCTCCCCGTCCTGTAGGGCATATTCCTCCCCAGTGTAATCTTGAACACTAACAAAGCTTGAAGAATCTAAAGCCACATCTCCTTTACCAATTATTTCGGATTCCTTTTTGCTTTCTACTTCCATATTGCAGCCTCCTAATAAAAGTGTTGTGCTAACAATTGCTACGGCCATTTTGTTATTCTTCATTTTAATCCTCCCGCTTTAATGCTCAAACTATCGGTTTTTATTCATTGTAATCAAACCTTAGTAGATATGAAAATAATAGCTTCCTATTTTATTTGAATTTTGAGAAAATGAGCGAAAGGGTCTATGGATAACATAAAAAATGAGGACTTTGGTTGAATAAGGGTTAGATCTGCCTATCCTCTTTATACTGGGGAAGAACATATAAGGAATAGGAGATAATTAGTGGGAAATATATAAATCGTTAGAAAAAGTGAAACTTTTCTGTGAAGTTTCTGTCTGATAGATTATAGGAGGGATTATATTGAAGAAACTTCTCATATTAATGCTCCCGTTTATTTGGCTAGCAGGATGCGATTCTAGCACAGAAAAGGATTTAGCTGTTGATGTTCCAGTCCCTGAAGAGCAAGCTAGCGAGCATGATGGAACGAAGGAAGCCTATCTAAACAAATTAGACGAGATTGAAAGTAGCCTAAAGGAATTCGATAAGGTATATGAATCTGGTACACAGGCGGATATGAACGAGGCTAAATCAGAGACTTTTGAAAGATGGGACGATGCATTAAATGAAGTTTATGATGTACTTAAAGACCAGCTTTCTGAAAGTGACTTCGAGGATTTAAAGAAAGAACAAGAAGACTGGATTGTGCAACGTGATCAAATAGCAGAAGAAAAATCACAGGAAGCTGAAGGTGGAACACTTGAACCATTCCTGTATGCGAGTGCTCTAGCCGATCTCACTAAAGAAAGAAGCTATGAGCTAGTAAATAAATACATGAAGTAAATTAACCGCCTCTCGTTTGAGTGGCGGTTAATTTACTTCATGTACTGGCACTTATACTAATTCATTTAAATGAATAGTTAAAATTTTAGGAAAATATATGTTTCTAATTTCCATATATTAGTTTAAAATATAATTATTACCGTAAAAGGGGGACTATTTTTGAAGAAAATGGGAATTATTTTAACTGCTTCCGCGTTATCACTGGGAATGTTATCAGCTACTGCAAATGCATCATATACGACAGGAACACAGCCTTATAATGTTGTGTCGCAAGTTGCTGCTACAGACGTTTTGGTGTCTAAAGAGGAATTACTTAAAAAGTTTAAGGCTAGCTTTCCAGGTGTTTTCGACTCAATCAAGCCTAGCGAATTCTACATGCATTCCTACGATAATCCATATGAAAATACAACTAGGCATAGTATGTCTTTTCATAAGCAGGAAAAAGGGAAGGAGATCTCGGGCAACATAGGTTTTTATGGGGATAATTATGAGATAGAGTCTTTTCAATATGAACCAGTTGCCACTGCAGATTCTTTATTTCCAGGCAAAGTATCTAAAGATGGAGCTAAACAAATTGCCCATGATTTTATGAAAAAGTATATGAAGGACGGTAGCTACCAATTAGAAGAAGGACTTGAAGATTTTTATTATAGTTCACAAATTTTAACTCGACCAATTCGCTATACTTTCTCTTTTAACCGAATGCAGGATGGTGTCGCTGTTGGGGATCAACAAGTTAATGTGACTGTACTAGGAAATGGAGAGGTTGTAGGATTTAATCGGGCTATTCCAAGCAAGTCTTCTACCTTCGATGATGTAAAAAAGGGTAAAGATGCTGAAGTTATTCTAAATCAGATAAAGGATAATTTGACGGCTAAGCTGCAATATCAAATTACCTATCCAAACGAAGGTAATAAGCCTGATGTGAAGTTAGTTTATAAGCCTGAAATACTAAGTGTAAATGCTATTACTGGGGATTGGTTTAATTCCTATGAGTTTTTAAAGGAGTATCCTGCTCATAAAGGATCTGAAATGATTGTAGACAAGGCATTGCCTGTCAAACACAATGGCATTACAAAAGAAGCGGCTAAGAAAACAGCAGAGAACTTATTGAAGGTAGATTCAAGTAAGATAAAATTAACGATTCAATCGGTAGAGGAAATGAAAAATTATAATGGACAAGAAGTGATCAGTGTTCACTACATGTATCATTTTTCTAATGGCTCAGGATCTGGGTCTAGTATAGAATTCGATAAGAAAACAGGAGAGTTAGTTCGTTTTCATAGTATGCAGCAAGAAATTAAGGAAATGTTAGACGAGAATAAAGATCAGAAGTCCCTATCATATGAGGAAGCATTAGCTAAGGCTGTGGAGTATGCAAAAGAGTATTCGCCTTCTTATCTTCATGAGTATGCGCTTCCTTCTGAGACCAGCTATGCCGATCCAATGAGTGGTTATTACTTCATTTTCCCTCGCATTGTTGATGGAGTATTGGTAGTGGGTGATCAGATAAATGTAAATATTCACAAGGACGGTTCATTAAGTAGCATAAGCATAGATAGACCTCTGATTGACGAGTGGCCATCAAAAGACAAAGTTATTTCTGAGAAAGAAGCAACAGAGACTTTTAAAAAGTCCGTGATGCTAAAGACAAGCTATATGAAAGAATATATGAAGCGAGAAAATAATCACTACTATTTAATTTCTTCTCCATTGTTTAATGAAGAAGAATTTCAGGTTTTAGAGGCAAGCACTGGTAAATGGTTTAACCAATACAACAGAGAGGTACTACCAGAGGTTTCTCATCCAAATGCAGCCGCCGAATTAAATTACTTAATCCAATCTAAAGTGTTAACGGTAAAAGATGCAAAGTCTTTTAATGGAGATGCTGCAGTATCTAAAGGGGAAGCTATTAGGATAATGATGAATTCCTTAACATATATGTACCATGGCTATCCTATGGATGACTCCGAGAATGCTAAACAAACCTTTACTAATATCGATTCGAAGCATACTTCCTATCAGGCTGTTGAAAGAGCAGTAGAACTTGGTGTAATAGCTGCAGACAAATCAACCTTTGATGTGGATAGTCCTATTACTAAAGAGGAGCTATCTATATGGTATATTCGTGCATTAGGCTTAGAGGAAGCAGCTAAGCAAACCAAGATATACAAAAATGATTTCGCGGATAGCAAGAAAATTAAAGATGAATATACCGGCTATATTGTGTTGGCGGATTCTCTAGGACTATTAAAGGCAGAGAAAAATCAGTTTAACCCTACCAAGCAAGTGACCTATGCGGAGCTAGCTGTTTCTACAATTCGTTTGGGCCATGAGATGTCTAAAAAGGGAAGAGATTATAGATACGGCTATTAATCTAATGTTAGTAGGATGGATTTCAAGCGAATGATACTGAACCTTGCAGAGGGGGAGAGAAACCTTGCGGAGACGGAGGAGAACCTTGCACAAACGAGGTTGAACCTTGCGGAAAAAGGCTAGAACCTTGCAGAAACGCGACCGAACCTTGCGCAAACCTTAAAACTAGGCAAAGACGCTTATATCTGCACCTGCTTAGTAATAAATCATTAAATTAGAAAAACTCACCAATATTAGCTTGGTGAGTTTTTGTATTACTTCAGTTTTAAATAAAACCAAATGGCATTGATGAAGGTTTGTACCTGACCTTTACTAGAGGTGTCATCAAAGGATGTTAAGAAAGGATTGAGCAATGGCTGAAGCACGCTTTTGCGAACTCGTTCTTTGTTGAGCTCCGAAATAATGGCCTCATAGAGATCCTCTTGCTCCATCGTAAAATTCTCTTCCTCTTCAATGTTCTTTGCCATTTTCATGAGCTCGCTTAACTCTACTGGCTTTCGATCTATATTCATCCTCATTAAATGGACGGAAGAAGGTTCAATTAAAGAAGTATTATGTTGAAGCATATAGGGAATGATAAGACCGATATATTGGAGTAGGACTGCTACAATTCGATGAAGTGAAAACGTTGCATTTGTTACACGTTTTGTAAATAGTAAGTGCTGGAGCATGCCGTGAAATAGTATAGCACTTTCAAAGGCATTTTCAGAAATTTCCTCTCCAAATACAGAAATAAACCGAATCGCTAACCACTCTAGCTCGAATATACGATGCTGCATCACAAGTTTTTTTAGATCTATTTCATTGGAGCTAAGAATTGCATCAAAGAGAGCATATAGGCTTCTTTCTTCATTTAACTGAATAATACTATATATTTGTTGAGCTAAAATCTGTTGGTCCTTTTCGTTTTTCCCAACTTGGATTTGCATACGAAGCTGACTAGCATCATATCGTAATCCTTCTAGTATTTCTGCGATACAATCATTTTTTGAACTAAAATAATTATAAAAGGTTCCTTTTGAAATAGCTGCTCTATCAATGATGTCCTGGATAGAGGTTTGTTGTATTCCTTTTTCTACAAATAGCTTTAAGGCTACATCTGCAACATGTCTTTTACGTTTATTCATAAATCCTCCGATAGTAATCTGATGATGGCTTTAGTATATATATTGTGAACACAAAGTTCAACTAAATTTAAACTAGGTGTACAAATATATTGAAAAAAATGAACTAATGGTTTAATATAATTCGAGTAATGAAGTAAATATAGAAAAATAGAATAGGGGAAAACGAAAGATGAGTGGCACTGAAAATAAAAAAGCTACGTATTTAATGCTCGCAGTACTCTTTGTTGGAGCATTTGTATCGTTTTTAAATAACTCCCTTTTAAATGTAGCACTACCTTCCATTATGGTGGACTTAGATGTGGAATATTCTACTGTCCAATGGTTGGCAACTGGTTATATGTTAGTGAGCGGAGTGCTAATACCTGCATCAGCCTTTTTAATAAGAAGGTTTTCGAATAGAACATTATTTCTTACCTCCATGGCCATATTTACGTTAGGTACTGCTATGGCAGCAGTTGCTCCAAACTTTGGCTTCCTTTTAACAGGGCGTATGGTTCAAGCAGCTGGTTCCTCTGTAATGGGGCCTTTACTGATGAACGTAATGCTTGTTGCCTTCCCACGTGAAAAACGAGGAGCGGCTATGGGGATTTTTGGATTAGTTATGATCACAGCCCCTGCAATTGGGCCGACATTATCGGGGTTCATAGTACAATACTATGACTGGCGAGTTCTTTTCATCATGATTTTACCGTTAGCCGTTATTAGCTTGTTACTAGCTGTTTGGAAGCTAGGGAATGTTATGACAACTGACAAAACTGCAACAATTGACTTTGCCTCAATAATCCTTTCAACATTCGGTTTTGGTGGTCTGTTATATGGAGTCAGCACAGCAAGCACAGCTGGCTGGGATGATCCAATTGTATTAACCACACTAATCGTGGGATTAGTAGCAATAGTTATTTTTGTAATTCGCCAGTTAAAGTTAGAACAGCCATTGTTAGATTTACGCGTATATAAGTATCCGATGTTTGCTTTAGCATCCATTATTTCAATTGTTAATGCAGTTGCTATGTTCTCGGGTATGATTTTAACACCAGCCTATGTGCAAAGTGTACGCGGTATATCTCCCTTAGACTCTGGACTACTAATGCTACCTGGGGCAATTGTTATGGGAATTATGTCTCCGATAACAGGGAAACTTTTCGATAAGTTTGGTCCCCGTACTTTAGCATTAATAGGATTGGTTATTACAGCAATTTCTACTTTTGAATTATCTAGACTACAAATAGATTCTACCTATTTATTTATTGTTATAATCTACACAATACGGATGCTAGGGATGTCTATGGTTATGATGCCAATCATGACAAATGGTTTAAATCAGTTACCAACACGTTTAAACCCGCATGGTACAGCTGTTAATAACACAGCTCAGCAGGTTGCAGGTTCCATTGGTACGGCAGTGCTAGTTTCTATAATGAACTATGTAACCACCAAAGAAGGGGAAAGCCTAATGGCCAACGTTGACCCTGCTACACTGACAGAGCAAACCATGGGCTTACTAGGTCAACAAGCTCTATTAGCAGGGATTCAATACTCCTTCCTAGTTGCTTTGGTTATGAACATAATCGCGTTAGTCTTAGCATTCTTCTTGAAACGAGTAGATGTAAGCCCAGAATCATTACGTAAAATAGAAGAAGAACACCAAGAACCAAAAGCTTCTAATTAATTTTATTTAAAAAGGGCTAAGACAAATGTCCATTAAAAACGTAAAATCGGAAACTCGATTTTACGTTTTGACTTTTAGTTGTTTGAAGAGGAGAGGACCAATCCCGGGTAAATAGCGAGTCGAAAGCCCACCCTCTGTAACGGAAAACACTCCAATCAAATATAGATAGAAACCCCGAATTTTACTCATCGTAAAACTTCGGGTTTTTTATTTTGGAAGTATATCTTTCATTTTTTCTTTTATGCGTGTTTTGAAAAAATAAAAAATAAATATTTAATAAAATGTCTAATTAAAAATAAAAGTGGGTAATAGATTAAAAGAAGTTGTGAAAAAAATAATAGCATATTCCCATAAAATTACTAAAGAGAGAGTGAGAGTTGGAAAATGTTTAATACGTATGAGGTTAAACCTTATTTTGATGAGATGCTAAAATCATGTGGAGAACCAAAACTACATTATCAAAACTTTTATAATATACTTAACCGATTTTCTGTAGAAGAACTAAAAGAAAAACATGAAACAGCCCAACTTTCCTTTTTAAGACAAGGCATAACCTTTACAGTTTATAACAATAATACGGGAGCAGAACGTACTATGCCTTTTGATTTCATTCCAATTATCATTCCTCCTGAAGATTGGGAGACAATTCAAAAGGGAATGATACAACGCACAGAGGCTTTAAACTGTTTTTTACAAGACATTTACCACAAACAAAAAATTATAAAAGATGGAATTATCCCTCGTGATTTGATAGAAAATAATAAATATTACTATCACAAGCAAATTAAAAATATTAAAATACCATTAAATAACAACATATTTTTAGCTGGTATAGATTTAATTCGTGATGAAACGGGTAAGTATTTGGTGCTTGAGGATAATTTAAGAAACCCATCTGGTCTATCTTATGTATTCCAAAATCGATACGTTATGCGTCAGGTCTATCCCGAATTTTTTGCTAACCACTCCATTCATGCTTTGGAACAGCAAATAACCTATATCTATGAAGCAATCGTAGAACATGCTCCAGAAGGAGTAACTAACCCTAAGGCAGTACTGCTTACTCCAGGAATATATAACTCTGCGTATTACGATCATGTATTTTTAGCTCAACAAATGGGATTGCAGTTGGTCGAAGGCCGTGACCTAACAGTAGTTGATAACATTGTATATATGAAAACAATCCGTGGACTTGAAAAAGTAGATATTATTTATCGTAGAATTGATGATGACTTTTTGGATCCTTTAGAGTTTCGTGAGGATTCTACTCTTGGAGTTCCTGGTTTAATAGATGCATATAAATTAGGCAATGTGGCAATATTAAATGGTATAGGAAATGGTGTTGCTGATGATAAAGCAGTGTATACCTATGTTCCTGATATGATTAGATATTATTTAGAGGAAGAGCCAATTATTGATAACGTGAAAACCTATCGTCTGGATAATATAGAGCAGAGGGAATGGGTGCTTCAGCATTTATCAGAACTGGTCGTAAAAAATGTTGGTGCCTCAGGTGGCTATGATATGTTAATAGGTCCACATGCTACTAAAAAAGAAATAGAGAGATTTAGGGAAAAGATTTTAAAGACACCGGAGCAGTATATTGCGCAGCCGACTATTCAGCTGTCAAGAGCACCTGCGTACCAAGGAGAAGCGTTTTATCCATGTCATGTAGATTTACGAGTGTTTGTCATTAGAGGAGAGGATACACATGTATTTCCAGGTGGTCTTTCACGTGTAGCATTAAAGAAAGGCTCGCTAGTAGTAAACTCCTCACAAGGTGGTGGCGGTAAAGATACATGGGTCATGAAATCAGGGGGTTTTAGTTCATGTTAAGTCGTGTAGCAGATTCTTTATACTGGATGTCTCGAAATTTTGAGCGAGCGGAACAAAATGCAAGAATTTTAGATGTTCATTTAACTCAAATGGTTGAAACCTCTAGTGATGAATCATTTAAAGAGACACAGTGGAAGCTATTATATGAAGCGTGTTCTACTCTAGATGAATTAGAGGCATTGGAAAATAAAAAGAATAGCAAAGAGGAAGACCTAATATTCTACTTGGCATTAAGTCATGAAAATCCAAATTCGGTTTTCAATTGCGTACGTATTGCTAGAGAGAATGCAAGGGTTTGTCGTGATCACATACCTAATGAACTGTTTGAAGTGTGGAATGACGTCTTTCTATATACAAAAGATGCTCAAAATATCCCTTATTCTCTTCAGAACATGAGGTTATTTCTAAGCCAGATTAAAAAGGCTTCTTTCACTATTCAAGGAATTATTGAGTCAAACATGTCTCGTGGTATAGCTTACCATATGATGAAAATAGGAAATTGGTTAGAACGGGCTGAAAAAACTGCCAGAATTTTAAATGTAGTGTGTGAACATACAAGTGAAGCAGAGCTTTCTTATAAAAGAGATGAATATTATGCGTGGCTATCAGCACTTAGAATGCTGAATGGCTATGAGGCCTATTTGAAGGTGAATAGACCAAAAATGGATCCACGAACAATTCTTGCTTTTCTTATTGTAGATGAAACCTTTCCTAGATCCATTCATTACAATATGAATAGTGTGCAAAATGCAATCGATAATTTGGGAGGACATAAGGCTAAACACTCAGAAAAGCTCCATTATCTTTTACAAAGGCTTCATCAAGACTTTGATGAAATGACTATTCAGGAGTTAGACTCCGAAGAAATGATGGAATTTCTGAATCGTTTTCAAAACCAATGTAATGAAATTGGGCAAACTTTCTCTGAAACCTATTACTTAATTGAACCAGTTTCTACATCTTCTACACTCCATATTCAAGTACAGACACAGAGTGACAATGATTGGATGAGTGGATCTCAGGTTTCAAATAATGAAAAAGCGTCCTCTTTAAAGTACAAAATTGAGCATACTAATATTTTCGATTATGAAACGATGGTCGATCAAAGTATGAATTCAATTCGTTTAAAGCCGAGAACAGACGAATGTCAACGATTGCTTTCCTACCGCGCAGAAATTAATCCTGTTGCCTTAACGAAGGAACACGTGGATATATGGGGAAACACAGTAGAATCATTTTTTATAGCAGACCATCATCGACATTTAGAGGTTAAGACAACCTCTATTGTAAGTATTCAAAGAAGTCCGTGGGTTCATCGTATTGATTATTCGCCTGAAATGTACGCAATTTTTCATTCGAATCTTTTTAGAAGTCATTATTTAGCTTATTTAAGTAACACTGCTTACACTTATTTGACACCAGAGCAAATAGAAAAGGTGGATAATGAAATAGGAGAAATGGTAAATCCGGTTAAATACTCAATTGATTTAATGGGATATTTGTTCAATCATTTCACATACGATGGCTCATCTACTACAGTTACCACTAAGGCGATTGAATCCTTCGACCTTAAAAAAGGTGTTTGTCAGGATATATCGCATGTGATGCTCGGAGTGTTAAGGACAAAGAATATACCAGCTCGGTATGTTAGCGGGTATTTGTATGTTGGAGAAAACTCTGCTTTAGTTGGTGATGCTGCTAGTCATGCATGGGTGGAGGTTATGGTACCTGGAATCGGCTGGGTAGGACTTGATCCAACGAATAACGTGGAAGCGTTAGAAAACCATATACGTGTAGGTGTTGGACGGGATTACAATGATGTTAGCCCTGTTCAAGGAGTATATAGAGGTGGAAGTCATTCGCTAGATGTGAAAGTATCTGTAAGTTTAATCGAGCAATAAGAAAGGCCTCAGCTTCAAAGTTGAGGCTTAATTAATGAGGCTCGACAGACCTATTTTTAAAAACAATGTGTTTAATCGGAAAGATTAAGGGAACATTTTAAATAGAACAAATTTACAAAGGAGGACAAAAAAATGAAGCATTTAAAAGCACTTCTTATTAAATTTCTGATGATAGCAGTAGTCCTTTTAGTTGTTTTGACTTTAATCTTTGATGTCCCATTCCTGGATTCTATATGGACTAGCTTAGTCTTAACTGTTTTAGCTTACATTTTAGGAGACTTCCTATTGTTCCGCCTAGCTGCTAATCGTTCAAGCCAAAATGTTCGAAATATGATTGCCACAGGTGGAGATATTATTTTAGCATTCTTAACCATTTGGTTTATGCAAATTGCATTAGTAGATGCTGACGGAAATCTAGCGCTTGGAACACTTATTGCTGCATTAGTTATTGGTGGAGGCGAATGGTTCTTCCACAAATATTTGGATGGAAATGTATTTTTCAAAAATAAACGTACAACAGCAGATGTCGCTGCCGATTATGGAGATTAACAAAAAAACCCTCTTTTCTAAGGGGGTTTTTGTTATGGTTTGTTATTCTATTCAAGAAGAAGTGTTCGGGTTGTCTAAAGAGTTATTTCAACGGTAAGCTGCTAATTGTTTTCGATCTAGCTTTCCTAAAGTGGTATAAGGTAATTGGTCAACAAAGATTATATCCTTTGGAAGATGAATACGTGGAATCCTTAAGCTAAGCCACTCTAATAAAGTTATCTCTGTTAATTGTTCGCCTTCGTTGTTCAGTTCAACGTATGCTATTAGTCTTTGACCATATTGTTCGTCAGCTATGCCTAAAATGGCCACTTCTTTTATCAAAGGATGATGTATTAATACTTGTTCTACTTCTTTAGGGTATATGTTGACCCCTGCAGAAACTATAAGATCGTCTGTTCTCCCACACAAGTAGTAATATCCGTTTGTATCCCTATATCCCATATCTCCAGTCCCCATCCAGGAAGCTTCTTTGTTTTTTATAGACCATCTGTTCTTTGTACATAGCTGTCCAATCTGTCCTTCTTTTAGTTGATTCCCATTTCCAATCACTTCTAGTTTCCCCCCTTTAACTAATCGGCCAATTGTGTCAGGAGAGTATTGCAAGTCTTTCGGTGTAGCAATCGTATTTAGACCAGCTTCGGAAGTGCCATAAAGGTTGTAGAGAATGGGTCCTAGCTTATTGTTGACCTCTTCTACTAGCTTGGCATTAAGGTGTGCTCCCCCTGAAGCAATACATTGTAGAGAGGTTAAATAATCAGGTTTATGCTTAACCAATTTATGAATCATAAGAGGTACAACTGTTATTATTTCGACTTTATGTCTTCTAATGATTTGACTAGCCTTTTCTGCTTGAAAGTACTCTGAAATGATTACTTTTTTCCCTAGAGCGATAAAGGTAAGCAAAATTGCGATACCATACCCATGATAGAGAGGCGTTGCAATATATGCCGTACGATATTGCATTAGCCTCAATCGTTCTAACACAGTTAAAAAGGGATGTAAGTAGTTGATTAAAGAAGGTTTATGGACTGCTTTTTTAGGTGTCCCAGTTGTCCCACCTGTTAGCAATATGAGCCTACCTTTTGACGATCTTTTCATCGATGTAGCTTTTAGTCTGATATCTTGATGAATGAAATGGTTAATGTAACTACTTTCAATTGCCAAGTGGAGTAGTTGAAGATCTTTTAATAGTGATCTGGCTTCTTCATCATATATGTATAAATCGAAATGATAGGTGTCTACTAATTGCTTAAATTGAATGGTACTCATCGTTGGATTCATCAAATAAACATTAGTTCCTAAGCGGGAAGCAGCAAAAATAGAATGAACAAAATGATGATGATTTTTGCTTAAAATAGCTACATTTTTACCTGAACTTAAATGCCGGTTGTCTTTCAAGTAAATAGAAGCAACCTCACAGTTCCTTGCTAATTGGCTATATGTAATACTTTCAGTGTCAGTTACTATGGCTATCTGATTGCCAAATCTTTTTTCCGCAAGCCGTACTAAAACCATTAAGTTAATACCTTCTTTATAAATCGTAAAGATTAAACGAAACAAGCCAGAAGGAGAGAGGAGCCCTATCTTCCATATTACTTGCAATAAGGAAATAATCATTTGTTAAGCCCTCTTTTCTGAAGGAGTTTAGGCAATACATAATCCCATCCTCTTCGGCCGACTAATGAACCTATTTGACCGAAAATCAGCCACCAAGGTTGAAAAATTTTTCTTTTTGTATAAAGGGAATTTGCTATAATCTTTGCAACATGTAAAGGACTCATGGCAGGTGTATTACGATAGGCAAGGGTAGGCTCAATCATTGGAGTCCTAACTAATGGTAGGTAAACCGTGGTAGTTAAAATACCCTTTCCATTTATTTCGGGAGACACGGAGCGGAACCATGTATCAAATGCAGATTTAGATGACTGATAAGCGGCCCAAAAAGGTATAGGAAGAAGCAAGGCATTAACTGTCGACACATTTACAATATGCCCTTTATTTTTTTCTATTAAAGGTATGGTGGACAATAGCAGTTGCACGGGAGCGAAGTAATTAATGGCCATCGTCCTAGTGAAATCATGATAACGATTTAATGACTTATCAATCGAACGATTAATGGACAGGCCTGCATTACTAACGATAATATCCAGTCCATTGGGGAGCTGATGCAAAAAGCGTAGTAATCTTTCCATATCTTTATCTTCTCTCATATCTGCCGAAATAATGCTTACCTTAGCTTTGTAGGATTCTATTTCTTCTTTTATTAGCAATAGTTCTTTTTCGCGTCTTGCTACCAATACAAGGTGTACGTTTATATTCTTTAAAACAAACGCAAGCTCTCTACCTATTCCAGAGCTAGCTCCAGTAATAAGAACTGTTTTAGCATCAAGCTTATCTTCTAGCCTTCTTTCATCCAAATGAATAGAAGGGAAGAGTATTTTTTCTACAATAGAATAGTTAACCATTTTAAACAGCCCTTTATGATTAGAAAATTTAGTTATATACATTTTAACACCTAAACCAAACGCAAAATACAAAAATCGGAAAATTTAGAATCTAATTATTAGCTTTCTATGTTTTAATATGATATTATTACCTCGAATTAGAGATATATTGAACTGAGGTAAGTCGTTAGTTTATAGCTTTACCTGAAAGAGCAAGTTTTGTATTTAAAATGTTTGGGCAAAATAAATAAGAGCAAAGGTAGGAGGAAAAGATATGTTGAAAATAGGTATTATTTTAGGGTCTACCCGTGAAGGTAGATTAAGCCCACAAGTGGGTAACTGGGTGAAAGAAATAGCAGACAAGCGTGGAGATGCTCAATATGAAATTATTGATATTGCTGAATTTAAACTACCATTACTAGGGGAAGCTGGTGGCGATGCTTCAGGAGCGGCAGCTTGGTCAGCGAGAGTAGCTGATTGTGACGGCTTTGTATTTATCGTACAAGAATATAATCACTCCATTACAGGAGCACTAAAAAATGCGCTCGACTATCTTCGTGTGGAGTGGAATAACAAAGCGGCTGGCATTGTATCTTACGGTTCAGTTGGTGGGGCACGTGCAACGGAACATTTAAGAGGAATCTTAGGAGAATTATTAGTAGCAGATGTACGTGTACATCCGGCTCTTTCATTATTTACGGACTTTGAAAATGGAACGGATTTCAAACCAGCAGCCGTTCAAGCAGACTCAGTAAATCAAATGCTAGACCAGGTCATCCCATGGGCAACAGCATTAAAAACTATTAGATAACAAGAAAAGCGCAAGCACCTATGTCTGCCCCGACAGGCAAATGGGAAAAAGCGAGGAGGCAGTTCCTCAGCCACCGGAGCTTTTATCCATTTGACCCGAGGGACAAGGTGCTGAAGCTAGACATAGAAGAAAAGCGTAAGCACCTGTTTCTGCCCCGACAGGCAAATGGGGAAAAGCGAGGAGGCAGCTCCACAGCCACCGGAGCTTTTATCCATTTGACCCCGAGGGGCAAGGCGCAGTAGCTAGACAACAAGAAAAGCGAAAGCGCCTATCCCTGCCTCGACAGGCAAATGGAAAAAAGCGAGGAGGCAGCTCCACAGCCACCGGAGCTTTTATCCATTTGACCCCGAGGGGCAAGGCGCAGTAGCTAGAC
>NZ_JABAFC010000024.1 GCF_012843435.1 Psychrobacillus sp. BL-248-WT-3 | reverse complement strand
CCTGCCCCGACAGGCAAATGGGAAAAAGCGAGGAGGCAGGTCCTCAGCCACCGCAGCTTTTTTCCATTTGACCCCGAGGGGCAAGGCGCCGGAGCTAGACAATCAGAAAAGCATAGGCGCCTATCCCTGCCCCGACAGGCTAATGGGGAAAAGCGAAAGTACATATGTCTACCAATTTCAGAATTTTTATAGTTTCCTACACAATTAAAAAAGGCCGAACAGCTAGTTTGCTACTCGGCCCCTTTTTTATACATCTATTTCTGTACCAATTCTCTGTTCCCTTGCCTTTACAAAAACACCCTTTGCAACTGCTAAATCATAGTACGCTGCTCCGACAGATTTGAATAAAGTGATTTCCTCTTCATGCTGTCGACCTTCCACTGTTCCAGTAACAAGTTCTCCAATTTCTCCATGGATTTTATCGAAGGACCATTCGCCAATTTCAGAAGCATGCATGAGTTCCCCTGCCTCACCTTTAACTCCAGCCAAATCGTCTACTACAATTTTAGAAGACTTGGTTATCGTCGCTACATCCATTTCAAGCATGTGGGGTAAATAAGAGCCAACTCCATTAATATGAGTCCCCGCCTTTAAGTCCTTCCCATTAAAAACAGGCTCGTTAGATCTCGTTGCACAGCAGATAATATCTGACTCTCGCACTGCGGCTGAAACGTCCTTAAACACCTCATAAGGAATAGTAATCCCAAACTCTACTAGTTTTTGTCCAAATTGCTCTGCTTTTGAAGAAGTTCTATTAACTAGCAAAATTCGTTCGATATCTCGTACAGCTAGCACTGCAAGCACCTGCTCAAATGCCATTGCTCCTGTTCCGATTATGGTCAACACCTTCGAATCCTTTTTTGCTAGATAATCCGTAGCAACACCACTAAGTGCTCCAGTTCTTAGCCTGGTTAAATAGGAGGCATTTAACATGGCCAAATGCTCTCCGTTTTTTGCATCCGATAGTAAAACGACGCCTTGTGTAGTTGGCTTTCCTTGTGACGGATTGTTCGGGAAAATGGTCACTACCTTTACAGCTGTAACCTCCCCTATTAAATCAGCACTTGGCATATACAATGCAGATGCTTCATGCTTTGGAAATTCAATTACTGTTCTATGTGGACTCGCTAATTTCCCTGCTGCCTTTGCTTTTAATATCCCTTTGACATCCTCTATTGCATCTTTCATCTTATATGTACACATAATCTCCTGTTCATTAACTACTAGCATTATTTAAAACCCTCCCTAAAAATAAAAGCTCGTCTTGCCTTAAGTAGCGTAAGACGAACTTTATGTTTACATCATTATACTTTACTAAGTTCTTTTTCTGCCTTTGCTAATGACTCATCTTTTTTAACTGCAGTCACCTCATCCAGGTTTTGTTGGCTTCTATCTTTAACAGCCCAGATTGCCAATAAAGAAATGACCGCTGTGAAGATAATATAGAATGCAACTGGAACATAGGATCCATCAAATTGAAGCATTAGACTCGTAGCTATTAATGGTGCTGTTCCACCTGCTAAGGCCGCTCCAATTTGGTAGCCTAGCGTGATTCCTGTATAGCGAACCTTAGCGTCAAAAATCTCTGAAAACATCGTTCCTAGCACGGCCGTAATCGGTGCCCAAATGATTCCCAGCCCAATAATGGTTGCAATTACAAGTAACGCAAGCGACTGTTGCTGAAGCATCCAAAAGTAAGGGAAGGCGAACAAAATCATCCCAACCGTTCCAGCCACGTAAACCTTTTTACGTCCAATTTTATCTGACAGACTTCCCATTATAGGTATAAGAATAGTCGTCACTATTGTTGCTACCATCACTGTATTTAATACAGCAGTACGTGAGAAGCCTAGCTCAGCAGTAGCGTAAGAAACAACAAAAGTACCAAAAATATAGAAAGGTGCGGTTTCAACTACCTTAGCCCCCACTGCAATGATAACTTCTTTCCAATGATACTTTAACGTATCCGCGATAGGGAGCTTTGGAATCTCACCTGACTCTTGTACCCTTTTAAAGGAAGGTGTTTCTTCAATTCCTTTACGAATCCACAAGCCAAAAATAACAAGCAAGGCACTCATGATAAATGGAACACGCCAGCCCCATGTCATAAAAGAACCTTCAGGTAATAGAGTCATAATAGATAAAGCAACTGTCCCCATTACCATCCCAATTGTTACACCCATTTGTGGGATCGCTCCGTACAAACCTCGTTTTTCCTTTGGTGCATATTCAACTGCCAGTAATAGAGCTCCTCCCCACTCTCCGCCGATACCCAGTCCTTGGATTAAGCGCAGCGTAATTAATAGAATAGGAGCCCATACTCCAATCGCTTGATAAGTAGGCAGTAGCCCCATACCAAAAGTAGCAACCCCCATTAGACTTAATGTTATAACTAATGTTTTCTTTCTCCCAATCCTGTCACCGATATGACTAAATATGATTCCACCGAATGGTCGGATAAAAAATGCTAATGCGAAGGATGCATATGAAAGCAGTAACCCTACTGTTGGCTCCTCTGTCACAAAGAATATTTGATTAAAAACAAGTGCAGCAACTGTTCCATATAAAAAGTAATCAAACCATTCAATAGAGCTCCCTACTAAGCTAGCAATCCAGACCTTCCTCATCTGTTTTTGGTCCATCTTCCCTCTCCCCTTTCAAAATTGAAGTACCACTTTAATTTCTCTCTAGACTTTATTTTAGATAGTTTTTAATTTTCTGTCAACGGGTATTTGATAGGAATCGTTGAGCGATGCCTCATTAGTAGGTATGATAACTAATAGATAAGAAAAAGGAGAGATACATATTGTCTTCAAATTTAATAGGATCTATTCTAAAAAATTTAAGAAAAGAACGTAAGCTCACTCTAAAGGAACTTGCAGAGATGACTAATGTATCAATTAGCTTCCTCTCACAAGTCGAAAGAGGAAAGTCTAGTGTAACGTTAGAATCTCTCAAAAAAATAGCAGATGCACTGAAAGTCAACCCGACCGTTTTCTTTCCGGATGTAACTTCACATGATGAATTGGCTGAAATTAGACAACAGTTTTATTACAAAAATTTATCCAATGGCATCCAGGATGCTGCCTATACACCTATACTCGTTACACTTCAATCTGGAGAAAACAAAGGAAATGCTTTTTCCCATAGCGGTCATGAGTTTCTATTTGTAGTAGAAGGAACCTTAACCGTAGTAGTCGATGGTAAAGAGATGGAACTGAAGGAACAGCAATCGACGATGTTTGACGCAAATCTATTACATTACTGGTATAACTTAACGGACAAGCCTGTTCGCTTCCTAGTAGTATCTTCCCGATAATGGTTAATAGAAGACAACCAGGAGAAGTCCTAAGGATAGAGATATCGACTCATCTGAACAAAATAAAAAATAAAATCCCGAACATTGTTTACCACTATTTGGATTATTCTTTTTTTTGTGAATTCATAGTAAATTTAAATGGATGGGAAAATAATGTAAGGGGATGGAGAAATGAATCAACAAACACACATCAAAGAATTACAAGTAACAATTTCAATTACAGAAGAGACTATTGAAAATATTATGAGCGCATTGTTAGAGGATGAGAAATGGTCCATACATCAGGATGATGACCAGTCTAACTGGAGTAACAAGCCTTTAGGAATCTATCAAGACGAATGGGCAACTAACCTCCTGCTTCACGGAGAAATGCTTATGTTGACTGACAAAAGGAATAAAAACTCTTTATACTCGATGACTTTAGAAGACTTATATGATGGTATTTTCTTTAGCTTAAAGGGTGGTAATAGTAGTCTGTTTCAAAACGTTACTAATGAAACTGCCGATACAATTATTCAATATTCCATATTCAAAAGACTTCTCTACTTATCTTAAACTTTAATTCACTTAGCAGTCCTTTTTTTAGACTGCTTTTTTTAGTGATTTAAAAAAATAAAAATTGGACAGCTAGGTGCTTGTATTTGTTCGTAAATCAACACAGGAATACCCTATAAACATGAAGGATAAGGGGGTGTTAGTTTGCAACAAAGAAGAAATAACAAACGTGGTTTTTGTCTTCCAGGCTATAATTGGTGCGGACCTGGATGCAGCGGTCCGGGAGCTCCAGTTAATGAAGTAGATGCTGCCTGTATGATGCATGACCTTTGTTATGATAGTGGTAGAGGTCAGTGCGATTGCGATCGTGAATTCCTCCAAAGACTTCGCCCTTTAGTGAATCGTTATACCGAGTCCGGTAGACATGCAGGTTTAATACAAAATTATATGCGAATTCGAACCAATCTTAAATGTGGATCCCCTCGACATGAACCCTATTAATTCCTAACACTCCCAGAGTGAAGTATCTATTCTTGAACTATACAATGATGATTCTACCCTATCGATTATTGATAATCTTTTATAGCATTTTTAGTCACTGGCTACATCCCTTTCTTCAAAAACTTAGCAATAGATTAGCCAAAAGTAAAGATTCTGCTCTTTCTTGGATTGTATGAATTGCTGGGTTACTTTTACTATTCGTAAGCTTAGACTATCTTTTAATAAGACCCCAAAGCTATCAAGCGATGGGATCTTATTTTTAATTTACTTTCTTCGGTCCGTTCCAATACATTTCTCGTAGACGGAATTTTTGTAGCTTACCAGTAGCGGTTTTAGGAAGTGCCTCTACAAAATCAACTGCTTTTGGAGCTTTAAAGTGAGCCATTTTAGAGCGACAATAATCAATTAGCTCTTGTTCTGTAATGCTACTTTCCGGCTGAAGTACGACAACTGCCTTTGGTACCTCACCCCACTTTTCATCAGGTACCGCAATGACAGCTACTTCTAATATATCTGGATGCTTATAAAGCACACCTTCTATTTCAGTAGAAGAAATATTCTCTCCTCCTGAAATGATCATATCCTTAATACGATCTTGTATCTCAATATATCCATCTGGATAGGTAACTGCTAAATCCCCTGTATAAAACCAACCATCTTTAATCGCTTCGGCAGTTTTTTCAGGGTCCTTATAATATCCTTCCATTACTACGTTGCCACGTGTAATAATTTCTCCTAGCTCCTTACCGTTCCATTCAACCTCCTTGCCATCCTCCTGATTAACGACCTTTGTTTCTCCATTAAACGCTAACTCGATTCCTTGTCTCGCCTTAATAGTAGATTGTTCATCTACAGTTAGATCATTAAATTCTTTTTTCCATTCGCAATATAGAATGAATGGGGATGTTTCCGTTAGACCGTATACATGCATCATATTAAGTCCAAGGATTGATTGCGCTTTTGCGATTAACGCCGCGGCAGGCGGAGCCCCTGCAGTAGCCATACGCGGATTAGTTGTGATTTTCACATCTTTTGCCTTCGGTTCATTAACAAGCATATTAACAACGGTTGGAGCACCGCATAATAAAGATATTTTATGCTTTTCAAATAAATCTAGTATTAACGGAGGATCTACTTTTCGCAAACAAATATGGGTAGCCCCTACTGCTGTGAGTGCCCAGACTCCTCCCCAGCCATTTGCATGAAACATAGGTAAAGTATGAAGATACACATCATCGTGATTTACATTTAAATGATACATAAAGTTTGCTGCGTTCAAATAATTTCCTCGATGTGTCAGCATAACCCCTTTTGGCTTAGAGGTCGTTCCACTTGTATAGTTTAAGGTAAGCAGCTGATTTTCATCTATCTCTGGGAATTCTATTACCTCTGTCCCTGCTGTGATAAAGTCCTCATAATCCTTTGCTTTCAATGTATGACTATGTCCGGCAACAGCCACTACTACGATTTGGTCAAAAGGTAGATCTTCCGCTATCTTCTCAATCGGGCCTGTAAACTCTGCATCTACTATCAACATCTTAGAGTCGCTATGCTTGATAATATACTCAATATCCTCCGCATTAAGACGGTAATTTAATGGTACCATTACCGCTCCCAGCTGACAGATCCCATAAAAGCACTCCAGCATATAATGAGTGTTAGGAAGCATAACTGCTACATGATCCCCTTTTCGAATACCTGCCTTGTATAAAGAATAGGATAGCTGGTCAGCACGCTGTGAAAATTGCTTATATGTAAATTCCTTTTCTCCATCAATTACAGCTACTTTTTCCGGATAATACTTAACTGCTCTTCGTTTCCAATCTAACGGCGTTAACGGTGAGAACATAATTACCAGCTCCTTTTCTTTGCTTTTATTTTATTTGAGTAGATTCATTCTTATGCTTTGATTTCTCCAAAAACACCCTTTTCGGCAAGGGACTGAATCTCTGGCAAGTCCATTCCTAAACTCTTCAATATTTCCTGAGTATGCTTACCTGTTGAAACACCTGCAAAGCGGTACTCTGGCCTACTTGCTGAAAATTTTATAGGGAAAGCAATTTGCTGTTGCTCTCCTCCTTCACTTTTCGGCACAGTGGTCACCATATTTCTAGCCAGTATTTGAGGGTGCTGAACTGCTTCGCCAAAGCTTAACACTGGCTCTACACAGCCATCAAAATCATCCCCAAGAATACTAATCCATTCGTCAAAGTTTTTTGCCTTAAATTCCTTTGTCACGATTTCTTTGAATGCCTGCTGGTCTTCCTTACTATTGCTGTTGCTAAGCTTTATAAGATTTCTATCTCCTAATAGCTCACAAAGTTTTTGCTGAAACTTCGGCTCTAAACTTCCAACTGAAAAATAACGACCATCTTTTGTCTCATAGTAATCATAAAAGGTTCCGCCATTTAGCAGCATTTCCTCTTCCTTCGGATTTTCCCCGCCAACTAGAAAATTCGGTCCATACATAGCGTTCAAGGAAAAAGCAACATCTGTGAGGCTTACATCAATATGCTGTCCTTCTCCAGTACTATGTCGATGATAAACAGCTGCAAGGATTCCAATGACAGCTGGCATGGATCCTCCAGCTAGATCTGCCACTTGAATACCTCCAGGAACAGGTGCCTGATTTTTTCGAGCAGAGTAGCTAGCTACTCCAGCTATAGATAAATAGTTGATATCGTGTCCTGCTCTATTTCGAAGAGGACCAGTTTGGCCATATCCTGTAATGGAACAGAAAATGATCTTAGGGTTTATTTCCTTTAACTTTTCATAGCCAATCCCGAGCTTATCCATAACACCGGGGCGAAACTGCTCAATGACAATGTCATATTCCTCTATTAGCCTATAGATAATATCCTTCGATTCTGCTAGTTTTATATCTAAAGCTAGCGATCGCTTAGAGCGGTTTAGATGAGCAAATGTTGCAGAAACCTCACCATCCTTTGGCTCAATATGCTTTAAAAAATCCTCTCGATTTGGAGCCTCGATTTTAATGACATCTGCTCCCATGTCGGCTAACATCATCGTGGCAAAAGGTCCCGGCAGAAGAGTAGAGAAATCTAAAATCTTTAACCCATTCAATATCCCCATTGTCTCACCTCTCTATTAAACTAATTTGGTGAAAGCACTTACAAGTTTAATTGTAAGTATTAATTTAAATATTTTCAATAGTCTAACTAATTTCAACATAGATAACCAACTTACAAATAATTAAATTATTTTTAAATAAAATGGATATTTATGTTAAAATTAACTTGAATAAGTCAAATGAATAAATAGCAGTTTATTATAAAACTGCTCCTACAATCAACATGATGCTGTTATAAAAAGCATCCGCCAGAGTGAAATCAATTCTACTGTATTCCACAAATACCCTTCTAAATGTGCTAGTTTTTTTAAAATAAGAAATCATAAATTAATTAAAACTTATAAAATCATCCAAGAGCCGGTTTAGTCACACGAATTACAAGTTAAACAACAAGGAGGGGAAAAGTTGGCATACAATGCAAAAGTCCAGCGAGGAATTATGTTTTTTTTATTTGTAATGACGGTGGGTTTATTACTTTCAAATATTATAGGGAATAATTTTTCCAAAGGATTGTTATATTTTCATATTATTATTCTTTTATTTTCACTGTTTTCATTTTTTATTCAATATAAACTGGAAATAAAGGATGGTTATCTGACGTATCAATTCCTATTCATCAAAATGCCTTTTTATAAACGAGTCATACACCCCTACCAGATAACAAATATTAAATTTGTCCGTTTTGGTTGGTCTACTAAAGGTGCTATTATACAAATCAATAAGGGCCTCAATATTCGTGTTTTTAACTTCGAGCCTAACAACGTATTCTTAGATTTACTCGATTTTGCAAATCAAAATTCTATATCAATCCAAAAAACTAAAGATTATCAAATTTTAGAACGAATGAAGGAAACTTAGTCAATAGTCTCTCTGAATCTTTACATATGATGAATCTAACGAGGGAGCGTTTGTGTTGAAAATTAAAATTACAATAAGTTTTATATCATTGATTTGTTTGTTTTTGGCTGGTTGTGCTGATGATTACCAAGAAAGTTTTACTTTCTCCGGAACAGTCGAGGAGTTAGACGCTCAAGAGGAGATATTAGTTATTAAAGAACACAACAACATTAATAAGGGCATACAAGGAGGAAATGTATACGAAATACCTGTTGTTGATGTGAAGAGGTATAATATTGGTCAAAATGTCGAAGTAACTGTCTTTTCTAATACGGATGAAGATGTTTGGGATGTAGATCATATGAAATTTGATATAAATATAGTCAAAGAATAACCATGAGCTAGGAGATACTTTTCCAAGCTTTTTTTGTTTTTAGGCTATGTTAAAGAGTAGGGTTGATTTATGATGCAAAGAACTCTATAAATCAGAAAGTAGAATTGATTTTTCGCACCAGCCGGACGCTTTCCTCGGGGTGAGCGATAAGCCATCACCCATCGCTTACGCGCGTGGTTGTGATGTCTTATCTGTCTCACTCATCCCGTAGGAGTCGCCGTCTGGCACTCCAATCAATAAATGGGAACAGCTTTAATGCAACGATAAGTGCTTATAAATTTACTCGCGTAAACAAAGCCGAAAAACTGTACCCAATCCCAATTCATCATCTATTTATGTTCTTAATAGTCATTTGAATGTTACTTTTTTAATGTTTACAGTCACTATAAAAAAGAATTTTCTTCACTAATGAGGGAAGTAGCTATGGTACACCACTTCTCTTTTAGTCTTTAGTGTTAATAGCGAAATGCCCTACTCAAAACCGTAGGCACCACTGATGCATGATTTTCATCCTGTGCTATAAATATTTCCGTGTCTATACTTTCATGTAACACCCTATATAGATGTTTTGCATCCTCACACATAAAGCCTTCTTTGCTACCAACTGATATAAACAGTTTTTTATGTTGAAGATTGGTTTGCAAACGTACAAAATTTTCTGCTTCCTTATATAGCTCGTATTCATTCCACCATACAGAAGGACTTATCGGTAGGTAGCAGGAAAATAAGGCTGGTTGTTTAAATAATGTCCACAGAACAAAAAGGCCACTTAAGGAGTGACCAAAAAGTGCCTGATTCTGTTGGTTAACTGGATAATGCTTGTGTACATTCGGCATTAGCTCATCCTTTAAAAATGCTAGGAACTTCTCTGATCCGCCATGCTCTCCTAAGTCCTTCCCCTTTAAACGCTTTGGATAGATATATGCTTCTGCCTTGGGAGTAAAATCAAAAAATCTTCTTTTGCGAGCATCCTCTTCCTTACCAGCATGTCCAATTCCAACCACAATGGAAGGAGAAATACGTGTTTTAAGGGGATTTTTCGATTGCAGCTTCACTACATCTCTTGCAAGCTGGAAATACCAGTTTCCATCTAGCACATAGTAGACAGGAAAACCCTCCTTAGGAGGCTCCACATTTGGGATTGAAACTTTTATATCATACAAATAGTTTGTGTGCTCGGAATCGATTTGAAAATGCTCTGTATTTTCTAACAGTACCTTATCCATCTATTAAACCTCCTCTAAAGTTTCATATCCATAGCAAACAGGTGCCTCTGTTTCTTCATCGAACATAATCTTAGCATCTATTTGGAACACCTTTTTCATAACTTCCGTTGTTAATATTTCCTTAGGAGTACCCGTTGTAATAATCTCTCCGCCTCGCATTGCGATAAGCTTATCCGAAAAGCGAGCAGCATGGTTAATATCATGCAATACCATTACTACTGTACATTGATGCTTCTTATTTAGCTGCTCCACAATTTTCAACATCTCTAGCTGATGGGCCATATCTAGGTATGTGGTTGGTTCATCGAGCAGGAGAATTTCTGTTTCCTGTGCGAGTGCCATCGCAAGCCATACCTTTTGACGCTGACCACCTGATAGCTGGTTAATTTCCCTATTGCGATATTCGATTGTTTTGGTGACAGTCATTGCCCATTCAATTACTTCCATATCTTTTTTTGATAGTGTTCCAATGTTTTTTCGATGTGGAAACCTTCCATAAGAGATTAACTCATCTACCTTCAATTGAGCAGGAGCTACAGGGCTTTGAGAAAGCAGAGCAAGCCTTTTCGCAATAGCCTTTGTAGGCATCGACATCATATCTTCCCCATGTAAATAAACTTTTCCGTTCTTTTGCTGAAGAATACGTCCGATTGTTTTTAATAGAGTTGATTTTCCACATCCATTGGGACCAATAATGGTCGTTATTTTCCCCTTTTGAATGGACGTATTTAAATTTGTAAACACTGTTTCTTTGTCATAGCCAGAGCTAAGCTCTTCAACGCGTAATATACTCTCTATCATAGGTATCCTCCTATGCCTTCGTTTTGATTAATAAATATAAAAAGTAGGGAATTCCAATTATAGAAACAACGATTCCTACCGGCAGCTCGGAAGGCTCAAAAACAGTCTTAGCAATGTAATCTGAGAGTACCAATAGGAACATTCCGATTGCAGCACTCATGGGCACGACGAATCTATGCTTGATGCCAACTAACCTTTTAGCAATATGTGGTGCCATCAACCCTATGAATCCAATCCCACCGGACACCGATACACAGGCACTGACAAGTCCTATACTACATAGTAATAGGATGGATTTCTCTTTTTCTACTGAAATCCCAAGACTCTTCACATTAGCATCCTCTAACTGGAGATAATCTAACAAGTGACTCTTCCTATAGATCACAGAACTAAGGATAAGCACCCAAGGGAGGATGGATAAAACGAAAGCCCAGTTAGCATTATAAATACTCCCGGAAATCCAAACTGCGGCCATCTCATAGTCACTTGCATTCATCTTAAGTGATACATATAAGGATAAGGCTCCGAAGCCACTACCTATTGCAATACCCGTGAGGATCAATCTTTGCATATCCAAAATTCCATTTTTCCAAGAAAAGATGAAAATAATTGAAGCTGCAAGCGCACCTCCTACAAAGCCAAAGAGTGGCATTAGAAAAATCGTATACCAGCCATCTTCCACAAAATTGGAAGCAGACATTTGAAAGAAGAACATAAAAATCACAATAGAAGCCCCTGCTCCAGCATTTATACCTAATATGCCTGGATCCGCTAAGCCGTTCCTTGTCACTCCTTGTATAACAGTTCCTGCAATCCCAAGACCGATTCCTACTAAGGCTGCAATGACAATCCTTGGTAATCTAAATTCAAATATAACCAAATCGTGTTTGTCATTTGGATCAATTCGTAAAAAAGTTTTGAGAACCTCCTGGATTGTCATATCAAAGACGCCATTAGTAATGTGAAAATAGAAAGCGATTAGAGTCAACCCAACAAAGATAGACAGCATCGTGATGAAACGTATAAACGGACCTTTATGCACGCTGTCCTCCCCCTCTCGTCCGAATTAGATAAAGGAAGAAAGGAACACCAATAATAGCCGTTACTACACCAACGGGAGTCTCAAATGGAAAGTTGATAAAGCGACTAATTACATCACAAAAAGCTAAAAACAACGCTCCGATTGCTGCAGAGCATGGAATTAGAACTCTGTAGTCAACCCCTACAAGAAATCGAGTAATATGAGGAATTATTAATCCAACAAACCCTATCTTTCCTACTAAGGCAACTGCCGTACCAGTCAAGCAAACTACCGCAAGAATACTAATGATTTTGACCATTTTTGTTCGTTGTCCTAAACCTACTGCAATGTCATCACCTAACGAGGCAATGGTAATTGACTTCGAAATCCCTAATGCTAGCATTAACCCGATTAGACCAAAAGGAATGGACAGCCATAGCATATCAGGATTTACTATATGTAATTTTGCGTTATACCAAACACTAACGCTTTGAGACACTTGAAAGTACATCGCAATAGCGGAAGCTATACTGCTTAAAAATGTTCCAATGACTGTTCCAATAATGGCCAATCGAACAGGTGATAACCCTCCCTTTATCAAGGAGCCAAAACCAAAGACAAGACCTGCACCTATAGCAGAGCCAATCATGGAAAGAATAATCATTTGATAGTTAGGAAGCCCTGGGAAAAAGACCATTGCTATTGTAATAACAAATGCCGATCCATCGTTTACTCCCATTATAGAAGGAGATGCCAAATAATTTTGTGTAATCCCTTGCATAATTGCCCCAGCAACAGCTAGAAAAGCTCCAACCAATAAAGCAGCGATTACGCGTGGTAATCGCGATGTCATAATAATGTTATGGTCCACATTATTTCCATCGAATTGCGTAATCGCCTGCCAAACTGTTAATAGACTAATATCTTTAGCACCATACAAAATAGATAAAGCTATTGCTAGTACGATGAACAGTGGAGAAACTATTAAAATGATGACAGCTAACGTATTTTTGTTTTTCATAATTCATCGCACCTAACTTTACTTCGATAAATTCTCTATCGCTGCATCTAAGAATTTCACTTTAGACCAAGCAGTACCACCTTGCGCTAAAGGGTCTACTACGTTTACAAACACCTGTTCATTTTTCGCTGCTTCTATGCTACCGAAAATCGGATTGGCTAAAAGCTCATCTAAAGCTGCTGCATTATCTGTATTTTCACTAGTTTCGAATTGAAGAAAAATGTAATCTGGGTTCGATTCAGCTAAAGCCTCAAGAGATAATTCTGATTGCGCCTCTGCTTTTGCAACTACATCTGGAACCTTCAGTCCTAAATCATTATAAAGAACTGGGTTAAAGTAAATAGATTCAGGATAAGCATTAATACTTCCTTTGCGTATACGTAATACAAGTGCTTCCTTATCCTTCAATGCTTCACCTAATTCAGCTTTAGCTTGTCCAGCTTTTTCCTCATAGTCTGCGATAATTTTTTCTGCCTCTGCTTCTTTATCCCCTAGTTGTCCTAAGAGAGTAAGATTTTCTTTCCAGTTCGTAGATACATGCGAATAAGGAATCATCGTTTGAATTTTATTTAATGCTGTAACAACTTCTTCTCCATGCTTGGAAGAACCTAAAATAACATCGGGATTTAAATTTAGGATTGCCTCATTATTGGGGGCAAACTTATCTCCAACCAGTGCTGCTCCTTCTAGTTCATCCGCTAAATAGGTAGGGATGGCATCTGCAATTGCAAGCACTCCTACTGGTTTAATACCTAAAATAGCCGCATCTTCCATGGACTCCAAGCTCGCTGCTACAATATTATTTACTTTGGAGGGTACTACATAGTCTTCCCCTAAATATGTAAGTGTTTGTTCTGTATCTAACCCATCAGCTGAAGCTTCTGTTGATTCCGCTTCAACTTCAGCTTTTTCTGTAGAGCCTTTTTCCTTATCTCCACAAGCAGCTAAACTTAGAGCTAGCACTGCTGTCGCGCCTAACATCCAATACTTTTTCATACTCAATAGTTTCATCTCCTACATTTTAATTGATAACGATTATCATTATCATGATAACGTAAACTTTACTTTATTACAATAGTGATTTTAAAAACATATAATAATTAAATAATTGTACATATTTGATGGATTAGTAGTTTTGCTGACCACTAATATGGGAATATTATATTTAAAATAGAAGTTTTATAGGAGGAGTTTTCTCATGGCTAAAAAAACTAAAAAGCCATGGAGCAAAAAAAAGCGCATTATAGTCTCCTTAATAGGCGTGTTTGCTCTTATTTACATAATCGTTATTGCTTGGCATACGTTTAAACCGCTTCCCCAAGGAGTTTCCTTTGCAGGTGAGTTACATAAGACGAATAACATTCAACTTTTAACGGATTTGACCTTTGCACAAGATCAAAAAGGTACAAATACCATTCATGAAAATCATATTTTTGATGAGGTATATCGAACGATTGAAGAAGCTGAGGAATTTGTGGTGTTAGATTTCTTTTTGATGGATGGCTATTATGATGAAGATGAGGACTTCCCTAATATAGCAGAGACACTTTCCTCCACTGTCGCAAAAAAGAAGAAGGCTAACCCTGACATGCCAATCGTTTTTATTACCGATCCACTTAATCGAGGGTATGGATCTTACGAAAGTGAATGGTTTAAAAAAATGCGTGATGCGGGTGTTGAAATTGTATATACAGATTTAGATGAGCTAAGGGATTCTACACCTGTTTATTCTGGTATTTATCGTATTTTCTTTCAATGGTTCGATATTGGTGGCAAAGGTTGGATTGCTAATGCTATGGCAAGTGACGCGCCTAAAATGACTATAGCTTCCTATATGACTCTATTGAATGTAAAGGCAAACCATCGGAAGGCTTTGGTAACAGAGAAGGCCGCTATAATAACAACCTCTAATCCCCACGATGCCAGTGGCTTTCACGGCAATATTGCTTTGAAGTTAGATGGACCAATCATTAATGATATTTTAGAAGCAGAAGAGGCAGTTTCTCTTTTTTCTGGAGGTCCTAAGCTTCCTAGAATAAAAACGGAGAACGCAGAAGGTGAGTATCAAACCCAATACTTAACAGAGAAAAAAATATTGGATGCATTGCTAAACGATATAAATGATACTAAAAAAGGAGATACTATTTGGCTAGGTATGTTCTTTGTAGCCGAACGGAGTATAGTCAACACATTAGTGGAGGCTGCAAATCGAGGGGTAGAAGTAAATCTTATATTAGATCCGAACGAAAACTCCTTTGGTCGAGAAAAGTCTGGACTGCCAAATCGCCCAGTCGTACAAGAATTAGTGGAGGATACGAATGAGAAGATTAATATACGTTGGTATAATACCGTAATCGGCCAGTATCACACAAAGACTATATGGATTCAAACACCAGAGCATACAGTGATTTCAAGCGGTGCAGCAAATTATACAGAACGTGCTTTAGAAAATTATAACCTAGAAAGTAACGTAAGAATCATTGCCCCCAATGAGAGTGAATTAGCCTTAGAGATGGAGCAATATTTTCATAGATTATGGAACAATGAGGATGCTATGTATACTGTAGAGGTAGATGAATATCAAAGCGATTTTACTTGGTGGCAGCGTTGGATTTATGCTTTCCAAACCTATACCAAAATTACAACATATTAATACTCATTGTAAAAGTACAGCTAGTGTTGCTTACACTAGCTGTACTTTTTTTTCACGTTTATGAACGTGTGATTAGGTGAGTATTAATAGACATTAGATAAGTTACTTCGGTTCAAACGTTTTACAATCTGTTTCATCACTGTTGGAAGCTTGGTTCCCTTTACGACTAACTACATAAATAGCTTTTGCATTACATTTGTTCCCTTGTCTCCAAAATTTACAGTTGTTCACTTCACAAAGTACATCTTTAGCCATTAGTATCACACCTCCTCGTTACTAGCATGAACTTTTTTGAGAAAAGTCATACTAAAAAGCGAGATTTATATGTACTATTTTATCTCGATTAAATGATTGATCTGTTTTGGCAGTCCGTAAATTTGTTCCTTCAAAAATAATGGAAATAAATTTAACGCTTGAATCTCATCAAAGGTTTTCCAATAATATGTATGAACTTTCCCATTTTCATTCTCGGTGAATTGAATTCCTTTGCATAACAGATCATTGTTTTTTAAAGATAGGAGATAAAAGAAGCATATCTCATGAAATTTTTCTTTGGAAACTTCCTCTTCAAAAAAATTTTCATTCACCCATAACAGTCGATCAACGGAAATTTCAGTCGAGAGTTCTTCTTTAATTTCTCTGTGAATAGCATCCTCACTCTTTTCATGTAGGCTAACCCTTCCTCCAGGAACGTAATAATAAGGAGACCTTTCATCCTTCATAATTAATATTTTCCCATCGTTTATAATTAATCCTGCAACACGATAATTAAACCTACCCTCGTCTGTTTTAAATGATAAATCCATTTTGCACCTCCACTTTTCATTTCCCCACACTTTACAAATATTTATTAATTCTAACTTTTTTATATCAACTAGTAAATAGCTTGAGTATGTTGATTTCCACTGCGAGCGGACGCTTTCCGCGGGCACGGCTTCAGCCGCTTCCCTCGCTACGCTCAGTGCAGGGTCTTCAGCTCGCGCTATTTCCGCTGGAGTCGCCGCTCTCCCCTCCAATCAACAGTGCTCCTGTTTATGAATATATTAAGAGTCAAATCCAACAACGCGAACAGTTGGAGATGTTGACCATAGCAGTTGGTTCCTAAAGAGCAGCTGGTGCTCAAACTAGATGCAGCAATTGATTTCTCCTTTATCTATTTATTAGTTGAAGGCCTTTAATCAACGATGGGAGACCCAGCATAGACCCTGTAGGAATGATCAAGATAACAATCATTCCATTTAGCATCCGTTCCATGACTCAGACAACCAAGGAAATTGAAACGTATTTGGCATAAGTATGTTTCTCCTTTCTGGCCTAGAGAATGTATACCCCGTGTTAATATTTGTCATTTAAAGTCATTTAAATACCCCATGTGTATAATCTTTTGTATAATAAAAAGGGAAGAAGATTTCGTATATAAACTTAGATTGGCTTTATTAGCTACAGGGGGAAAAAGCGATGACGATTTTACTAGTAGATGACAACACGGTCAATCTATTTGTAATAGAAAAAATGTTAGATAGTGCTGGTTATAAAGATACAGTATCTCTTAAATCAGCCCAGGAGCTATTTGACTATTTACAGATCAATGAGCAGAATCCAACCTGTAATTCGGTAGATTTAATTTTACTAGATATTATGATGCCTGAAATAGATGGACTTGAAGCTTGTAGACGAATTAAACAGCAAGAAAGATATAAGGATATCCAAATAATTTTTGTAACAGCCTTAGAGGATAAGAAGAAATTAGCAGAGGCATTGGATGTCGGTGGCAGTGATTATATAACGAAGCCGATCAACAAAGTAGAGCTATTAGCTAGAATTAGAGTAGCCCTTCGTTTAAAAGCAGAGTTAGATTGGCATAAGCAGCATGAAAACAAAATCCAGTATGAATTGGATTTGGCCACTCATGTGCAAAGAAGCCTTTTAAGCCCTCCTCTAAAAAGAGATGATATTCAAATCGAAGTGTCCTACCTCCCTTCCTTTAATTTAGCCGGAGATATGTATTATTGGCATAAAATAAGTGACAATCGATATGCTGTTATATTACTAGATATGATGGGGCATGGTATATCTGCTTCCCTAGTATGTATGTTCATATCCTCTGTTTTAAGAGAGGCCATTAAACAATTAGTAGAGCCAGAGCTTGTAATTAAAGAGCTAAATCGCTATATGGTTTTGATACATAATGAAAAGGTGGGCATACCATATTATTTTACAGCTGTTTATATGGTTGTAGATACGGATCAAAAAACGATAGAATACGTCAATGCGGGGCATCCACCTGGATTTGCTTTAATTGATGATGAAAAGGTTGTACCTATAAGTAAAAGCTGCTGTGCAGTTGGATTCTTTGATGAAATTGAAGTGAAGAAAGAAGTCATTACCTATGAAAAGGATATTCAAATTGTTTTATACACAGATGGAGTTCTAGAAGGAATGGGACCAGATGAGATAGAGTCTGAAAAGCAAATTGAAATATTAACATCTAAAAAATGGGATCATTCTCATGCTTTAATTGATAATCTATTACCGAAGGAAAAACAACAGGATCAACCGGATGACATGTGTGTCTTAATGATTCAGTGTAAATAAAATGAGAAGCTTCGAAGATTAAAAAAAATAAATCTTCGAAGCTTTTTTAATGTTACTTTTTTAATATCGACAAAAATTAGCTATGTGATAAGATCTTTTAACTTCAAAAAAAGTGAAATCAAATATCTTGATTTCACTTTTTCCTCTTTTTATTTAAATCGTTGATAGATTCTTTCGCTACCAACTAATTCTTGATAGTTTTCCATTACACGCGAAAACTTCAAGGTTTCTTTATCACCTAAGCCTAAAACTCCTGCGGGACTTAAGCTTTGATAAAACAATTCCTGCACTTGCTCCTGTAATTCAGAGTTAAAGTAAATGAGTACATTCCGGCAAATGATTACATGAAATTCATTGAATGACTGATCAGTTACTAGATTATGCTGGGCAAAGATAATATTTTCTAAAAGTGATGGATGAAAGTAAGCATGTTGATAGTCTGCCTTATAGTATTCAGAAAAGGCTTTGCTCCCACCGGCAAGCATATAGTTTTTCGTATATGCTTGCATCTTTTGAATTGGGAAAATCCCCTTGCTAGCCTTTTCTAACACTTGCTCGTTCATATCAGTGGCATAAATAACTGCTTTATCCTTCAGACCTTCTTCTTCTAATAAGATAGCCATCGAGTATACCTCTTCCCCAGTTGCACAACCTGCATGCCATACGCGGATTTCAGGGTATTCTCTTAGAATTGGAACTACTTCTTCTCTAAACGCCTTAAAAAAGCTTGGATTACGGAACATTTCTGTTACATTAATCGAAAAGTCATTCAACAACTGATCTAAGTAACCCTCTTCATGGATAACTTTTTCTAGCAAGCCCGTTATTGTAGAAATGCCATTTATTTTCATTCGATTGTGTATTCGACGTGAAATAGAAGATTTATTGTACTGTCTAAAATCAAATCCTGATAACCGATATATAGCTTCTAGAAGGAAATCTACTTCCATTTCCTCATACTGAATATTAACTCCCTCGAGCTCACCATTTTCATAATAATTGTCCATATCATTACTCCCTTAAGATGCTAACCAAACTCGAAGAACTGAGAATAATTGATCTAGATTTAATGGTTTACTAATGTAATCAGAAGCTCCTGCTTCTAGACATTTATCTCTATCATTTTTCATCGCTTTTGCAGTCAATGCGATAATCGGTAATTCCGTTAGAGATAGTTCATTTCTAATTCTAGACATTGTCTCATATCCATCCATATTAGGCATCATGATATCCATGAGTACCACATCTATTTCTGAGTTACTTTGAACTATATCTAAGCATTCTAAGCCGTCTTTCGCAACAAGAATATTAATACCTCTTCTTTCTAAAGCTGTTTTCAGTGCATAAATGTTTCTGTAATCATCGTCTACTATTAATACGTTTTTATTTGAGAATACATTTGCGTCCTCAGGTAGAGACTCCAGCTTTTCTTCTTGGGCTTTTATCTTCTGTTCTTGCTCTTCCAGTGTTGGATGTTCCTCCACTACTTCTTGGACTTCTTCCACAGAATGGTCTGTAAGAGCTACTTCTTCTAGACCTAAGTGTATCTGCTCCATAATAGGACCATTAGGAAGACTTGGTACAACTAGAGTAAAGGTACTACCTAACCCTTCCTCGCTTTGAAGAGTAATCCAACCTCCAAGGAGATTAGCAAACTCTCTACAAATAGATAATCCTAAACCAGTTCCTCCATATTTGCGGACTGTTGCCCCGTCAGCTTGCTGGAATGATTCAAAGATTAGGTCATGCTTATCTTTAGGAATACCTATTCCAGTATCAGTGATGGAAATCTCAATCCATTCTTTACTGATTTCTTGCATTTGTTTAGTTTGTTTTTTAGCTTCCAATTGCTTGATTGATAAATCTACGGACCCTTTTTCAGTAAACTTAAATGCATTTGATAATAAATTTTTAATAATTTGTTGGAATCGTTTTTCATCTGTGAAGAAAATATCCGGTACATCTTGTTCCTTCGTAACATGGAACTCTAGGTTTTTCTTTTGTGCAACCGGTGAGAATATATGATCCATTTGAGTCGGAAGCTCGCTTAAATTAACTTCCTCAAATAATACGTCAATCTTCCCTGCTTCTACTTTGGAAAGATCTAAAATATCATTGATCAAGGATAGAAGATCTTCACCAGACGAATGAATAACTCTCGCAAACTCTACCTCGTCTTCAGTTAAGTTCTCTTTTCCGTTTTCTGAAAGCATTTCTGACAGTATTAAAATACTGTTCAATGGTGTTCGTAATTCATGTGACATATTTGCTAGAAACTCTGATTTATAATTGGAATGAAGCGTTAACTGTTCTGCTTTATCTTCCAATTCTTGACGAATCTTTTCTAGTTCCTCTGTTTTAGCCTCTGCATCCTTTGTTCGTTCTTCTAACTGTTCATTTATTTGAGTTAGTTCTTCTGTTTGCATTTGAAGCTCTTCCGATTGTGTTTGAAGCTCCTCAGATTGAGTTTGTAGTTCTTCTGATTGTGCTTGTAATTCTTCTGTCATTGCTCTAGATTCGTTTAGAAGTCGTACAATTTCCATACGGCCCATTACACTGTTAACAGATAAACCAAACGTTTCGACTATCTGTGTTACTAGCTGTTGCTGAAGTTTGTCATACTGAGACATAGTGGCTAGTTCTAGCACTGCTATTACTTCACGCTCAAACAAAATTGGAACTATAAATATACTTTTTGGTGGTACTTCACCAAGTCCAGTAGAAATGAAACGATAATCGTTTGGAATTTCATTGAAAACAAATGCCTTGCTCTCAAGGGCACATTGTCCAACTAGTCCTTGTCCTAAACGGAAGCTTTCTCTTCCAATCTCTTTTTCTGGATTAGAATCAGCAAAAGCAGCTTTCTTCACAAAACGTGTTTCTTGCTCGTTAGACTCTCTCACGTAAAATGCTCCATAAGAAGAATTGGTCAGTTTAGATATCTCGGACATAAATACACGAGCAAGCTTATCAATGGATCCTACTCCTTGATATTTCGTTACTGTTTCTGCAAGACTTGTTTGTAGCCATTCTCTATCTTCTAGATTATCTAATAATTCATTTGTTGCATCTGCTAAGTCTCTAATCTCGTCATTTGTAGTAACAACTATTCTCTCTTTACGGTCTCCGTTCTCGGATGCTATCTTTTTAATAGTGTCCGTAACATCTTTAACCGTTTTGACGATTGATTTAGAAATCTGACTAGCCATCGTTATCGCAATAGCTGATACAAATAATAAAATACCGAATAACGCTATAGTCAGCATATTATTTCGATCATCTAATTTCTGAGCATCATTTTGTGCCGAGTCTCTTTCAATCTCTCTAAACTCATTGAACTGGTTTCGAATAGATTGCATATATTCTCTACCGCGATCATTTGCATAGAACTGCTGAATTGATTCGTCATCGTTATTTCTTTTAAATACGATGGCGCGTTCGCCTGCTTCTGCCATCCATACTTCAATGGTCCCTTTAACCTCTGCTAGCTTTTCTTGCTGATTTGGCTTGTCCTTTAATAAGTTATAGAGCTGTTCAAACTCTAACTGCCATTGCTCTTCAGCCTTATAGTATGGCTCCAAATAACTTTCATTACCTGTGATGATGAAGCCTCGCTGACCAGCTTGCATATCCATAACATATTTTTCTACATTATTTGTCAATGTTTCAACTTCAGTATTATATTTTATTAAATTATTTCTCTCTTGTTGGAGTGAACGAATTTGACTGTTTAATATGATAACGGAAGCAAATAAACATACAATAATAATAATGTAGCCGACAGTAATTTTAGAACGTAGGCCGAACTTTAATTTATCCCCCATGTTTAATTCCTACCTTTTTATAGTTTTTCACTCTATTAATAGTATATGAAATGGATATAAAATAACAGTTTTTCCCCTTATTATTTATTTACTAATTAACTATATTTATGTATGTGAGATTTGAAATGGAAATAGGCTTGGATACTAGGTAATTTTATTCAGCACAACGCACTATATATAAAAGAATACGTTAAAGGCTAGTTTATTTTCCATAAGATTGTTTGTTTTGAAATGTTACACTTCAACTAAAGATGCAATTTAGTTGAAGAAGGGTTTTTGAATAGAGAGGTAGAAGGTGAATATACAACAATTAAGGAGCTGGTTATGTGAATCTGCCTTTGTTAAGGGCTGAAGGGATTATCGTTAATGAAGATAAGACCGAAATTCTTGTGCAATGTGATTTTGTTGAAAGTTTTTACCGTCTTCCAGGTGGAAGTATAGAATTCGGCGAAACAGCAGGTGAAGCTATAAAAAGGGAGCTAATTGAAGAATTTGATTTAGCTTTGAACATTGGCCAACTTGCTTGTATTTGTGAAAGTATTATTCTGTATGATGGGAAGAGAAGGCATGATTGCACCTTAATCCATTGGTGTTCAAGTAATAATACAATGAATTATCTTTTGCATAAAGAAGTTCCAAGAATCAAGCTTGTTTGGCGTACAATTTCTCAATTAAGCGAAAGACCATTCTATCCAGAAGGAATTTTGGATATTATTGTTTCAGGTGATAATTTTATTAAACATATCAAAAGAGAAAAGACTTATGAGTGATTCCTTATTAAACTACCGGGTACTTTCCTTCAAGAAGTAGTTCAGTTAAATGCAATAAAATATTTTAGGTATGGGAGGAATATTAATGGACGCATTTTTCTATTTTAATATGTTTAGAAATATAATTTCTAAATTTTTCTTAGATGGTATCTGGGTAGTCGGATTTTTTTACTTGTTAACCAAGACATATGAAAGTGATAGACTTAAACAGGTTTCCAAATATGTAATGGGAACTGCTTTGGCATTATTATTTATTTATTCCGTAATGGGAAGTATATAAAATATTTCCTTTTCAACTAACAGGGTATCTTTACTTCAATTAGGAGTAAGGACTTTAATAAACTAGACTTGTAATTAAGTTGAGAAGGAATAATTTTTAAAGTTAGAATAGTAAATAGAGATATAAAACTGGGGGAAATTAAATGGAGGAAAAGGATAGAGGCACTTTATATTTTAATATGGCTATTGGTACACTAGGACTTCTCGTTATTTTAGTAGGATTATTGAAATATGTTGAAACCGTCGGTGGGAATGCTTCATTTGCATTGGTAGGTTTTCCTTTAACAATGATTTACTTAAATTATCTTGAAGGGAAAGCTGGTATAAGTAAAAAAATATTATGGATTAAATCTTTCATAGCGATTTCCTTGCTGATTATAATTTACATCTTCATTTTTAACTAATGAGGGAGGCTTTTAAATCAACATCTCCCTTTATCATATACATAAAAAAACTGCATACACGCCTCAAGTTTCTTTGAGTGGGTATGCAGTCTTTTACATATTATTTTTTGATTAACTCTAAATCAACCGGGATAGAAGCTTCTACTTCTTCTCCTTTTAATGCTTTGATAGCTGCTTCCATTGCCTTTTCACCAATTTGTTCTGGCTTTTGTGCAATTGTACCAGCAAGCTTACCATTTTCTACAGATTTTACAGCATCATCAGTAGCATCAAAACCGATGACAATAATGTCTTTTCCTGCAGATTCGATTGCTTCTAAAGCTCCTAGTGCCATTTCATCATTGTGAGCAAATACACCTTTGATGTCTGGATTAGCTTGAAGAATGTTTTCCATTACCGTTAAGCCTTCTGCACGGTTAAAGTTAGCAGTTTGCTTTGCTACTACGTCTAATTTACCATCGGCAACATTGTTAAATCCTTCTCCGCGGTCACGAGCAGCAGAAGATCCTGCAACACCTTCTAATTCAACTACAGCTGAACCTTCTCCAACTAATTCAAGTAAGTATTCACCTGCAAGCTCTCCACCTGCAACGTTATCTGATGCGATATGAGCTACAATTTCTCCACCCTCTGAGCTACGGTCAACTGTTACTACCGGAATATTAGCTGCATTTGCAGATTCCACAGATGAAACTACCGCTTGAGAGTCAACTGGATTAATAATAATCAAGTCTACTCCTTGTTGGATTAAATCCTCTACATCACTTGCTTGTTTAGAAGCATTATCCTGTGCATCTACTACCGTTACGGCTGCACCCAATTCCTTAGCCTTCGCTTCTGCTCCATCACTTAATGTTACGAAAAATGGATTGTTTAAAGTTGAAACAGATAAACCAATTTTGTAATCACCCTCTGAACCAGTGGATCCTTTTTCAGAATCAGATTTCTCAGAGCCAGGTGAATCCAATGAACATGCTGCTAGAAACATTGATACGATTAACAGTAAAGCAAAATAAAGTTTTTTCATGAAGTTATTTCTCCTTTATGCTGTTTTTTTACGATCGATTAATACTGCTAATAATATAACTGCACCCTTCACCACTTGCTGGAAGAAGGAGGATACCCCAATTAAATTTAGACCATTATTCAAGACACCGATTATAAGTGCCCCGATTAAAGTACCAACAATCCAACCACGACCACCTGTTAAGCTTGTACCACCAAGTACTACCGCTGCAATGGCATCTAGTTCAAACATGTTACCTGCAGTAGGCTGAGCTGAATTCAAACGAGACGTTAAAATAAGAGAAGCAAGTGCTGCTAGTGCACCTGTTAATGCGTAAACATATATTTTAATACGGCCAACCTTAATACCAGAAAGACGAGAAGCCTCCTCGTTACCTCCTACCGCATAAACTCGACGACCAAATGTCGTCTTTTTTAAGATAAAGTATAGAACTCCAAATGCAACAGCCATTGTTACGACTGGTACAGGTATTCCTAAGAAATATCCTTTCCCAATCATTTGAAAAGATACAGAATCGCCTAAACCTGATATTGGTCTACCTTCTGTGTAAACTAATGTCAATCCTCGGTATATAGTCATTGTTGCTAAAGTAGCGATAAATGGAGCAACATTTCCTTTAGAGATAATAATTCCGTTAATTGCTCCTAGAACAGCTCCCAAAATAAGACCTATTAGCATAGCTAAAATTGGATCCATTCCACTAGCAAGTAATCCTGCTGTAACTGCTCCTGTCAGAGCTAAAATTGATCCAACTGATAGATCAATCCCTCCAGTTAAAATAACGAAGGTCATCCCAAACGCGATAAGCGCATTAATAGAAACCTGTCTAAGTACATTCATTAAGTTATTTACGGTTAAAAAATTTGGGCTTAATATAGTGATGATGACCACTAGTAAGATAAGTCCTAGCAACGGTCCTAATTTTTGTAGTACTGATTGTGAACTAGATTTTAGCAACTTTGTCCCCTCCGGTAGCGTAATGCATTATTTTTTCTTGTGTCATTTCTTCTTTGGTAACTTCACCGGTTAACTTTCCTTCATGCATCACGAGCACTCGATCGACCATTCCAATGATTTCAGGAAGCTCGGAGGATACCATAATGATAGATACTCCATTTTCTGCAAGTGTGTTAACAATGGAGTAAATTTCTTTTTTCGCGCCTACGTCTACACCGCGTGTCGGTTCATCCAATATTAAGATGTCTGGCTCAATACCTAGCCATTTGGCAATGACTATCTTCTGTTGATTCCCTCCACTTAATGATTTAACGGTTTGATCTGGACCAGAAGTACGTACACCTAGTCTTTTTACCATGGAATCATAGAGGCTTTTTTCTTTTTGCGTATTCACAACACCATTTTTAGATATTTTACTAAAATTTGTAATACCTAAATTTTCTTTTACGGAGAAATCTAAAATCAATCCTTCAGATTTTCTATCCTCTGTTACGAAGCCGAAACCGAGCTTTATCGCATCTTGCGGAGTATTTATTTTCACTTGTTTACCATCAAGTATTAGCTCTCCACTATCGAGCTTTTTATAACCAAATAGGGATTGAACTACCTCTGTTCTTCCTGCACCCATTAGGCCAGCGATACCAAGTATTTCTCCTTTTCGTAACTCAAACGAAATATCCTCGAAGTAACCTTTTCTAGTTAAGTTTTTTGCTACTAGCTTTACATCCCCAATTTTAGATTCTCTATCTGGAAAACGTCCGCCTAGCTCTCTCCCAACCATCATTTGTACAATTTCATCAAAGTTTGTTTCTTTTATATTTCTAACACCTACATAGCTTCCGTCACGTAGAATAGTGATGCGGTCACATATAGCAAAGATTTCTTCCATTCGATGGGAAATATAGACGAAGGATACACCTTTCGCCTGCAATGCTCTAATAGTCTCAAAAAGTGTCTCTATTTCTCTATCGGTTAATGCTGCGGTCGGCTCGTCCATGATGATGACCTCTGCATTAGAAGAAATGGCCTTTGCAATTTCAACTATTTGCTGCTTACCAACTGAAAGATTTCTTGCAGTCGTCTTTACGTCTATATCTAAGCCCAGACTTAGTAGCACCTCTCTAGCAGCCTTGTTCATTTCTTTTGTTTTTAAAATACCCGATCTACCAAGGGTTTTTTCGTTCCCAAGAAATAAGTTTTCAGCCACTGATAGATCTGGAAGAATATTAAGCTCTTGGTGGATTACAGCTATCCCAGCCTGCTCTGCTTCCTTTGGGTTTTTAAATTCAACAGGTTTTCCTTTAATAGTGATTTCACCAGAATCTTTTGTATAGATACCTGTAAGAATCTTCATCAAGGTAGACTTACCTGCACCGTTCTCTCCCATTAGCGCATGAATTTCTCCTGGTGCTATTTCGAATTCCACATTATTTAACACCGTATTTCCATTAAAGGCCTTTGTAATACCAGTCATCTGAATCATTGCTTCCACCACCTTTAAAATATGACACCAGCTTGTAAGATTATATTTGCATAAGGACTAGCCTCACCAGTCCTTATAATAACTTTAGATTGTCTAGTCATTGCTTTAAATTCCTCATGTGAGACTTCAGAAATTTGTTCAATGGATTTATTCACTACATAGTGCATTTTTGCATTAGCGGTCTTCATCTCAGCTGCAACATACGCCTTTTCCACTACTAAATCGTCTAACACAACTGCTAAAATTTCATCGAATGATGGTTTCCCAAGGATATAAGATAAATCGATGCACGTAACGCCATCAGGGATTGGTAACCCACAATCGCTTATTGTAATTTGATCGGTATGTCCTAGCTTTGCAAAAATTCCAGCTAAATCACGATTTAATATGCCATGTTTTTTCAATTGCTAACACCCTCTAATCTTTTTACTACTTCCGTATGGCTTGGCATACCGCCTTGAGCACCAAATTTTTCTACAGACAAAGAGGCAGATGCATTTGCGTAACGAACCGCTTCTTCTAAACTTAAACTTTGTCCAAGTGCATGAGCGAGTGCTCCGTTAAATGTATCACCTGCACCCGTCGTATCTACTGCAGTTGTTTTAAATCCGGGTACGAGTATATGTTTCGTTCCATCAAAATATCTAGCACCTTCACTACCTAACGTCACAATTAGCTTGTTTGGATATTTCTCTAAAGTTGCTTCCATATTTTGACCAAATATTAGCTCACACTCCGTTTCATTTGGTGTTAAATAGGCAACATAGTCCATAAATTCTAGCTGAAAACCACTAGCTGGCGCAGGGTTAAGCAATACAGGAACGTTTAACTCTCGGCAAAGCTCTAGCGTGTATTTCACCACAGGAATTGGAATTTCTAGCTGCATGATCACAAACTTGCTTTGCTGAATTGTTTCTTTCATCCTTTTGATGTTTGCCTCAGTTAACAAATAGTTTGCTCCAGGGACGACGATAATTCTGTTATCGCCTTCGGATAATAAAATATTAGCGATTCCAGTTGCAGCCTCCTCTGTTTGCATAACTGAATCGGTATTTACTCCATTTGCTTTCAGGTCCTCTAATAATTCTCTTCCAAAGCTATCTGTTCCAACGCTAGCAAGCATATGTACATTGCTTCCTAAGCGTGCTGCAGCAACAGCCTGGTTTGCTCCTTTGCCTCCGGGGATAGTCGTAAAGAGTTGTCCTAAAACCGTTTCCCCTTGGACGGGAAAGTTGTCTGTTTGTACTACAATGTCCATATTCATGCTGCCTATAACTGTAATCATCGTTGTCCACTCCTTGTCGTTCCTCGTTCCACTAGCTCTACAGGTACTTGAATTACTCTTTCTTCTATTTCAATTTCTTCAATAATTTTAATAAGTATACGGGTTGCCAAAGCACCCATTTTGTAAATGTCTTGGGCTACCGTTGTCAGTCCTGGAGTCAACATTCCTCCAAGTGAAATTCCATCAAACCCCATAATTTGTAGCTGATCAGGAACGCTAATGCCTAATGAATGTGCAGCCTTCAAAGCACCGGCAGCAGAAACATCCGTGCTTGCAAATATGCCATCTACACCTTTGATATTTGTTAAGAATGTCCTTGCAATCTTCTCGGATTCTTCAAAGTGAAAGGGACTTTCGATAATATGAGTTTGCACCTTTTTTCCTTCTACAGCCTTAAGAAATCCAGTGAGTCGATCATCAGCAGGACCGAGACCTTTAGGACCTCGCATAAATACGATATTTTGACAGCCTTTTTCTAACAAGTAGTTGGTACCCATACACGCTCCGTCAATATTATTAGAAGAAACGGTCGGAATAGATTCATGTATCATGCGATCTAACGCCACAAGTGGTACTTTTAAATCTTCATAGTGGCTTGCACGTAGCTGGTTCGTCGTTACGATAAACCCTGCTACATATTTTTGCTTTAAAGTATCTATATAATGTATTTCTTTTTCAGATTTTTCATCTGAATTACACAAAACTACTGTGTATCCATAGGATAATGCGATATCCTCCACTGCTCGAGCAAGCTCTGGAAAGAATGGATTCATAATATCAGGAACGATTAACCCTATAAAGTTTGTTTGTTTTGTCGTTAGAGATCTTGCTACTTGGTTTGGTATATATTCTAATTTATCGATTGCTCTTTTAATCTTGAGCTTTGTATCTTCACTGATATACCCTTTTCTATTTAAATAACGGGATACAGAAGCAACGGAAACACCAGCTTCTTTTGCTACGTCTCTAATGTTTGCCATCTGTTTTCCCCTTCTCTTTTAAATGTGTAACCGGTTACACACAATATAACAAGGAGTTTTCAAACTGTCAATAAAAAATTGTACTATACTTTCCCTACCGCACCTTTTTGTTGTATAACAGTGGGTTTTCTAGCCTTCAAGGAACTTAAAGACCATTTATTCGTAATATTCATTGAATATAAAAATAAAAATAAAGGATGAAACCTATGATTTATAAGATATGGAAGATTACGAAGCGTATTGTTTTAGGAGCGGTTGCTCTATTTGTTCTATGGTTTGTTGGTCATCAGCTAATGTCTTTATATGAAAAAAACAAATATGAGGCAATCGGCCAGCACGTTGAGGTAGATGGAAAAGAAATGCATGTATATGAAAAAGGAGCAGGAGATAACACCATTGTTTTATTAACAGGACTCGGAACTGCTGCCCCTGCCCTTGACTTCGAGCCACTAGTGAAAGAACTATCAGTAGACAATAGAGTTATTGTTGTAGAGCCATTTGGATACGGCTGGAGTGAGAAAACTGATAAAAAACGTAGCGTGGAAAACATCACAGAGGAAATAAGGACTGCTATATTACAGTTAGATATTCAAGAACCATATATTCTCATGCCACATTCTATTTCAGGTGTTTATAGCATGTATTATGCGAACAAGTACCCTGAAGAGATAAAAGCAATTATCGGTATTGATCCAACCTTGCCCCAGGCTCTTGAGTACTTTGAAGAAGACGCTCCCTCCATGCCAAAGGCTTTAAGCATTATTGCTCCTAGTGGGTTGGCGCGATTGGCTATGTACATTACCCCTGATAGTTTTTTACCTATAGCAGGGGAAAATACATATTCTAAAGAGAACTTAAAAATGACTAAGCTTATTTCATCCTGGAGTGGATATAACCGAAATGTCATTAATGAAACCAACCTTATCCAAGAAAATATGGAGTTAACCAAGAAACTTACCTTTCCTCCAGATTTGCCTGTCATGATATTTACGAGTGACGCCGAAAAGACAAATGAGGATGGTAAATCGAATATTACTTTTTATGAAACTCAATTAAAAAATAGCACGTTAAGTAAGCTTGTCCCTTTAGAGGGTCATCATTATTTACATTGGACTCAATCGGAAACCATGAGTGATGAGGTGAGGGAATTTATAGAGATAATGGATTAGATTTAATAAGAAAGGCTTGCGTCTTCCCTTACCCACAAAACAAAAAACACTTGGTTGCTATTTCAAGCTACCAAGTGTTTTCTTTATTACGGAGTATATTTTTCAGAGACCTTCACTACAACTCCATCTTCTAAGGTTATATCATATGGCCCTTTAACAACTGCTAAATAAGAAACGAATTCCTTTTCCTCTACTTGCTTTGGTTTGGCTGTATCGTCTTGATTAACCAAATAGAACTCAGCATCTTCAGCTAGCTTTAAGCTTTCTGCCTTTTGTGATTCATCGTAAATCATAAATCCTGTAGCTAAATCCTTTTCCGTATCTAGTCCTAGTTCCTTGATACGATCCGTATCGGATTCCTCAATCCACTCTACTTCATCAATGATTAGACTTTTATTTGGTAGATCGAAGTCTCTTACGTAGGCTAGCATTTCTTTTTTCTCTTCCTTTGCCTCTTCTTCCTTCGGCTCGTCGCTACAAGCACCTAACAGTAAAAGTGCTCCTAAAGTTGTAAGGAGAAGCATAGACATTTTATTTGATAGTAGTTGTTTCATATACAATCATCCTTTCCTGGTAAGTGATTAGACGGAAAAACAAGTAAAAGGTTCTACCTATTTTAAAAATTCCAACTTCCAAGATATAAGTTTAATTTACTTTTTCTTAAAAAGAAACCATAAAAATATGAATATTATAAATGCAACAAACTCTAATGATAGAATATAGAACGGATATGGCCCAAGGAAATCCAACAAACTTCCTCCAGTTGGCTTCCTTTGTAGAAACATATAGTTTCCGTCCACCAGCGAGTTAATCCAAAAAACAAATGGCAGCAAAATATTTAAAGCAAGCATCGTTGCAAGAATTCCCTTAAATGTCGGTCGATATCCTTTCACCCAAGTAAAGTAGAGCGCTGTCAGTATAATCCCCGCATGTGTATAAAAAAAATGAAAATATCTAAAGTGCGGGTAATTCATATCCAATACAGGAGTAATCATGGCTTGTATTGCACCACCTATGCCTGCATAAAAAACAAACTGGTAAACGAAACGGTTACCCGTCCATAGTAGAACGATTGTCAGTAGAAGGCTAATACTGCATAGTTCAAGAGGCAGTGAATTCCTTAGCTCCCATCGGTCTGTTTGAATGAGCCAAATATGATATACAATATCCATCCCTAATAACGACAATCCAAATAGACGTTCCACACGAAGAAGTCCTTTCTCCGATTTTAGCCATCGATCCCTTGTGAAAAAAAGAATAAGTATGAAAAGAATAAATGCAGCTATCGCACTCCAATGCTCTACCGAAAACATGATAAATCGCTCTTCCAACTAACTCACCACCCGTTTTTATTACTATAATACTATTCGGGTTAGCTGGATGATTTTCCTTTTATCTATTTGGTGAGGATTGATATTTTATGGGCACCGACCGATTATTCGTGTGAACCGACCGATTATTTGCCGGAACCGACCGATTTTGCGGAAAAACCGACCGATTATTGGCAACAACCGACCGATTCCTAATTTTTGATGTGCTGTTTTATGGTAGCTACGATTTCTGCAACACTTAATGTGCCGTCCACTACTAAATCAGAATTAGGCATTATCGTTTTTAGCATTTCTAGATATCCCGCTCTCCCACCAGCAATGTAATTTTCCATATCTTTTATAATTTCCTCTACAGATTTCCCCTGAAAATCCCTCAACACTCTACGTGCCATTGCAACATCCAAAGAGGTATCTATAAATACAGTCATATCAATATAGACGCTCCCTGCCGTATGCATTTTGGCGAAAGGATAATCTAACACAATATAATCTAATGGTTCTTCAATTAAATTTATTAAGTCCTTTTTCAAAGGGGCTATATCCCACTCATCATAATTAGCCCCTCTTATTATCCATTCTCCAAAATTATGTGGTCCTTCTAAATTATAATCATCAAAAAAGAGTGCCTTAGAATTATGCAATTCTTTTGTTAGTTGTTTAACTACCGTAGTTTTCCCTCCGCCTGAGACTGCTGCAATTGATATGACAAATGGTCTTTTTCTTTTATTCATTTTTTCTCCTTAAAATTTCATATTTCATTAAAGCTAGAGGTTGATTGACCATACTTAGAAAAAAATCAATTAAAAAGCACATCTCTATACTCACTTTCCTTTGATTCTATTTCTAAAAATTTCTTTGCTAGTTTCAAATAAACCGAGACTGTTAATCGAAATTTATACCTTCGACATCACACCTCAATCTGAAAAAGAATTGAATACTTTCATGCTCATTTTTGATAGGTTCCTTGAGTTTCTGCAATGTTCTTTTTCCTACTCGTCTATCTATCACCGCAAGAATTTTTATAATCATATCAGCTGACTTTAAAGACACTTCAATTGGTGTATTAAAGTACTCTTCCAATGCATCAAAAAAATCATATTGTGCTAAGATGCCTTCTTTTTTAATTATATTATGAGCCTGCAATCCAACTTCCCAATTTAACTTTCGATTATCAATATCATATTGGATATTTTGTTTCTCTCTAATATCCCATTCTTTAATATGCATTGTTCTTTCAGCAGTAATTGTGCACATACTTAATATTTCCTTTTTGTCGACTGTAATAACAGCTCTTCCCAACTGGTCATGTGCTTTGCGATAATTAATAATGTGAAAATCAATTAGATCTTTTAATGAATCACAAGTAAAACTTTTCAAATGTTTTTTTACTTTACTCCATTTCGGACTATACATTTTATACCCCTTTATCTTATAGACTTCTCTTTACAGCAATCATCAATTTAAGTGTAACATTTCAAATACGGTACTCCCTTATGAAATTAATTTTAATTAAGCTATCAAAAAAGAGCATCGCTTAATAGCGATGCTCTCCTTTGGAACTAGACTTCTAGTTCCCAGCGTTCTTGTTCATCTTTTTTCATTTTCTCTTCGATTTCTTTTGGCCATGTAGTACGGTATTTGTGGTTATCTGCCGGGATGATCTCAATCATTTTATCAATCATGTCCCCTGGGTCATATTGATCCTTCAAGGATTCTTCCTGCTCTTTCATGTCTTCCTTCTTCGTGAAATGTTGTTCTTCGTTAAACCATTTATATTTTTCCTCTGCACTTCGATCGTTAAAGCCTGTATCGTACGGGCCAGGATTGATTGTGGCTACCTGTACACCGAATTCTTTAAGCTCCTGCTGCATTGTTTTCGCAATTGCTTCCACTGTATGCTTAGTTGCCGTATATGGTCCTACATATGGAGTAGCCGATAGACCTGCTACTGAGCTAAGGAAAACAATTTTACCGCTCCCTTTTTTCACTAGCTTACGTGCTGCAATTTGTGCCGTTTCTAAGGTAGCAAACACATTTACCTCGAACAATGCACGAAAACGATCCATTGGCACCTCTGCAAGTGGTCCACCTTCATTAATAGCGGCATTTGCTACAAATATATCAAAGTCGTAGTCTTCCATTTGAGCCCGGTCTCTCGCATTAGTTATATCTAATTTAAAAATTTCCATATCTAAGCCTAGATCTCTAGCTTCTCTAAGTAAATCCGTTTTTTGGGAAGTTGTTTCGGTGGTTGCAATCAAGCGATGCCCTTTTTTAGCTAGTCCTATAGCAGTACCTCTTCCAAGGCCACTTCCGGCTCCAGTGATAAAAATTGTTTTACTCAATTGTATTCCTCCTAACAAAATAGTAGTCTATTTCTTTTCTTCCCTTTACAGACTAACTAAAACATATATACATATCAGCTACCGACCTGAACCAATTCCTCTTAACTCCATTTATTCACCATCACTCGGTCATACTGATAACGTCTAATAATAATGCTTAGCTTTTGATGCCATTCATTACAAACTCCCTTAGCCTCTTCGTATTCCTCATATTCCTTGTACTCCTCTTTATAATCTTCCAAGTAGGTAAAGTAGTGAATCGGCTGCGATAAATCATCCGTGACGATTTTAAAGCAAAGATTGAATTCTAGCTCCTCTTCCTCGTCTTCTTCCTCATACTCTTCTTCTAGTTCTTCATTTTCCTCCTTATCCTCTAACTTAATAGGACTACTAAGTATCCCCTCTTTAGGGAATACGGAAATCGTTTTTCCGTCTTCTATTAAGGCTGCCTCTAATACTTTATTAAAAGATATATCTTTTATTTCAAAATCACTTCCTAGCTCGTCTCTACTAGCTATATAGAGAATTTCCGTGACCTCATTTATGAGTAAAGCATTGAGATTATTTGGTGACACTAGTTTCTGAGTATGTGGAATTTCGTCTAGAATCTCTTCTGTGATTCTTCTATTCACTTCATTAATCTCTTCATTTCTCCTCTTCCATTCCCAAGTCCCCCAGAAAAACAAGGCAACTGAAATAATTAAATATAAACCTATCGATCGCATATGATCCATTGAAAAAGTCAGGAAAAAATAAATAGCGCTAAGTAGATAAATTACGAAAATTTTCATATGCACTGCCCCTTATTTTTAAACTTCTTATATAGACTTTATTCGATAGATTATCAATTTATACTTCTAATCTCATAGTTAATGTTACAAAGAGACAAAGTGATACAATTTATGTAAAATTAAGGAATAAATATTTTTCGCAAAGGGGATATCACGATGAAGGAGCTTGTAGTTTATCAAAGTAAAGGAAAACAATTAAAGTTTGTTTTTCTTGCATTAGTCATGGTTGCAGCTAGTTTACTAGTCTTCCTGACGGGAATTGGGAACCAAGATTCAAGGAACATTATTTTTATCGCTATTGGTATATTAGGAATACTATTTTTCGGTTTCTGTCTTTTGTATATAATTAAAGATTTCATTGTTGGAAAGAAAATACTTGTTGTGAATGAAAAGGGGTTTTATGATTATTCCTCGGCAATTGCTAGTAAGGATTTTATCGGATGGGAGCGTGTCCAGGAATTAGGTACATACACAATACAAGGACAAGTATTTATAACTGTCTTTTTATTCGATGGTGATGAGTTTATAAAATCTCTACCCGCCATGAAGAGGACGGCGATCAAGGCTAATATAAAACTAGGCGCTGGTCATATTAACATCAATACACAAGCAGCAAAAGGAATTTCTAGGGAAGAAATCCTACATGAGATGAGCATTTATTTCGATGAATATTTAAGAAAATCTTCCATAGTTACTGAGGAAATTAGCATTTAGTAAAGCATATGTTTTTCATGAATATAATTAAAAGGCATCCTTTGATTTTCTAGGGATGCCTTTCATTTTGCTTTATAAATATTTAGACATTGTACAGCAATTCTAATGTTCGCGATTGATAAGATAGTTTAAAAAGTGTTTTAAAAAGGTTGTATCTATAGAAACATTTTGAAGAGCATCCATAGCTAGACAGTAGTTATCCCACATTTCTATAGTGGCACCCTCCTGACCCATAATAGAAACGAACGTCGTGCTATTGTTTTCTGCATCTCTACCTAGCCCTTTACCGAGTATCTCTGCATCCCCTTCCACATCGAGCAGGTCATCCTTAATCTGAAAGGCGATGCCAGCATAACGAGCAAATTTCTTTAGAGCAGCAATCTCCTGTTCATTTGCTTTGGCTAAAATTGCAGGCATTATCAAGGCTGCTTCAAATCCTATTCCTGTCTTATAAAAGCTTAAGGTATTTAACTGCTCCCTCGTAAGTGTTCTATTTTTAGAGTCCAAGTCCATCGCCTGACCTTTACACATTTCAGCTATTGTGTGGGAAGAATATTGAATCATCTGTAGCACAGTATTTGCATCAAATTGTTTTAAGTTAGTTTGCTCCTCAATAGCTTTTTGAGTGAGGAAAAGACCTGTCAGCTCCGCAACAGCTACGTTATAAACTTCATGAAGAGTAGAGCGTCCACGCCTAATTGGAGCATTATCCTGAGCTGGTAAATCGTCAAATATAAGAGAGGCAGTATGAAGATATTCCAATGATTTTAGTAGTGGAGCAATAGATGCTTCATCTAACTTGTAAATCTTCACTCCCATAAACCATGCTACGATCGGTCTTAGCCTTTTACCATCTCCTTCTAAGCTGTAATTGGTCGCTTCAGTTATAGAGTCTTCGAAATCGGTATTGTTAGAAGAAGTAATAGACAATGTCTCGTTAATTTCATTACGAACAATTTTTATCGTATTAGAGAAATCCTCTCTTTCTTTACTTTCACTCTTTAATACTGTAATCATATGATCTCTTAGTAATTTATCAAAGAAGTCGACATCATCTGCTTTTCGAACCATCTTTTGTAGGAGCTTATTAAAACCTGGTGTCCCGAAACGAAAGAGATCCATAATTTCTTTGTATTTACTTTTGCCTACCCGCTTCTTTAACCGTTTAAGTCCATTAATAGCACGATCTAATATTACTTCTCGTGTTTGTTCGTCGGAATGATAGACATTATGAATTAAATTACTGATCACAGCCCAATACAATTCAAAAGGATTGATCAGGTCTGAACGTTCTTTATGATACTTTAAATAATACGTATAAGGAGTCACTGCTCCGTCCTTCATATCTTCGAACATATCAGCGAAATCATCTGAAAGCTGATTATAAATTCCATAAAAAAATGTACGGTCATCCATCTCTTGATTGTCAGAAGTACTAAGCACTGAACGAACAATTAGCCTTGATGAGGAGGCTTTTAATATAACCGGTATATAAAGCTCCTGATTAGTATAGCTCGAATCCATTAAATTCTTATCACGATCCACTTCCTGCGAATGAAAAAACACATACGCTTGCTCAAAGAATTTTTTCCTTGTCTCAGGTCGCTGATTTTGCTCAATATACTGAAAAGCCTCTCCAAGCTCTTGGTGTATATAAGTTATCAACTCTGCATTTTCGCCAAGCCACTCTCCAAGTACAGGCACAATACCCGTAGTGAGTGTTGTTCTTATTAAATTGGCATATTGTTTTTCCTCTTCGTTCGAAAGTATTTTGGCATCTAGCAAATCATCAATAAATGGATAGGTCAATCCATAGGAATAACCCAGTCTGATTGCCTTATCGAGCCTCTTAGAACGCTCTTCAGGAGATACATCGCTGTCCATCTCTTCAATTTCTTGCATGATAACCCCTGCTATAATTTTAACAAGTTTTCGCTGTGCGTGTTCTGCATCCATTCCTTTGGGGATATGTTTGGATACTTGCTTTAGCTTGTTTATTAACCAAATATACGTTAACTCTACATTTTCCTTTTTAGCCATACGGTATAATTCGACGACATTAAACGCTTGTGCTTCCTTGTCTTCCCCGCTTGAATTCGTCAGCTTATCCTTTAAGCTACTTACTACATCCGAAATCCTGTCTTGAGTTTCATGAGAATCAAGGGATTTTCCTAAATCACGGAGAAAAATGTATGAAATGCTTCGATTTAAGTAACTGTCTAGCTTACCTCTGTAATTTAAATACTGTATGTAATGGTTAAAATCCTTCGTATCAGCATTTCCTTTTGTTTTTGTAAAAAGGGAAAGGATAGGATTATTAACATGATTAGATTTCCAAATCCTTATATCTTCCGTTAAAAGGGGGAGATAGGTTTTTTCCTTAACCTGTATGTGAAGCTCATCAAAATATTGGGCGGCTTTCTGATTGGCTTGCCTATAGCATTCATCGGCATTTATTATTGAGTTTAATTGAATATTCATCTGTCACCTTCATTTACTTTTTTTATGATTTCCTAGTAATTATAACCTATATTTCATTCTCAGTTTTCATCTAGTTACTTACAATTTATTCTTAAGGTTAACCCCAAATGCCTAATTTTAAATGGATAAAAATAAGAAGGCAGCTACCTCCTAGAGTAGCGACCTTCTGACTAATCATAAGCTTACCTTCCAAGAGCATAATGAGAGTAAATATCCTCTTGTTCCTCGTTCATCTCTCCCATGATTGTATAATTAATTCTTTTCTCGAATAAATCCTTTGTTGCTAGGAAAGCATCATACGAACAGGTTAGGGATTGCAGATTCGGAAGTCCCTTTAAGGCAGAGTAATCGTCCATTACTTCAATCCTTAAATCCTCAATCTTTGTCATCCCCTTTAGAAAGTCTAAATTGTTCAATTCTACTTTAGTTATATCAAGAGAGCGTAAATTCCTAACCCCATTTATCTCCTCTATGCTTTTCGTTTTTATCCCAGACAGATTGAGGTGACTTAGCTTTTTACAAAAGGTCAATGGAGACAAATCGTCTATCGTCAAATTTTCTAAAGAAAGCTCTTGTAGTAAAGGTAACTCTGCTAAAACAGAAATATCCGTAACCTTTGTATTACCAATAGATAGTTGCTTTAGCTCCTGAAGCTTTCTCAGGAACCCTAAATCACTTAGAGGAGTTTTCGCTAGATAGAGACTTTTTAAATTTTGTAATTGAGCAATCGGTGTAAAGTATATAATCTCTAGAGTACTGGCAATCAACTCTCTAACGTTTGGAAAATATGCAAGCGGTCTGAGATCAGTGATATTCGAAGGAAATAACCTTAGTGTAGTGATATTACCTAAATCGCGTTCTTTGATAGATGGGATGCCAAGCTTTGCAGTAAGAAAAGTTGTCCAGCTTTCGTCTAGTTCAAGAGTATCCTCTTCCCCTCCCATAGATCTTTTATATGGCCGTTTCTTTAAATCATCAAAAAAGTGACCATAATCTCCCCATATGACATAGGGACCGTCTTCTTCCTCTATTAAAGAACAGTTCCCAACCTCAAATTGTTGAATGAGGAGCTCTAGTAATTCCTCGAAGCTGTCACTAATCACATACATTTGCCTCTCATCTCGACCAAAATTGATAATCTGCCCGACTGTTCCATTCACCCCTGGTGCAAAGTCCATAGCCAGATAATTCCCCCCGTAATCGTAGGCAATAGGTATCCATCCAGGATGAAAGGCTGCTTCTTGGATTGCACCTTTTTCAAAGGAAATGACATCTATAACGGACTCCTCGTAATAGGTTTTGTACCCTTTCCATTCCGATAACATCTCTCCGATGGAATGCCAGGTTAAGCCAAACATGAATCCAAGCTTTTTTTCTCCGTTATGAACGGAATAGATCGACTTAAAAGCTTCTGGAAATATGTAACCTGTTTCTAGCTCCAACCGATGAATCTCTTCTTCGGTTGCCCCTTTATTTAAGTATTTTTCCAAATTCGGTATATAGCTTTCTACTCTTGAAAAAAATTGTTCTCCCACTGCCTATCCCTCCCATTATCCTATTAATCCTTATTTTACCATTAAACTGCATTTATCCTAAAAATGAAAAAACTCACCTAGCAAAAGCTAAGTGAGCCGTTTAAATAATATATTCTTGTAATTATTCTTTATTAAACCAAAGCTCTTCTTGGTCATCCTCGTCACCATTATAATTAATGAAAATCTCTTCTCCAGCTTTTATGTCTGTATACGCATAAAAATCGAATGTCTCGTTTTTAAAATTAATCTCGTAGGTAGCATTTGGCTCGTATGAATGATTAAAAAGCATTCCATAGCCAAGCAGGATAGCAGATCTTCCAATACCGTATTCAAAGGCATAATCACCTAGTGTAGTTTTTTCTATATACTTATGTTGCTCGTTTGGATAAGAAATGACCGGGGCTTCATGTAAAAGCTCACCTTTTTTAATATCTTTAGTTGCAAATAATCCTCTGTTAAATTCGCCATCACTTACTTCAGACTTTTTTACTTCAATCATGTAGTTCTCCTATTCACGTTAAAATTTACTTATTAAGGATAACATTAAAAACCGTATCTGGCTCTTATATTAGTCAATTAAATAATCGGGATTAATTGTAAGCCAATCCATGAATCAATTTCATCATTTCTTTTTATACAATATCAAAGTAAAATGAGCCAGGAGAAAATATCCTAGCTCATTTTGATGTTTATTTAAAATCAACTTTTACCTTTAACCTAGCCTATCTTTAATTTACTATGACAGTGTTAGCCTCTTTCTTATTTCTAAAGTAATTTATAATGAATATTCCCGCTACAATAATTGTCCCAATTACCGTTGAATATGTCTCTGGAATAATCATGCCTAATGAGGCTGCACCTAAAATGAGACGTTCTATAACATTTAAATTCGTAGTAAAATATCCTTCCATAGCAGCACTTAGACCTAATATGCCAACAATAGCTGTAAAGGATACTAGCATAATTGTGCCGATAGAGGCCATCGGGAAGTCTACTGCATTTGCTGCAAGATTTGATGTATCAACCATTAATAGTGCTGGCTGATAAGCAAAGAGGAACGGTACGATAAAGCCTGCAATCGCTAGCCGTACAGAAATAAAGCTAGTGCGCATTGCGTTCCCGCCAGACAATCCAGCAGCTGCAAATGAAGCTAATGCAACAGGTGGTGTAATGTTTGCGAAAATACCATAGTAGAAAACAAATAAATGCGCTACTAATATTGGTAAGCCAAATTCAGCCAAAGCTGGAGCTGCCATTGTTGCCGTAATAATATATGCTGGAATAGATGGTAATCCCATCCCTAAAATAATTGATGCAATCATTGTTAAGAATAACGTTATGAATAATGAACCTGCACCTAATTGAGTAATCGCCGCTGTTAATGTTGAACCAAAGCTTGTTAAGTTCACTACAGCTATGATAATCCCTACAACACCACATGCTACAATTGTGGAAAGCGCCTGTCGTGTACCTTCTTCAAGAGCAGTAATAATATCCTTTATGCCCATACGCGTACTTTTTCTTAACCAAGATACCGCAATCGTTATTAAAATTGTGTAAAATGCTGTATTTGCTACAGGAACGCCTGAACCAAGCATCCACACTAAGGCTACGAGCGGAATCATTAAATGACCGCCTTCTTTTAATACCTCTTTCATACGTGGAAGGTCCGGCTTTGGAATACCCTTTAAGTTTGAACGCCCAGCTCGAAAGTGAACCTGTGCTAAAGAGCCTAAAAAGAATAATAGTGCAGGAATAGCTGCAGCTAATGCGATTGTACCGTACGATATACCTGTTGTTTCAGCCATGATAAACGCACTCGCGCCCATTACTGGAGGTAAAATCTGTCCACCGATGGACGAGCTAGCCTCAACTGCACCCGCAAAGTTTTTCTCGTAACCGATCTTTTTCATCAGGGGAATTGTAAATGCACCAGTTCCTACTACATTTGCTACGGCAGAACCGTTAATACTTCCCATGAATGCACTTGAAATAACTGCCACTTTTGCTGGACCACCTTGTCGATGACCCGCAAGTGCTAGCGACAAATCATTGAAAAACTGTCCCATCCCTGACTTTCCGAGGAACGCGCCAAATAAAATAAACAAGAAGATATATTGTACAGATGCACCAATTGCGGTAGAAAATAGCCCCTCTGTTTTTGTATAAATCTGACCAAAAATATCCCCAAAGTCAAACTCACGTGTCATCATAATACGCGGTAAAAACTCCGCGTGACTAAAGAAGGGATAGGCTAAAAATATGAGTGCTAATATCGGTAATATTAAACCTGTCACTCGTCTAGCACCTTCTAGCACTAGTAAGACGGTTAAAATTGACATCGCAATATCCATTGTATTTGGTATTCCGCCGCGTGTTGTCATAATATTGTCGTACTCTACGAACAGATAAATAAATGACGATAGGCTCAGTGCAAAGAAAACCCAATCATAAATAGGAATTTTAGTGCGATCTTGATTCTTGAATGTCGGATAAATTAAAAATACTAATCCTAATGCAAACATTAAATGGATACTTCGCATAATTAATGTTGGTATTGGATTAAAAGTCGCATATATATGTAGTAAAGAAAACATAACACCCATAAAGCTGATTATAAATACGATGCTCTTGTTATTAAATTTCCTGACTTTCGCATCACTATCATATTTTTCAAGCACCTTCTGTATTTCTTCATTTGATATTTCTTCTACGATAGGTTGCTTTGTGCTAGTTACACTCATAAAAATTCCCCTCCTAAGTACTGCCATATGAAGATTTTCTTAACTGAAATTAAGACTGTGTCATACGTCTCACCATAGTCATAGATTTTAATTTCCTTGTCATCAAGATAAATCGTACTATCCACATGTTCTGAAATAGTGAGATTTAACTCTTTGTAAGGTTGATTGATTTTCATCTTTACATAGCCGTCCACTAACTCTACGTCTTCAGCAATAGAGGGAACTCCTGCACCAAAGGTTTTAAACTTCGTGCTCTCTAATAGTAATTGTTCTTGATTTATTTCGTAGTGCTCTATCCATTCTTCTTTTTCTACAGAATGAATCCACCCTAAATCGAATTGTGTAGTCTTGGCATATACAATTCGGTCGGAAAATTCAAACACTAAAACAGGAAAACGAATGAAAAAAATTGCCAGGAGTATAAGTAAAATCCCTATACTCCCGAACAATTTTTTATTGCTCATCGTAATAACGTTTTGCTCCTGGGTGAAGATCACCGATTATACCTTCTTGTGCACCTTCAAGTGATATATCTCCAGCAGCTTGGTGAGAGTTTACTAGCTTAGGTAAACTTTCAAAAAAAGTTTTTGTTAATTTATATACATCATCTTCACTTAAATCACTTTTTACAACTAATGCATTCGGTACGGCAGCTGTAAATACAGGCTCTGTATTGCTATATACATTGGCAGCGATTTCATAAGAGATGAAATATGGATGTTCTTTTGCAATTTCTTCTACTTTTTCTGGACTAACTGTCACTAAAACAATATCAGTCGTTTCAGCTAATTCCATAACAGAGGCGTTTGGAATACCACTTGTTAAAAACGCAGCGTCAATTGTACCTGCATTTAAACCATCTGCCGCTTCGGCATAGCCTAGGTAATCTACTTTAATATCATCATACGTAATGCCATGACCATTTAAGAGAGTACGTGCATTTACCTCTACACCAGAGTTTTGATCCCCTACTGCTACACGCTTCCCTTTTAAGTCTTCAATTGTTGCAATCCCAGCATCTGCTTTAGCTATAATTTGTACGACGTTGGGATACAGTGTAGCCATTGTGGAAACGCCTTCAATTGGCTCTTTAAAGCTAACTTCACCATTGATTGCCTGTGATAAAGCATCACTCATAACATAGGCCATTTCTATTTTCCCTTGTGCCATTAAATTTAAGTTTTCTACAGAAGACCCTGTCGTTTGAGTACGAGAATTGACATCATACTCCTGTGTATAGATGTCAGCCAATGTTGTACCAATAATATTATACGGACCTGATGCTCCGCCAGTTGCGATTGTTACGATGTTAGTAGACAATCCATCCTCTGATGAACTTTCCCCTGCACTACCACCATTTTCTGTGTCATCCCCACACCCTGCTAAAAGAACCCCAGCAAATAACAAACTTGAAAAAAACGATAGTTTTTTCTTAGAAATCATTTATTAACTCCCCCTTATAAGATAATTATATATTACAAAAATTGCGAAATAAAGCTTTTTACTGACAAATCTAAATATACAATTATTAAACCTTAAGTTCTATGCACCTGATATTGTAAAGCTCCACGAAAATTGGCGGAATTGAAGTGAGAAAATAAAGATATCCTATTGTTGCTTATTTAGAGTAATATTCTAATCCTAAACAACTGCTTTCTGAGCTGACTGCCTACAATTTTGACTAAAAAATATTAGAAAAGCAGCAAAGGGCTAGAAGTATAATTCTACTTCTAAGCCCTTTTCATTTTTATAATGTATTTACAGCTACCTTTTATAGCAAATTAGTCTTCCTGTAGTCGCCTCAATACCCGCAATTACTTGCTTCTTTTCTTTACTACGTAGTTTATATTGAAGGGTCTCATATGGCTGGTCCGAATCATAATGGACTGTCCATTTAAGACAAGCATCTATCTGGTCAAAAGATTTATGTAGCAAGTTAGTTGTTATAACAGGCTTTTTAATAAAGTCTTTTAACTCTTCTATTGTTACCAGAGGGGTTGTACATGCTTCTATTAATCCCGTTGTTCTATTTACTATTATGGAAATCTGCTCTGCTTCGATTCTCATTCCGTTTCCATTATGAATAGGGAATTCGAAGATTGCTCGGTTTGCTTCATTAAACGAAGGTTCTTTCAGTTTGTAAGATAAGTAAGGAATAAATGATTCAAAATAAGTAACGATAAATTGACAAGCAATTTGCTTACATTGTTCATAGTCAAGTTGTAAGGCACCTGTACGCTCCTTAAACCAAACAAATTCCTTAAGCTCCTTTGTTTCTTTATCATATTTGAACTTCACAGTATTTTCTGTCATATTATGTAAATACGAATCTAAGGATGTATCTTGAAATTTCTCACTAGCTTCATCTTGCCAGACTTCCCATATATCATTACCTTTTTCCAATTTCCGTTGAAGGTTCATTGTATCAGGAATACCAATAATTCTTCTTATGGTAGTTTGTTTTTTACCTGGTTGCATATTTGGGAAAGGAACTATTTGGTTGTCGTCTTGATCCTTCTCTTCTGGAAAATCCACGTCACCAGTACTGGCATTGAATGTATGTAGCAAAGAATTATTTTCATATATTTGGTATATACCTGCTTTCTCAATGTCATACATGTCCTCAGAAAGATAACAAAGCTTTAATTGCCAATCTCCTAATTTAACATACCGATTTATAATATTACTCTTTTTGATTATATTAGATGGGTAGTCAGGGGGTGTCGTTGTATATCCCTTATAATAGAATGTGATAATTTCTCCGTTATGGCTTACCTCAATGAAGCTTTGGTGCTTTTGCAAAGGATAACCATGAACATATTGTGCGAATACAAATGCTGTTCGGTCTTCCTTTTCTGTTACTTCCAAAAGCGATAAATAATTTAACGCTTCTTTATACTGTGCTATTAAAAATTGTTCTGCCATTAGCTGTTGTTCCTGTATAGTCACTCTAGCAGCTCTCTTTGTTGGATTAATCGCCAAGGCTAATAATTTGCCGTTTACATCCAACGTTACACCCACGCCTTCTTCCATCTCCTCCCCAGTCCATAAGTAATAAGCTCTATCCTCTTGATAATCTTCTATTTGTAAATCTAAATGTTGCGGAATATCTACAAAGGTAATCGCTAATTTTGATAGCTCTTCTTTTAACAATTTTTCCAACCCCTCTTTTTTGTATGGCAGATGGCTTGACTGTTGTAGCTTTTGTTTTAATAAATGCCTCCCACGATATAAATGAATCTTTATAGTATTAACCGGTTTAACGAGCATACTACTAATCTCTGCGATGGAAAAATGATAGAAATAATATAAAACAATAGCCGTTCGGTACTCATATTTCAAAGTAGCTAATGCTTCATACAAAGCTTCAAAGGAAGAGTACTCTGAATTTGTAACCTTTTCTTGTTCCATCTTCTTCACTTCAATTGCTAAAGTTCGCTTACGCTTACTTAAATAGGCATAACTCTCATGAATAAGAATTTTAAAGAGCCATGTGGAGAAGTAATTCGGTTGATTAAGCTGGTGAAGCGAATGAAATGCTTTAATAAACGTTTCTTGTACCAAATCCTCCGCATCTTCTCTATTTCCTGTATATGTATACGCCTTCGCTAGTAGACGAGGTCTTTCTAGTTTTAACAATTGTGCAAAGGCTTCAGAATCACCATTTATTGCTTCCTTTATAAGTTGGTCCATCTTTTCTTCCTCCCTCTGTATATTTAGAGTAATATTTTAAGCTAAAGGTTTCACTTAAATAATTTTTCATAAATATTTCATTCTATATTATCTTAAGGACTATGAGATATTAATAAAAAAAAGCCATGTTAAAGGAGGGTTGGTTTATGGTGCAACAACCCAACTCAATTTCATCATCTATTTACGTTCTTAATAGCCATTAAAAAGTTCCTTTGTTTATATTTACAGTCCCTATAAAAAAGTAATGATAGTCAAGACCAACCAATAACTTTAACAAAGCTAAAAAAAAACGAACCCCTTTAAAAAGGATTCGTTCATGATAATGGTAAAAACCAAATATAGCTAAGTGTAAATCGTGAAATACTAAAGGAATTCGAAAAAATCTATTCTATGCTTTCTAATTTTCAATCCCTGCAATTCCAAATCCTCCAGGTCCAGCATGGGTAGAAATCATGGCGCCGGCCTGCATCCATGTTATATTTTTAAAGTCTGCTTCCTTGGCTATTTTATCTATTCGACTCTTAATACTTTCATCGAGTCCGATAGAGTAAATCAGGTATAGCTGCTGTCGATCAATATCGTATTGGTTCAAATAATCTTCTATGAGCTTTTCCGCCACTTTACTCATATTCCCACGGTATTTTCTAGTTGAAACAAGCTTTCCTTCTTTTAATTCAATGCATGGCTTAATTTTTAGCAAAGACCCTCCAATGTAAGCCATGTTACTTACCCGTCCACCTGATCTTAGAAAGTCTAAACTACCTGGGATGAAAGCCAGCTTTGTTTTTGGAACCACGGTTTCTATTTTTTCTATGAGGCTAACATGATCTATGTTAGGTTCTTCCTCCAGTAAGGCGGCCGCATACAACACAACTGCGCCTAGACCACCTGTGACATTTAACGTATCGACCAGGTAAAGGTTTTCAAAATCCTCTGCTGCAATTAGTGCACTTTGAAAGGACGCTGATGCTTTTGACGTATATCCAATATGAATAATGATACTCTCAGGAAAGTTTGTTCTAATTTTTGTAAACAACTCTTGATACTCATGTACATTCGTTGCTGTTGTAGATGGAATTTTTTTTGTGCGACTATGATAATCGAAGACATCCTCTACAGGCAGCTCCCCATCCAAATAATCTTTCCCATCCATGACGACATGCATCGGTACCACTTGAATTTGATATTTTTCCACCAGGTCCTCCGGTAGATCCGCTCCACTTTCTGTCGATAAGATAATTTTTCTCATAATACATTCCTTTCAACTAAAGTAGTCCTTACAGCGTACTTATTAATTTCCACTTAACCTAAATATACACTAAAAGGGTAAATTATACAGTTAAATAATCAGAAGATTTTAGACAATATTTCAATCTATTTTGTCTAAAATTCATCTATGATACTAACCTGTACCCTTTTGTTCATAAAGATAAAAGCAGATCGTCTAGATATGCATTTTAGCACTTCTAGACGATCTGCTTTTTTGTATCATAAGCTTTTATTCTATTAAAGTAAAAACTGCACTAATCAATAGAAATGATACTGCTGTTATAAATTTTTTCATCCAATTCAACAACGGAAATTTTTTTGCCTGAAGGACTCCATTTGGTTTTCACATTTCCAATGTCTTGAACAATTTGTATGGATTCATCAGATGTTACTTCATATAGGTGTAATCCACTTTTTTCTTCACCGTTTATGATAGAGCTTGACTGATATACAATCATTTGCTGATTCGGAGACCAGGAAGCACCTGTCACATCAGAACCTTCTGCAATTATACTTTGTATATTTCCATCGGTATCTGCTATTATTAACCTTTTCGTATTCCCTGTTGTCTGCGTAACAAGTAATTGCTTTCCATCCGGAGATAGTGTGATTCTTTCTGCATTTTCCAATGGAAGTTTCTTTTTTTCTTTGGTGTTCCAATCCATCTTATATACTTGAAAGGAAGGGTTTTCTGTTGTTATATAGTAGATTTTTTCTTGCATTTTATGAACATTAAACAACTGCTCCTCCTGAAGCTCGGCAATCGGAGTTACATTCCCCTCCGTATCAGCCATAACTGCACCACCCGCATAGGAAGCACCGATTACGTGGTTCTCGTCAGTCCACTCAGCGGTATAGACACTACCAATAATATCCTCGGTAACAAGCGTTTTCTCCCCTTCCCCTAAACTCATCATATAATAGGCGATATCTCCAATAGAGTTTTCATAATATAAGAGGTGATTTTTATCCGGAGACAAAGTTGCCCCACCGAGAAACATATCTTTTTGAGCTTTAATTGTTTTAAATTCTTTAGTATCCAAATTGTACACGTATATACTTCTAGGATAGAACTCTGCATTTTCTAACAAACTCATTTTTTCAAATTCCTGGTTTTCTTTTGCAAGAACAACAGTATGCTCATCGATCCAGTCGGTAATTTCCATTCCCTCATAATTTTCAATTTTTCCAATGGAAATTGGATCAACTTCGTTTTCGTTGCTTTCGTTTTCACTAACGATAATACCTTCCCCTGGCTTTTCTATGTCTGTTTTGTTTTCCTCCCGTTCGTCACTGCAAGCATAAAGAGTTAATAAGACTAGTAAGAGCGTGATAGTGCAAAGTATTAATTTTTTCATTTGAATCATCCCCTTAACTATTATTCTATGCAACAACCATTCACTATCTACAAATGACTCATTAAAATAATGTAACTTTACACAATAAACAAACTTGCTGTAAACTGCCATTTTAGCAACATTTTTGATATTATATGGTAATTAATAAGAAGTGTCAATTTTACATTCTCCGCCCAACTTTTCTCTAAACCAAAAAAGACGACCCTTCAACTGTCGGGGTCATCTTTTGGATGTTCTTTTCGTATTAACAAATAGTAATACTAAAATTATTCTTTACCATGTACTACCTGTCCTATTCTCATTTTTCGATGTTTAGATACTCGTCTTTTAATATTATCGAATGATATACACTATCTACTAGTTCTCCTTTTTTCATTTCACCTTTACAAAGGATTCCTTCACATGTCATGCCTAAACGACTAAATACTTTTCCAGAAGCACTATTCTTAACCTCGTATCCAACATACACTCGCTCTAAACCAAGTACTTCGAAGGCTAATTTTAGGATTAGTTTCCCCATTCAATGAAGTAAAAGCTCAATCTTCGTCAATCGCATCAATCCATATGCTGACACCGCTTACAGTAACAAGATAGTTTCTTTCGACACCGGCAGTGTTTTCAAAGCGGATAAAAGTAGTGCCATCGTGTATTGCTGACATCGTCACATGGTTCCCTTCTACAATCTCCACAGTCACAACTGATTTATCCTCAGCCGAGAAGGTCCATTTTCCCTCGTCAAGGTACATTTCCATAGTGTCATCTATTTTGGTGAAGGCAAAAACTGCAATAAAAACGGCAGCTATAATAGCAAGGGCAGTGATGCAATGCTTCTTCTTATCCAGCAAAATAAAAACAAAAAAAACTGCCAGAGCAAGGCAGAATACGGCGCTTAACAGATGATTCGGGAAATTGGCCTGTGCAGCTCTGAAATAGTGCACGCTTGCCCAAGAAAGATACCCAGTAGCCACAGACAAAACTAAAACGCTGATCCAGTTCTTCTTTTTAAGTTGGAATGCTATTGCAGCACCAGGTAAGGTCAGGACGGTAATTTTAAACCAATAATCATAATAACGGAATATGTCCCAACCGTATGCATAAAACGGAACCTCAATCAAATAAATGAGGGGCTGGCTGACAAGGAAGAACACGAAACATTTAAGTGAGGCTTCCCACCACTTTTTGCAGTTAACAATGATAAATATAGCAAATAGAAACCACCAGTCAGGATAAACGGCTATGTCCTGAAAGGAGGTGTCTTGTAAAAATGAAACCTGATTGATCAATGCAGTATATAATGCTGTAATAACAGCTAAAATGATAACTTTTGGCCATGTCATATTAAATTCGCCAAAGTATTTTTTAATCGTTTGCATGTTTTCTCCTTTTAATAAACCTTGTTTAAAGATAATTTTAACAGGCTTGAATTTTTCTCTATATTTTATCTAGAACAAATTTTACATTGTCTGTTTTCTTATTGGTTTGGGCCACTCATAAGCAATGCCATATCGGATGGTCAAAGACGATTTTATTAACTACCTAGCTAGTATAGTATATCAATATAATTTCTCACATGTGTGGAGTAGTTCTATGTTTTTTACTCAGAAAAGTTCAACAAAGGATGCTAACATTATCCCCTAACAATAGCTATCTAATCGTTTCTTCACAATATCTGGAGTCGTTCATGAAGTAAAATAATTGTTTTTACAGCAAGATATGGATAGTGGAAACAGTACTGCAGTGATAAATTTAGATCAATGGATTTGGCCAATTCAAACAGAATCATATAAATTGTGATTATCATCAATCCAAATTAATAATTTGAATCAATCGGCAGCTTTTTAATAGGAGTAAATATATGATAGTCCGAATCAAGATGATGAACGCCTCTAAAAACTTGAATTAGTTCAATATCTGATTGTTCTCTTTCTTGCTTTGAAATTTTTAAAAATCTTGCGAAGTCGGTTTTAAACACATCCCCTACCTCAAGAAGGTCACCAGAGTATTGGAACTTAGCACAAAATATTTGTGGCACTTCTACGTTGAAATAGAACGGTTTATCTATTTGTATATCATAAGGAATGCCAAATAGAGCATTGAAACGGGTTGAATTTGGATGGCAGTTTGAATAGACCATAAAACAAGGTCCAGATATGGTCTCACCTATTGTTTCTAAGAGCATTTTCGAATGAGCGTGAATCTTTGCTTTGTAATCTTCACATGCCAAATCAACTTCAAATGCGATTCCCGTCAATCTGATAGCATCAAATTCCGTTAATGTAAAATCGGTTACTACATCACCATTAATGTTTTTTAAAGGGCGTTTAACGACTAAAGGTATAGGTTCTGGAGATATGACGGTATCCTTTTCTTTTAGTGAGCTAGGAGCTAGTTGAAATTGACGTTTAAAAGCACGAGTGAACGAAGATTGTGATCCGAAGTTTAACTGATAGGCAATTTCCGTCAATGATAATCGGTCTTCTTGTATTAATTTAACCGCGTAATTTAATCGTCTTGACAATATGTATTGGTTCAAGGAACAACCCATAATTGCGGAAAAAAGTCTATGAAAATAAAATTTCGACATGTTGAAGTATGTAGATACAGACTCCACTGACAACGGTTCCTCAATATGTTCTTCAATGAAAGTTAAAGAGTTTTCAATAATTTTATAATGATCCATAAGGGTTCCTCCCCTTCATTTTTAGGGTATTCCGACAAAAAAATTGCTGATAAGATTAATCATTTTTAAGGAGGTAAATGTAATGAAAAAGGATAGAATGAATGGAATATTAATTGGTTTATTTTATATCGTGGCCGCAGTCAGTGCTGTTATTGCTGTACTATTATATCAGCCGTTACTATCAGGAGATTGGTATATGGCTGTGGTGAATGGTTCGAAAACAGCCGTTTTGGTTGGTGTTATGAATGACATTTTGCTCATTATAGCTGCAGTTGGAACCGCTGTTATGTTATTTCCGTATGTACGACTATGGAATGAACATTCGGCATTAGCATATCTTTGTTTTCGATTTATGGAGGCTGTTTTTATAGCGATTGGCGTGGTGAGTATATTAGGTTTGCTAAGTCTTAGTTCTGATTATGGAGCTGGACAATTCGTTAATGAAGGAGCATATCATCAAATAGGGAGCATTCTTCAATCATTTCATGCTTGGACTTCTATATTAGGGCCGAATTTAATGCTCGGCTTGAATACACTCTTGTACAGTTATTTATTATATAAAACGGAAATCGTGCCAAAACCGCTAGCGCTATTTGGAATGTTGACGGCTGTTATGGTATTCCTTGCTGGATTGCTCAATATGTTTGATATCATTGGCCCATTCTCTACTCTAAAGGGACTTATCGCCCTGCCCTTTCTTTTGCAGAGGATTTGTATTTTTCCCTTCAATTAATGAATTGTATAATTTCCCTGGGAGAGGAATGCTTAAAACATCATTCGTTTCATTGTTCACCTTAATTTTTAACTCCGCCATTTCTCTTAATGTCATTATATCTGGTCCACAGAAATCATCTAATTTCCCTTGTGGACCTTTATTAACTAAATCGATTAAATGTCTAGCAAATTCATTAACATCGATGCTTTGAAATTTAACCTTTCCAGGGATTATATATCTTTTAAAGAGAGGTGTTGATAAGAGTAAATCCTCAACAAAGCTATGAAACTGCGTTGCACGAGCAATTGTATAGGGTACAGAACTATTTTTTAATAATTCTTCTGCTTCGTATTTAAGTCTATAATATTGGAAGGGGATTTCCTCAATTCCTACAATTGATGGATAAATAAACAGGTGTATATGATTCAGCTTGCTTAATAATTTTTCTAACCCAGCAACCTCAATGCTTTTAGAATTTTTTATCGGACTAGTTGCTGCGTGAATAATGACGTCCACATCTTTTACCGCTTCTTCTAAACCTTCACCTGATAATAAATCGCTATAAACCCATGGGAAGGCTTCTCCTTCTGGTTTTCTTCTCGAAGTTATTTTTACTTGATAGTCTAAATCTTTTAATTGCTTTAACAAAGCCGCCCCTAATTTTCCGGTTGAACCAGTTACAAGGATTCTCAAGTACAACACTCCCATTCAGATGGATTATCTTCCTATTGTAATATTCAAAAGTTGGTTACTTTATTCTAAGGTCCTACAATCATAGAACTTAGCCCTTTTTAGTATGCCTAAATATTTATTTTGGAATGTTATTAGACTAATTTTTATATGCTTTATTATAAATTCTTTCTTTACTAAAAATAGTAAAAGAGATGCTATTTCGATTGTTTCTATCTAAAAAAGGTGAAATGGATAAAGGTATTGAAATGATTATATACATTTAAATTACCTTCATTAGAAAGGAGGAATACATGATGGATATACTATTAAAATATATGTCTGACTTTACTTTAATCAGCGAAGATGAACAGCGGGCAATCTCAGAAAGTTTACGAATTGATGAATATAAAAAAGGACAATATCTTCTTAGACAAGGAGAACTTTCTGCTATTAAATGTTATTTCGTATTAATAGGGTGTGTTAGGCAGTTTTTTATAGATGAATCAGGTAAAGAAGTAACATCAAATTTTTTTATTGAAGAACAAGCTATTCCAATTATCAACGAAAAGACTCAAGGTGACTTATCAAAGTATTCATTAGTTTGTGTTGAAGATTGCAGATTAGTTGTTGGTGATATTGATTCTGAAAATACGATGTTAAACAAATACCCACAACTTGAAATAATGATCCGTAAAATGATGGAAATAAACGTTGGTGAAATACAAGATCAATTCGGTGAATTTATTGGTTCTTCTCCAGAGGAACGATACGAATCCATTTTAAGGAAACGCCCCGAGTTAATTGAACGTGTACCACAACATCAATTAGCTAGTTATCTTGGAATTACTCCTGAATCGTTAAGTAGAATAAAAAAACGTATTAAAAAAAATACATTATAAAAAAAATTCCATCCCACCAATTATCCTCCTTCAAAGTAGCAACTAAGCACCGAAGACTGACTTACCAAATATCATTGAACTATATATCACCCTTACCTTTTGTGTTTACAAATAAAAAATTTATAAAGTATCTAGAAATTAACTTAAGTCAATGAACGGTTTTTATCCTCTTGTTATTATTAAAATTAATCAAAGATATTAACATTTGGAGGAGATTTTTATGAAGGCGATAGTTTGTGATCAATATGGTTCGCCCGATGTGCTTGTATTAAAAGAGATTAAAAAACCTTTCCCTACTGAGAACCAAGTATTGGTAAAGGTTCATTCAGCATCTTTAAATTTTGGCAACTTAGTTCTTTTGAAGGGCAAACCCTTCTTAGCCCGATTTGCGTTCGGACTAACGAAACCAAAATACTCTATTCCAGGAGGTGACATAGCTGGTACAGTTGAAGCTGTTGGGGAAAACGTAAAGCGATTTAACGTAGGTGATGAAGTATTTGGTGACCTCTCTACTTGTGGCTGGGGTGGTTTTGCTGAATATGTAACTGCACCAGAACATGCTTTAGCGCATAAACCCAACAATATTTCCTTTGAAGAAGCAGCTGCGACTCCTATGGCAGCTGTAACTGCCTTACAAGGACTACGTGATAAAGGTGAAATTAAATCGGGGCATAAAGTATTAATTTATGGCGCATCTGGAGGTGTCGGTACTTTTGCGGTACAAATCGCTAAATCATTCGGTGCTGAAGTAACTGGCGTATGCAGTTCACGAAACGTTGAAATATTGCGTTCTATAGGAGCAGATCATATCATCGATTATACAAAAGAGGATTTCGCACAACATAAGGAATCCTATGATTTAGTTCTCGGCGTCAATGGGTCTAATTCCCTTTCAGCTTATAAAAAGGTTCTAAAACCAAATGGGAAATTTGTTCACGTAGGAGGTTCTGAGTCTCAGCTTTATCAAACGTTAATTCTTGGGCCTTTTATTTCAATGACTGGAAGCAGGAAAATGAGTAGCCTATTACAGAGAGCAAATCAAAATGACTTAAATGATGTAAAAGAGTTACTTCAAAGTGGAAAAGTAAAACCTATAATTGATAAACGGTTTAAGTTAAGTGAAATAACGGAGGCATTCAAATATTTCCAGGAAGGTCACGCTCAAGGTAAAGTGGTGATCACTTTATAATAAGTGCCTTGCTTCATCCATAAATAAAAAGCAGACGGAACTTAGAAGTGCGATACCAACACCTCTAACCCGTCTGCTTTTTAATTCACTATTACACTAACTCCAACCAAGTAACAACTTCACAGTGTGTCGTCTGCGGGAACATGTCCACTGGCTGAATCTCCTGTGTCTTATAGCCGCCGTCCTCTAAGATGCGAAGATCACGCGCTAAGGTTGCTGGATTACAGGAAACGTATACCACACGTTTTGGGCGTTGTTCAATAATCGTTGTTAGTAGTGCCTCGTCGCAGCCTTTTCTTGGAGGGTCCACAACTAATACATCTGCTGTTTTCCCTTCCTTGTACCAGCGTGGGATGACTTCCTCTGCTGGGCCTGCTTCAAAGTACGTGTTCGTAAAGTCGTTTAGCTCGGCGTTTCTTTTTGCATCCTCAATTGCTTGGGGAACAATCTCCACACCAAGTACTTGCTTCGCTTTTTGTGCAAGGAACAAAGAAATCGTACCAATTCCACAATAGGCATCGATAACTGTCTCGTCACCTGCAAGCTGTGCATAATCAAGCGCCTGCTGGTATAACACTTCTGTCTGCTCTGGATTCACCTGATAGAAGGACCTAGCGGAAATTTCGAAGCGTACATCTCCGATTAGATCCTCAATCGTTGGTTTCCCCCACAATAGGTTAGTTTGATCCCCAAAGATCACATTTGTATTTTTGGAGTTTATATTTTGCATAATGGAGGTCACCTTTGGCTCTACCTCTCTAATTAGCTCAATAATCGCTTCCTTTTTGGAAAGCTTAGGATGCTTCGTCACTAGGACAACCATTACCTCGCCGGTAGCTCGTCCTTTACGTACTACTAAGTGGCGAAGCTGACCTTTCTTCGTATCCTCATTGTAAGGAATCAAGTCTAGCTCTAATGCCTTCTCTTTGAATGCTCTCATCAATCGGTCTGCTTCATCGGATTGAATTAGACAAGTCGGTGTGTCTGCAATACGGTGAGATTTTGCCTGGTAGAACCCTGCAATCACCTTTCCATCGACTAAGCCAAATGGAATTTGGGATTTATTGCGATATTCCCAAGGATTGTTCATTCCTTTTACCGGTAGTACTGGTGCATCAATCTTACCTAGTCTTTGCATGACATTTCGAACCATATTTTCCTTCCATTTCAACTGACCTTCATAATTAATGTGCTGAAGCTGACAGCCACCACACTCATAAAATACTGGACATGGTGCTTCCACACGGAAAGGAGAAGGCTCTACAATATGAAGTAATTTAGCAAAGCCATAGTTTTTTAATGTTTTTACAACACGTACCTCGGCTTTTTCATCAGGAAGACCCCCGTGGATAAACAGTGGGTAGCCATCGACCTTTGCTACTCCTGACCCATCATGTGTCAAATCCTCTATATAAACTGTTAACTGATCATTCTTATTTACTGGTGTGTTCACGTTAAATCTCCGTTCTTGTGTAATGGATATTATTATATCAAATAACGGCGTCCAATAGTATTAGGTAGCTTATGTATATAAATTTCCAACTAATTTTAGAAACAAGAAAAGCGGAATCGCCTGCACTGCCCCGACAGGCAAATGGGGAAAAGCGAGGAGGCAGCTCCTCAGCCACCGGAGCTTTTATCCATTTGACCTCGAGGGGCAAGGCGATGAAGCTAGACATCAAGAAAAGCGGAATCGCCTGTCACTGCCCCGACAGACAAATGGGAAAA
>NZ_JABAFC010000023.1 GCF_012843435.1 Psychrobacillus sp. BL-248-WT-3 | reverse complement strand
ATTTTGTTTTGCTGGCATCATCATTAAATGATGTCAAAAATTGTTTTGCGTCAATCAAGCCGAAGCTTGTTGATGCTATATGTCTTAACGTTTTGCATGTTCAGTTTTCAATGTTCATTGCGCCGTTCGTTTTGGCGACTTTATTATCTTACCAAATCTACTTTTCAATGTCAACAACTTTTTTCAAGTTATTTTTGTGTGATTTAGAAGTAAAATTGGGAACTTGATTACTATACCACCCTGCCAGCACCTTTTACAAGGGCTTTTTAAAAGTAAAATAATTAAAATAATTCTCACCCAATATATAGTCGTATAAATAGAAAGGGACACTACTAGTAGTAGTGTCCCTTTCTTAAACTCTTTAATCTCTATGACGCATAGTAGGGAATAATAAAACATCGCGAATAGATGGGGAGTTTGTTAATAACATTACCAAACGATCTATTCCAATTCCTAGTCCACCTGTTGGTGGCATTCCATATTCTAATGCCTCTAAGAAATCTTCATCCATTTCATGTGCTTCATCGTTTCCTGCAGCTTTCTCTTCTAATTGCGCTTCAAAGCGATTACGTTGATCGATAGGATCATTTAACTCTGTGAAAGCATTAGCATGCTCACGACGAACAATAAACAGCTCAAAGCGATCTGTAAAACGTCCATCCTCTGGATTTTTCTTCGCAAGTGGAGAAACTTCCACTGGATGTCCATAGATAAATGTTGGTTGTACTAGAGTTTCTTCTACTTTTTGTTCAAAGAATTCATTTAGTACATGTCCCACTTCCATAGAAGGTTTTACTTCTACTCCATGTTCTTTAGCCAAGGCATGAGCTTCTTCTTTCGTCATCTCTTTCCAGAAATCAACTCCTGAAGTCTCTTTGACTGCATCCGCCATATGCCAGCGTCTCCAACCAGGAGCAAGATTGATCTCATCATCTCCATACATAACTGTAGTAGAGCCAAGAACTTCTTGAGCAACATGTGCTACTAGATTTTCTGTTAGATTCATGATGTCTTTATAGTCAGCGTATGCCTCATATAACTCAATCATTGTAAATTCAGGATTATGACGAGTAGATACACCCTCATTACGGAATACACGGCCTATTTCATAAACCTTTTCTAAACCGCCCACAATTAGGCGCTTTAAGTGTAATTCAATTGCAATTCGTAAATAAAGCTCCATATCTAATGCATTGTGATGAGTAATAAACGGACGAGCGGCTGCTCCCCCTGCCACAGTATGTAACAATGGTGTCTCTACTTCTAAATAGCCTTGGCTATCTAAGTAACGACGCATAGATTGAATAATACGGCTTCTAGTGATAAAAGTGTTTTTGCTTTCAGCACTAGTCATTAAATCTAAGTAGCGTTGACGGTAGCGTTGTTCAACATCTTTTAAACCGTGGAACTTCTCTGGCATTGGACGTAAGGATTTAGTTAAGAAGGTAAACTCTGTTGCTTTTACTGACAATTCACCTACCTGAGTTCTAAATACTTTACCTCGAACTCCTACGATGTCACCTAAGTCTGCTGTAGTAAATAGCTCGTAAGCATCTTCACCAATTGCATCTTTTCGTACATATATCTGAATTTGGCCGCCTAGGTCTTGTATATGCGCAAACCCAGCTTTTCCTTTTCCACGCTTCGTCATGATTCGCCCAGCTATTATTACTTCGTGAGGCGTTTCTTCTAACTGCTCTTTTGTGAACTCTTCAAATTCAGAAACAACTTGATCACTTAAATGAGTTCTTTCAAACTTTCCGCCAAATGGATCTAATCCTTTTTCTTGTATCGTAGTCATCTTCTGGCGTCTCACCAAAAGTTGATCATTTAATTCTTCCATGTTAGACATTTCCTTCACTCCTTTTACAATCTATTATTCGCAAGTATCCTTTACGTTGCATTTATTGTACACAATTTCAGTGTTTACTTCATCTTTTATTTCTGTCACTGACCTGACGACTAAATAAAAAACGGAAAGAGCCGTCACTTGATGTGACAGCCCACTAAATTAAGCAAGAATTGTGCTAGCCTCATTATATTCCTTTAAAGACTCTTCTGCAAAGAAGCGCAAGTAATCCTTAAGCTCTTGTGCAGTTTCTGTTTGGTTAATCATATTTCTAGCCGTCCCGTTTCCACGGATTCCTTTAAGATACCAAGCTGCATGCTTACGCATTTCCCGGACCGCAATACGCTCTCCCTTAAGAGCAGTTAGACGATCAAAATGCAGTAAACATACGTCAATCTTCTCTTGCGCAGTAGGTTCAGGCTTTAACTGTCCCGTTTCAAGGTATTCTACTGTACGATAAATCATCCATGGATCACCTAATGCTGCTCGTCCGATCATTACACCATCGACGCCTGTTTCATCTAACATACGTTTTGCATCTTGTGGAGTGTTCACGTCCCCATTACCGATGACGGGAATATTAACTGATTCTTTCACTTGTCGTATTAGATCCCAGTTTGCTTCCCCCTCATACATTTGTACACGAGTGCGCCCGTGAACGGCAACGGCTGCTCCACCGGCACGCTCGACTGCTTGTGCATTTTCTACCATATATAAGTGTTCTTCATCCCAGCCTGTACGCATTTTTACACTTACAGGTTTTTTTACATTATCTACAACTGCAGATACCATCTCATATATCTTGTTAGGGTCTAAGAGCCATCTTGCCCCAGCCTCACATTTTATAATCTTATTCACTGGGCAACCCATGTTAATATCAATAATATCAGCTGAAGTGTGCTGATCAACATATTGCGCTGCAGCTACTAGTGTTTCTTTTTCTCCGCCAAAGATTTGCAAAGACAATGGATTTTCACGTTCATCAATGTAAAGCATGCTTAATGTTCTTTCATTTTTTTGAACAATTCCCTTATCGCTAATCATTTCTGCATAGACAAGTCCCGCTCCAAACTCTTTAACCGTTAGACGGAATGCTGAGTTACAAATACCAGCCATAGGTGCCAAAACCACCCGGTTATCCATTACATGGTTACCAATTTGAAATGGCTTAGTCGGTGCATTTGTCATTTATCTTCACCTGCCTCTATTTCTCCTTTTAATTCTTCTAGCTTTATATCAAGTATGGCAGCAATCTTTTCCAACTGTGCTTCGGTTGGAGCTCGCTTACCTTGTTCAATTTTCCCAAGTATAGACACAGACATATCCATTTCTTTTGCAAGCTCGACTTGCTTGATCATCTTTAACCTTCGAAATGCACGAATGCGTCGACCCCATCGAACTTTCTCCATAAATGGACGCCCTCTTTCTGGTCATGCACTAAATTCGAAAAAGCTTGTTTTGTCCGCGGATCGATTATATTAGGATTTAACTCCATAAGCGGAACAAGCACGAAGCCTCTTTCCGCCATCCTAGGATGAGGAATAATGAGGTCTTCTGTTTTCATATTTTCTTCATTATACAACAAAATGTCAAGGTCTACTGTTCTTGGACCCCAGCGAACTATTCTCTTTCTCCCCAGTAAGTCCTCTATTTCATTGCATTTTCCTAATAATTCATGTGGAGTAAATAAAGTCTTCAGTTCTACAACTATATTTAAAAATGCCGCTTGGTCCACGTAACCGACTGGAGCTGTCTCGTAGACCGACGACACCTTCAGAAACTCTATCTGTTGTGTCTCCTTCAATAAACCAACTGCTTCTTGTAAAAATTCTAATCGATTCCCTATATTCGATCCTAAGGAAATGTATGCTACGTTCATAATATACCCCTCGTTATATCAACAGCTACCGAAGTGTAGTGGCCTACTATAGGAGGGTTTGGTTTTACTAGATGTATTCGGCATCCACTTACTTTTTCCTTATACTGCTCCAGTATTCGAGAAGCAATTCTTTCCGCAACAGCTTCTATTAACAAGTAGGGTTTTCCCTCCACGATCTCCTTACAAAGCTCAAACACCTCAGCATAGTTAACCGTCTCGTCTAAATTATCTGTTTCCCCGGCTTTTTTTAAGTCACAGGCAAGAGTCACCGTTACTTTAAAAATTTGCCCGAGCTTTGTTTCCTCTGGAAGTGCCCCATGAAATCCGTAAAATTCTAAATCATTTAAATGTATATAGTCCATCTGTTAAGCCTCCGCTTTCATCTCGATGCCTTTACCTAATAAAGCATCCATCATTTTCGTCATTCTTGCCATCTCCTTGACATCATGAACTCTCACTATATGACAGCCAAGCTGGACACCATAGCATACTGTCGCTCCAGTACCCTCCATACGTTCGTCCACTGGCAAATTTAATACATTACCAATCATACGTTTACGGGAAGTAGCCAACAATACTGGGTAGCCCATATCCACGAGGTCAGCTAAATGCTGCATCATTAAAATATTTTGATCATGAGATTTTGCAAATCCTATACCTGGGTCTAACCAAATATTTTCATGAGGTACACCTGCTGTCCTGGCAATATGGATGCTTTCTTCTAAATCCTTCTTCGCCTCTATCCAAAGATCTACATAGTCCTCACCATCTCGATTGTGCATGAGTATAATTGGGACATTGAATTCGGCTGCCACATTGGCAATCTCCGGATCTTTCTTAGCTCCCCAAATATCATTAATGATGTGCGCCCCGGCCTCTATAGCTGCTCTAGCTACAGCTGATTTATACGTATCAATAGAAATGATTGCATCCACTTGTCGGCTAATAGCTTGAATGACCGGCACAACACGTGCAATTTCTTCTTCATCAGATATTGGCGTGTATCCTGGTCTAGTGGACTCTCCCCCAACATCTATTATTTTTGCTCCTTCGGCTACCATTTGTTTTGCTCTACCGACAGCCTGCTCTATCTCGTTGAACCTTCCACCATCCGAAAAGGAATCCGGTGTAACATTAAGAATGCCCATTATAATCGTTTCATTTCGAAAATCTAGAGTAACTCCTCCAGCTTTAAATGTTTGTAAATTATGTTTTAAATTCATGTTATGCTCTCCTTTTTCCCTGAATACACGCAACATATTGTTTGTGGAGCTCTTTGTAAACAGGACCGAGATTTCCTAAAAACTGTTTCCCGCCAATACTTTTAATCGGAACCAGCTCCTGAACTGCGTTTGTTATAAAAACCTCTTCCGCAGATTCTAAATGATTCTTTGTGTAAAAACCTTCTTCTATATCGCTTGTACAATTTTTTAAAATCCATTTTCTCGTCGTTCCATTTAATATTCCAGTCTCAACAGAGGGAGTATATACTTTCCCGCCATTTACCCAAAAGACATTTGAAGTAATACCTTCTGCCACATAACCTGAGGCATTTATAAAAATCCCTTCCTGAACAGCTAGTGAGTCTAGTTCAAGCCTAGCTTGAACATTGTTTGCAAAGTGGTGGGATTTATGACGAATGCTGCTCTCTGGAGTATTTCTGACAGTCTTTAACCATACTGCCGACTTCTCTTTACCACGTATCATCGGAGGAAGGGGCTTTCGATATAAAATAACGGTTGGTTCCTGATAATTGTTTGGCTGTAATCCCAGATCATGAATACCTGCACTAACGTTTAAACGAAAATACCCGTCTTCCCCTTTATTCGCTTCTGTTAATAAATTCACAGCCTCCAAAATGGCCTGCTTGTCATATGGCAAGTCTATACGAAAATCGGCCAGTGCCTCTGTGAGTCTCAACCAATGCTCATCCCATAAAAATACGTTGCCATTGTAAGTACGAAACGTTTCGAAAAAGCCAAGGCCATATAAGAAGCCATGATCATAGGCTGATACCGTTAATTCACTAGCTTTATATAATTGCCCATTCTTCCAAGCCTCCATTTAGGATAGCTCCTTAGCATAGCAGTGGTCATGCACAAAGTTTTGGATTAGTTTTTTTCCTTCCTCCGTCATGATAGACTCCGGGTGGAACTGTACACCCTCTACTGGAAAATCCTTATGGCGTATTCCCATTATTTCTCCCTCCGCTGTCCAGGATGTAATTTCGAGATTGTCTGGAAGTGAGCCCCTCTCTACTATTAAAGAATGATAGCGAGTAGCAAGGAACGGGTTAGGCATATTCTTATTAACACCTTTACCATCATGAAAGACCGGAGACGTTTTCCCATGCATCAGTCGTTCTGCACGAATTACATTCCCCCCAAACGCTTGGCCAATGGATTGGTGTCCCAAACAAACCCCTAGTAAAGGTATTTTCCCGGCGAAATAGGTGATTACTTCTAAGCTGATACCTGCCTCGTTCGGGGTACAGGGACCTGGAGAAACAACTATAACTTGTGGTGATAATTGTTCGATGTCTTCTATTGAAAGCTCATCATTACGAACAACCTTTATCTCTACCCCACACTCTCCGATATATTGTACTAAATTGTAAGTAAAGGAATCATAGTTATCAATCATTAGAATCATTTGCTTGCTCCTTCCGCCATAGCCTTTGCCTGCCATAAAGCCTTTGCTTTGTTTATGGACTCTTTATATTCTGCACTAGGCTTTGAGTCAATTACTATACCTGCTCCTGCTTGGATATGAGCCATTCTATCTTGTATAAATGCAGTCCGTATAACGATATTAAGCTCTATATCCCCGGTATATCCAAGCCATCCTATAGAACCTGTATATAGTCCTCTTCGAACAGGCTCTAACTCATCTATGATTTCCATGGTTCTTATTTTTGGTGCTCCAGTAATGGTTCCACCTGGGAACATTGCTCTAACTATTTCTGCATTTGTCGCCCCTTGGCGTAGCTGCCCCTTAACATTTGAAACAATATGCATGACATGGGAATAACGCTCAATCACCATAAACTCATTTACTTCCACTGTGCCATAAGCTGAAACACGCCCTAAGTCGTTCCTCTCCAGATCTACAAGCATGACGTGCTCAGCACGCTCTTTTTCATTTTCAATTAGCTCATTGGCCAATAAAAGATCTTCTGCCTCGTCTTTCCCTCTTGGCCTTGTACCAGCGATGGGTCTTGTAGATAGCTCCAGCCCCTTTTTCTTTACTAATAGCTCAGGAGATCCTGATACGACAGTAAACTCCGGTGACTGTATATATGCCATATAAGGAGAAGGGTTGAAGGTACGCAATGCCTCATACATTTCAATGGCAGATGCTTTTAACTCTTTAGATTGACGGACTGATAAGTTAACTTGGAAAACGTCTCCTTGAGCAATATATTCTTGAATTTTTAGCGTAGCTTCTTCAAATTCCTCTGAACTCATCGACACATATAGCTCCGATGAATCCTCTTGAACTTCCATTGCAGCTCCTGGCAAGAAGATTCTAGAGGATATGCCCTGATCGGCTGCCTGTTTGTATCGCTCTTCCATTTCCTCTAAATCCTCACTACTGCTAGAGAGCTTCATCAATGTTACTGTTTCAGTCTCCACATCCAACACAGCCCAGCTATCTAATAGATAAAAGTATATATCCGGTATATGCAAATCATCTTCTGAATGGGTTGGTAGCACTTCTATCTTTCTAGCATAATCGTAGCTAATAAATCCAGCTGCTCCCCCTTGAAAATCAGGAAGGCTGTTATCGTAAGAAATCTTATAGTTTGCAATGAGACGCTCGAGCTCATCTAAGGGTTCGCCCTCTATAGATTCCTCCCCTCCTTCTCTCCACTTAACATGGATACCCTTCTCCTCAGACCTAATAGTAGCTAATGGATTCCAGGCCGCTACAGAAATATGACCGCCTCTCCCACTCTCTAAGAACAGATGATGTGTTTCGTTTTTGGTAAGCTCTCTATATCCATAAAAAAATGCCTCTTTAGACATTTGGAATGAATGTGTATGAAGATGTAATCCCACTATTTTCATTTCCCCCCTAAAAACAATCTGACTTCATCTTAACGTGAAACTGTTACTTTTTGCCACAAAAAAGAGAGGAAGTAAACAAACTCCCTCTCGTTACATCAACTCTTATGAAATTAACTTTCGAAACATATATAAATTAGTCTTCAAATTGATAAAGAGGTGTACTCAAGTAACGTTCCCCGTTGTCAGGGATAACTGCAAGAACTTTTTTCCCTTTACCAAGTTGTTTCGCTAACTGAAGCGCTCCATAAATAGCAGCACCTGCAGATACTCCACCTAAGATTCCTTCACTTTTAGCAACTTCACGAGAAGTAGCATAAGCATCCTCGTTAGAAACTTGAATAATGGAATCATATAACTTAGTATCTAATACTTCTGGTACAAAGCCAGCGCCAATCCCTTGAATTTTATGCGGTCCTGGTTTACCACCAGAAAGGACACTTGAATCTTTTGGTTCAACTGCAGCAATGTGGATATTCGGGAATTTTTCCTTTAACACGCCACCAGCACCTGTAATTGTACCACCAGTACCGATTCCAGCAACAAATCCATCTAATTGGTCAAATGCTTCTACAATTTCAGGACCAGTTGTTAAACGGTGTACCTCTGGGTTTGCAGGGTTATTAAATTGTTGTGGCATAAACCAACCGTTTTCATTCGATAGTTCTAGCGCCTTCGCAATTGCACCCTTCATACCATCAGCTCCAGGTGTTAACACTAATTCAGCACCATATGCACGAAGTAAATTTCTACGCTCTAAGCTCATTGTGTCTGGCATTACTAATACAGCTTTATATCCTTTTGCTGACGCAATCATTGCTAGCCCGATTCCTGTGTTACCACTTGTAGGCTCAATAATTGTGCTTTCTGCATTTAATTTGCCTTCTTTTTCAGCATTTTCAATCATTGCTAGAGCAATACGATCTTTTACACTGCTTCCAGGGTTAAAATATTCTAATTTCACATAAACCTCAGCATCTTCTGGGCTAGTCACTCTGTTTAATTTAACAATCGGTGTTTTACCTATTAAATCTGCTACACTATTCGCTAATTTTGCCATTCTACGATTCACTCCTAATCCCTACTTGATTGATAGGTTTTATTTCCTATATCATATCAATCTTTGAGAACTACTGTCAATTAATACAGTTCGCCAAATAAAGTAAATTTTATTATTGACTACTCTTTTAAAATAAGCAGTTCACACACATTTCCATAATTACTAACCTACCCCTTTTACTACAGTACAAACAAAAATTTAAATTCTTGTCCTATATATTCTACGGGACTTTAGACTCTTATATACATTTGTTTTCAAAAATGAATCCATTTCGAGTAGCAGCATGGTATATTCCCGACAATCTCTTGCGTCGTCTAAAAAAAACGCCCTCCAATGTTAGATTCATCCAACACTGGAGGGCGGTTTAAAGTCTTATTTTTACTGTTCGCCATATATCCATTCTGCTTTATATTCCTGCCAGAATGATTCTTGTGTTACAGATTGATGTATTTGACTTAGTGCCAACTCTCTCTTTATATGACCTTCTACTTTCTCATAAGAGAATGCTTGTCCTTCAAATATATCCTTTACAAGTGCTATTGCATAACGGCCATCCTTAAGAGCGATAACTCCGCTAGTCTTTCCTTCTTTAACTTTCTCTAATGCCTCAACTAAAGCTTCATCTATCGAATCAGTACCTTTAGAGATATAACCCACGTCTCCACCTAAGCTTGCAGAACTTGGATCTGTCGAACGCTCTCTTGCCAGACCATCAAAGGACGATTCATCCTTGAGTTCTTTTAAAACAGCTTTCCCTTCCTCTTCTGTAGCCACGTAAATAACGCTAGTACGGTAGGAAGTTGGGATATTATATAGATTTTTATTATTTTCATAGAAATCCTTTATATCCTTTTCCTTTACATTAACATCTTTTGCTAATACCTTCTCTAAAATAAGGCGAGATCGAATTTTCTTTCGTAATATCTCATCGTCATATGCTTGAAGGGAAGTGTCTGTACCTTCCCTTGTGGACCTAATAAGCGCTAGCTCCAGATCTATCTCTGCGTCCGTTACTTTAATATCGTTTTTCTTCGCAGCAGCCTCCATGACTTCTGCGTTTACCATATCTAATAATACTTCTTTTCCATAAATTGTTTCCATGGAAGCCATCCATTGCTCTTTCGTAATAATCTTTCCATCAACTGAAGCGACTTCTTCGGATGCCTTTGCTTGTTGATCATTTGGTATTAACCAAGCTATAAACCAAAGTAAGTTTCCAAGTAAAAGTATACCTAGTACAATAAGTACCGGTTTCGTTTTTAAACGTCGTTTAGGTTGAGTTGGAACATTATTATGAATTGATTTCATCGATAAAAGACTCCAATTCATTTACTGAGTAATTATATTTTTCCATACAAAAATGACATTGAGCCTCAGCACCACCATCTTCTTCAATCATGTCCCGGATTTCACTTTCCCCAAGACTGATAATTGCACTACCAAATCGATCTTTAGAGCAATTACATTCAAACTGTACTGGCATCTCATTTAATATTTGAACGTTTTCTTTCCCAAGAATTTCAAATAATAGTTCCTCTGGAGTCAATCCTCTTTCGATTAACTTAGACACCGGCTCCATCTTATTTAAATGTTCTTCTATAATTGTAATAGTCTCGTCATCTGTCCCTGGTAATAACTGAATGATAAACCCACCAGCAGCCAAAATGGAGTTGTCTGGGTTAACCAATACTCCTAGACCTACTGAGGACGGAACTTGTTCTGAAATAGCGTAATAGTAAGTGAAATCCTCTGCAATTTCTCCAGAAACTATTGGTACTTGTCCCGTGAAGAAATCTCGCATTCCTAGATCTTTGACAATTGTTAAAGTACCCTCTGTTCCAACTGCACGACGAACATCAAGCTTACCTACTGAGTTTAAGTCGAAATGTACTTGAGGATTTGTTACATATCCACGCACCTCACCTTTAGCATTGCTATCGATGATCATAGGACCAATAGGACCGTTTCCTTCTACTTTAACTGTTAACTTATCGTCACCCTTTAACATTGCTCCCATCATAACTGCAGCGGTCATAGATCTACCTAATGCGGCAGAAGCAGTTGGCCACGTTTGATGACGCTGCTGTGCCTCACCTACCGTACCTGTTGTGCGAACTGCAAATGCTCTAACACTTCCTTCAAAAGCTAAAGCTCTAACTAAATAATCATTCATTTATCTCATACCTCTTTCATCTATATTTCGTTGATAAATTAAATACAATCCTTTTAACGTAAGAAAAGGATCAATCATATCCATAATCGTTGTTTCATTACCTATTAAAGGAGCAAGTCCTCCTGTAGATATAACTTTAGGATTCACTTTAGAAACTTTTTTCATCCTATTTACAATGCCCTCCACTTGCCCAACGTATCCAAATACGATACCAGATTGCATGGCGGAAACTGTATTTTTGCCGATTACATGCTCTGGAGTTGTAAGTTCTATTCTAGGAAGCTTACTAGCCTTTTCAAATAATGCTTCTGTTGAAATACCGATTCCCGGAGCTATAGCACCACCCAAGTATTCACCTTTTTCATTTACATAACAGTAAGTGGTTGCAGTACCAAAGTCCACAATAATTAAAGGTGCTCCATATTCATGAATAGCTGCTACTGCATTAACAATACGATCGGCACCGACTTCACGAGGATTTTCATATTTTATATTCAATCCCGTCTTTACACCGGGACCTACAACTAAGGGTTTTATACCAAAATACTTCTTACACATCGCTTCTAAGGAGAACATAATTGGCGGCACTACTGAGGAAATGATAATACCTTCTATTTGTTCGAAAGTTATATTAACATGAGAAAAGAGTGCTTTGACCTGCATCCCGAACTCATCCTCTGTTTTACGACGGTCCGTCTCCATTCTCCAGTGATGAATCAGCTGATCATTATGGTAAATTCCTAGGACAATATTTGTATTTCCTGTATCAAGCACAAGTATCATGAAGATTTTCCTCACTTTTACGTAGATTTCCAACACATCATACCATATTTCCCGAGAAATAAAAAAGCTGAGTGACTCGCCTAAAGACGAAAATCACTCAGCTATATATTTTATTTATCAGTTGGACGTTTTTCTTGAATTGGATCTGAAGTACTATCTGTACGTTCTTCTAGAATAGGACCTGTCTCATGAGACGTGCCTTTTTCTGATGGTAAATCACCGATTGTCGGATCAGAAGAAGCTCCTGTAGCATCGGAATCCTTTTCCTTACTCAAATCAACCTTTTGATCGTTTTGATCGTATTCACGAACAGGTAGTGTTCCATGCTCTTGTAAATGTAAAATTTGAGCAGCATCTAACGTTTCAACATCTAATAACGTATTTGCGATTAAATCTAACAAATCACGTTTCTCTGTTAAGATCTGTTTAGTTCGTTCGTATTGCTCTTTGATCATCGTTTGCATCTCATGATCAATTTCATATGCAATCTTATCGGAATAATTTTGCTCTGAGTTAAAGTCACGACCTAGGAAGACATTTCCTCCTTGAGTTTGACCAAATTGCATTGGTCCTAGCTTGTCACTCATACCATATTCCGTAACCATTTTTCTGACGATACCAGTAGCACGTTGGAAGTCATTATGAGCTCCTGTAGAAACTTCTCCAAAGACGATATCCTCGGCAACACGACCACCAAGTAATCCTGAAACTTTATCCAAAAGCTCTGGTTTAGTCATGAAGTAACGATCTTCTTTTGGAAGCATTACCGCATATCCACCAGCTTGGCCACGAGGTACAATAGTTACTTTATGAACGACTTCTGCGTCATCTAGTGTTAAACCTACTACTACGTGTCCAGCCTCATGGAAGGCAACAATTTTACGTTCTTTTGGAGATATTACTTTCCCAGATTTAGCTGGTCCAGCAATAACTCGGTCTGTTGCTTCATCAATGTCTGACATATCAATTTTTGTTTTGTTTCTTCTAGCAGCTACCAGGGCAGCTTCATTTAGAAGATTTTCTAAATCTGCTCCAGAGAATCCTGGTGTACGTTGAGCAATTGCTTTCAAATCCACCGTATCATCTAAAGGCTTGTTGCGTGCATGTACTTGAAGCACTGCTTCGCGACCTTTAACATCTGGGCGACCTACTGTAATTTGACGGTCAAAACGTCCAGGACGTAGAAGAGCCGGGTCTAGAATGTCTGGTCTGTTTGTAGCTGCGATGATAATAATACCTTCGTTAGCTCCAAAACCATCCATCTCAACAAGTAATTGGTTTAGTGTTTGCTCACGCTCATCGTGACCGCCACCAAGACCTGCTCCACGTTGACGACCAACTGCATCAATTTCATCTATGAAAATAATACAAGGCGCATTTTTCTTTGCATTTTCAAACAAATCACGTACGCGGGATGCACCGACCCCAACGAACATCTCTACGAAGTCAGAACCACTAATAGAGAAGAATGGCACTCCTGCTTCACCAGCTACAGCACGTGCTAGTAACGTTTTACCAGTACCTGGAGGACCTACTAAAAGAATCCCTTTAGGTATACGTGCTCCAATTTCTACAAACTTGCGTGGATCTTTCAAGAAGTCTACAACTTCTACTAACTCTGCTTTTTCTTCATCTGCCCCAGCAACATCTGGGAATTTCACTTTTTTCTTGTCGTTATCATACAGTTTTGCTTTACTCTTACCGAAGTTCATCACACGGTTACCACCGCCTTGAGATTGGCTCAATAAGAAGAAGAATAAAATGATGATAATCAAGAAAGGAAGTAGACCGGTAAAGAACTGTACCCAGCCACTAGTTTTTGAAGTTTCAATAACATCAATTTGTACATTATTTGCAGTTGCTAGTGAATCTATTCTCTCTAGCACTTTTTCACTATTGTAAGGAAGTTTAGTTAAAAACTTTTCTCCTTCTTCATAGCCCTTCATAGAACCTTCTATAAAGTAAACTCCTTGTTCAGGTTGCATTGAAAAGCTAGTAACATCACCTTTTGAAAGTGAAGTCATAAATTCATCATAACGAATATTTTTAGTAGGGGTATTATTTGTATTGAACGTAGCAAATATTCCTACAATCACAAAAAATATCAATAAATACAATATGGCGTAGCGCAATGCTCGATTCATTCCTAGCCTCCTCACAAGGTAAACAGAAAAACTAATGATTATCTTAACATACGTTTTTTTTGGCGTACAATGAAAAGCCTTCTAAAAAAGAACAAAATTTTAAGGCTTTGTTCATATCTATTAATGGCTTTCATAGAGCCTCGCAGCTTCTAATTTAAAAAGAGTAAACTTCTTTTTTAAGAACACCCACGTACGGTAAGTTTCTGTATTTTTCTGCGTAATCTAATCCATAACCAACAACAAAAGCATCTGGAACTATAAAACCAACATAATCAGCTTCTAACTTTACTTTTCTGCCTGTCGGCTTATCCAATAATGTGACAATCTTAATAGATTTTGCTTTACGATACTTGAATAGATCTACTAAATAGCTTAATGTCATCCCACTATCAATGATATCCTCAATAATTAAAATATCTCGGCCCTCTACACTTGTATTCAAATCTTTTACAATTTTCACTTCACCAGAAGAAACAGTAGCATTTCCATAGCTAGAAACGTCCATATAGTCCATTTCGATGTATGTATCTACTCGTTTCATCAAATCAGACATAAATGGCATTGCACCTTTTAAAATTCCGATAGCAAGGGGAAATTGGTCCGCATAATCTGCAGTAAGCATAGCTCCAAGCTCATTTGTTTTTTCTTGAATTTGTTCTTCTGTTAATAAAATCTCTAGAATATCTTTCTCTAGCATTTCTAGTCCCCCTAGTCATTTATCTCGCTTTACAAACATCACATAGTTCTGCGAGCTGTATTGCTTTGAAAATAATTCTCCGTAGCGTAAGCCAATTACTGCAATTATATCATTGTTAGCTTGCACAAGCAGTGGCCAACTCATCCTATCCTCTGGTAAGACCTTCTCATCGATAAATAAACGGGAAACTTTTTTAGAAGAGGACATTCCCTTGATACGTATTCGATCACCTTGTACCTTCTGTCTTATAGAAAGCGGAAAGTGGTGGTTTTCTAATTGTACAAACCATTTCTCTTGGGAAAGATCGTCTGTTAAGTTTCGCGTTAAGTAGATGGAAAAGCCAGCACCGCAATTGATCCAACAATCTTCCGACAAAACAAATTCCCCACGTATAACAGGTGCCGTTTTATGAGCGCTAAATTGTATGTGGTTGTAATGGCGAGTGAGATGAAAAGCATTTGGTAAGTGTAATACCTCATTACCTTCATGATTATTGCAAGCGGCGAGAATGGATTCAATCAATCGATCGTTAAGTAGTATATCGGAGTTTTTGTATAGATACTCTAATAGTAGTAGAATCACTCTTCTTTGTAAAGCAATGGGAACTGTAGAAAAGCTTAGAGAATCTATAACCAATGCCCCTTCCTCATTAACCGTCACAAGCTGTTCATACTTTTTGGCCGCTATCTCTTGAAGGTACTTTTCATCCTGAAGCTGTTTCTCTACAAAATGCATTATGCGATCGCTTATATTTGGATTTTCTTCTTTCAAGAGAGGCACTAATCGATGGCGAATTCGATTTCTTGTATATGTATGTTTGTCATTGCTTGGGTCATGTCTATGAAGTTGTTGTTGGTCCTTTAGATAGGTTGCAATCTCTTGCTTTGTAACACCTAAAAAAGGACGGATTATTTGACCACTTGAAAAAGGTCTCTTTTTTGGAATCCCCGTTATCGTGGAGCTAATAGTACCTCTTATTAACGACATCAAGACATTTTCTATTTGGTCATCTGCATGGTGTCCCAACAAAAGCTTGTTATAATTATAGGTTTCCATCACCTCATCGAAAAAGGAATAACGCTCCTGCCTACAAATAACTTGAACATTTCCCCCTTCTTGTTCTACTCTACTCATCACCTCTAACGCAGCAGAATAGAAAGGAAGTTTTAAACGATTAGCTAATTCCTTGACGAATTCGAGGTCCTCGGCAGACTCTTTTCCACGCAATTGATGATCTGTATGAACAATACCAAGCTCACAACTGTAAAAAACCGCAAGTTCCCTCATGGCTAGTACCACTGCAACAGAGTCTGTACCGCCAGAACAAGCGATAAGAAGACGCTCTTTTTCTTCAATCAATCGGTGCTGGTCTATATATTGCTTCACCTTTCGAACGAATGGATGCATCTTCTCATCTCTCCCTTAAAAATAATCTATCTTCATAATTCACTTCTCTATAAACATTTATACTAGTCTAGTGTACCATTTTTTCTTGAAATTTTGCGGCTTGTCTTGGTGAAAATATCGACCATTCCGGTACAGCATGCTTCACCTGCATAAAGATTACAGTTCTATCATCTCCTGGCAATGAGTAGGTTTCCTCTAAAATCTTCACAAATTTTTCTGCACTCATTGTAGGGTCCTGTAACACCTTTTTGTAGTAGGCCTCCTGTTTTTCTATTGTTGTATTTGCTGAAAACACACCATCTGATAGCATTAATAATATATCTCCATCTTTAATATCGACCTTTTTCGCCTCTATTGAAAAAGTAGGCAAAAAGCCAAATGGCACATGCTTACTTTCAATTTTACGCATCTCATTACCTCGAATTAGATACGTAGACATACTACCAGCTTTCCAGGACCACAACTCTCCCTTTTGTAAATCTATTAAAGCCAGATCTACCGTAGCATAGCTATCTGAGTCATCTTGTAGACTCATCATATAATGCAATGTATGCATAGTTGTCTCAGGATCCATTTTCTTATGAAGACATTCCCTCATAAACTGCATTACCCTCCTACTTTCCCTATGTGCCTCTACATTATTACCCATCCCATCCGATAAGATAACAGCTAATAACCCCGGGTGTAGCTGGAAAACGGCATGTGCATCTCCTGAATAGATTGTATTTTTACTAGAAGAAGTAAATATATCGTGTGAAACACTAAATCGGACAGAAGATTTAAATGATACTTGAATATGTTCATATGGGTGATGAACTTCTTTCATCGAAGTTATTTCAAAAGGCTCCTTCCATAGCTCATATAAAATCGGAATTATTAACCTTTCCCCTATCATTTTACCTCTTGCTTCTATTGGCAAACAGCAGACTACCTCCATCTGACCCACATCAATGTTCAATACATCTATTTGATAAAACGGAATATTGCATTGCTGAAATTTCTGTTTCACCTCTTCCTCCTGGGATGTATACAACGCAACATTATTTTCTAAGTTGTTCATCAGCTCACTCATATGATTTCCCATATCTCTCAATTTTAAGGCAAACATCTTTTTGCCATGCTGCATTTCATAGGCTAGCTTTCTTTTCGCCTCCCTCTCCTTTAATTCGTGCATTATTTGTAATGGTTTAACGCATTTAAACTGCATTTTCTTTTCTAACTGTATCCTCGCTTTTTTAGGTTGCTCCTCCCATTGTTGAATTAGACTCGGTATGCCGTTTGATTTTGCCCCCCAACATTTTTCATAATGAAAACAAGACTGACAAGTTACTAATGCTTCTACCCTCTCCTCACTTGCTGCTTTAGGTTCAAATCGATCTGATATAAAACGCGTAATGAAATCCACAAAGTGTTGAAATTCCTGTAACTGATGATTCACCTTTTCAGTCATCCACTTCTGTCTTCTCAATAAGACATGCGTCGTGTCAGGATAAAGCTGTTCCTTCAAATCCTTAATCCATGCAGAAGGAATCATAAAAAAGATTAGCGAGGCCGCTACCAATGAGCCGATATAAACCGAATCTAAGGGTAACGTTCGATCATATAGCAGAAAGAAAAATGTGGCTCCAAGCATACTGAATGCCTGCCAGAGCCTGCCAAATCTCTTATGGAGACCCGCTAAGAAGCCGGTCAAGGCATAAACCGCAATCATTCCACTAAAGCTTAAGGTGGAAATACTTAATACCGTGCCCGCCAGGACTGCCACAACAGTAGAAAGTTGAACACCTCCTACCGCGGCAGCAACAGCAATTACTAGGTGTGCAAGTATTAATGGAACCGAAACATAACCAATGATAAAGGATGACATACCAGTTAGCACTAGGGCCCCTATTAATAAAGCAGAGCCCATCCTTTCCATTGTCCATTTTTTATGGATCAATTCGGGTAATGGAATGAACAACTGAAACAAAAAGATTGTCATGAACAAGCTCAATACACCTTCGTACCCTATCGCTAACCAAACAGAAACTGGAACTGAGCCCCCATATGAAGCGAATTGCCAAAGAACCTGGATCAATACGACATCTATTAATACAAATAAGGGAATAGGGATTTTATTTATCAGCTTCTTTCCTTGAAGCGTAAAGAAAATACCCTGAAATACATGAATCATCAATTGCCCTAATCCAAGCGTCAAGCTTCCTAATAGTGCTCCTGCAAATGTCCAAGGAATAAATCGTTGAAATCTTAAGCTAACCAATGCCCAAATAGGCAAGAAAAATGGTACTGACGCTTCGAATAGAACAACCTGGGCTAAGAAAAATGAAAGTACAAAGAATGTCGCCATTAAGGTTAAGGTGACCTTTCTTGCTTGAATATTTTCAACTACCCTTCTCCATGTGAAACTTCTTTTTTGCTCTTGTTCGTAAATAGTTTTCATATTGTATTCCTCCCTATTCAACTCATGTTCGAAGTATACCTAGTGGATCTCAAAAAGTATGTCTCTTCCTGGCACCACTCTCAAAAACTTTTCGACCTGATATACCACGTTTTGAATTCCCTGAAATATTGAATGATGCATTTGGCCCTGGACCACTCGAAAACCAACGTATTCCTAGGTTATTATCCGCACATAAATTGTCAGTTTTTTTCGTAAATGAATATTTATGAATATCTTTTTAAAAAAGTATTGACACTTTGTCCAAACGCTTGTAATATGATATTTGTTGTTATAACGGCGGCCTAGCTCAGCTGGCTAGAGCGTACGGTTCATACCCGTGAGGTCGGGGGTTCGATCCCCTCGGCCGCCATTTATACGGCCCCTTGGTCAAGCGGTTAAGACACCGCCCTTTCACGGCGGTAACACGGGTTCGAATCCCGTAGGGGTCATCTTTAAAAAGAGGTTGCATACTTGCAACCTCTTTTTTGTTATCCTTTTATCAAAGGAGGCAGGTAAATGTTTAAGAAGAAAAGTGATCCACTTGTAGTAGCTGAGCATTTTGTTCAGCAATACTTTCCTCATTGTCTAGGAGCCATTTTAGCTGGGAGTGTTGTTCGAGGAGAAGGTACCTCCACCTCTGATTTGGATATTGTAATATTCGATGAGCACATTCTCACCTCCTATAGAGAATCTCTATACTTAGAAGGATGGCCAATAGAGGTATTTGCCCATAGTTTGAGCTCCTACAAGCAATTCTTTGAGCTGGATTGTGAAAGGGCTAAGCCTTCCCTTCCAAAGATGGTCGCGGAGGGAGTGGTATTAAAGGGGCAAGGGGTATTGTCCCCTATTCAAGAAGAGGCTCGCGTACTATTGTCGAATGGACCGAGGGAATGGTCTAAAGAGACTATTACGATGAAACGCTATTTTCTTACAGATGTTTTAGATGATTTTATTGGCTGTACAAATACCCAAGAGGAGCTATTTGTCGTCCATTCCCTCTTAGATCTAGCCAATGAATTTGTATTAAGAACAAATCGGCAGTGGACGGGTACGTCTAAATGGGGGTATCGTGCTTTGAAACAATTTGACGAATCATTTGCAATTAAATTTACAGAAGCCTTCGATGCCTATTACAAGCATCGTGAAAAAGAGAAGATTGTCGAGATTGTCGACGAGATGCTTCAGCCTTATGGTGGGCGTTTGTTTGAAGGGTTTTCTTTAGGCAAGCCTACCAGTGATGATCACTAAGCATAGTTAACCTAATGCAACAGTTGGAGATATATCTGTACGATAATATATCGGAAAGACTATGCGCCTGCAAAGAAAAATGGAGATTATCATATTGTAGATCATTTATAATCTTCTAAACCTAGTGTTTAATTAGTTGATTCATATTAGAATCTTCAAATATTAATTCTTTCTAAAATTTTGTAGTAGGATACTTAAATCTTTCCAGAATGTATTTTTATATTGCTTGAAATTGTGCAGAACATTAATTTGCATAGTAGGAATACTAAGTGATTGAAGTGAAAGGCGGCGACTCCTGCCGGAATAGCATGAGGTGAAGCCCCCACAAGCGCAGCGACGAGGAGGCTGAGGCCATGCCGGCGGAAAGCGTCCGACTGGAACGGAAATCGCAATTTCTTATTTACTTCCCAAAGAACAAAACCCGTAGACCTTTTGAAAATGGTCTAACGGGTTTTTGAGAGGTTAGTTATTATATTCCGGTGTTATTTGTTTTTGATGATGTAGGTCATGCTCGATGAAGTCTGTAAAATAATTTCGTATAGTACTTGAATGGTCACCAATATAAAAGTACTTATCCCATTCTACTTCATCAATTTTCTGAAGCTCTGCCATGATCGCTTCACGTTGCTTTTTTGCATGAGCAAGGGTTTCTTTAAATGTTTGTTCATGAGCAAGGGCTGCAGCTTTTGCATTGAAGTCTTCGAAATTCGGGTACGCTTGATGTTTTTCCCCTTCTTTCATTAGAGGTAAACGCTCCTGCAAGGTAAACTTATCCCACTCTGCCAGATGCATTACAATCTCGTTTGGAGTCCATTTCCCTTCTCGATAAGGAGTATTTCCTTCATCCTCACTCATCTTCTCAAGAAAGGTCAACCAACGTAAGTAGTTTTGATGTGCATGTAGAATTTCATCCTTAGTCATCACTCATCCTCCTACACTAAATCCTAGATTTAACTATTCATTCTCTTTTTCATGGTTGTACTAAGTAAATATTACCTTAGTTGTGTGTATTTTGAAAATATTTTAAATACAAAAGCTTTGTTAAAGTTATTGGTTGATTTTGACTGAAAAAAATTTTTTTTAGTGACTGTAAACATAAACAAAGGAACCTTCAAATGGCTATTAAGAACATAAATAGATGATGAAATTGGGGTTGGTGACAGTTTTTAGCTTTGTTTATGCGAGTAAATTTATTAGCGCTTTATGATGCCAAAGCTGTTCCCATTTATTGATTGGAGCACCAGACGGCGACTCCTACGGGATGAGTGAGACAGATAAGACATTACAACCACGCGCGTAAGCGATGGGTGATGGCTTATCGCTCACCCCGAGGAAAGCGTCCGGCTGGTGCGAAAAATCAATTCTACTCTCTGATTTAAGATTTCTTTGCAACATAAAATAAATCAACCCTAACCTTTAACATAGCCAATACAAAAAAGGCACTAGCTAAGCTAGCACCTTTCTACATCTATTAAACATTTTTTCTACCGATAAAACAGACAGCATGTTATCCTCGTTTTGCGCCTCTACCACCGCGTTTAGATTCAGTTGCGCGTTTTAACGTAGTCAAACGATCTTCACTATCCTTTAAGAATCTCGCCATTTTTTGCTCAAAATTCTCTTTGCTCGGACGATCACGATCGTTCGGGCGGTTATTGCTGCGTGGACGCTGAGGACGTTCTGGTCTCTCTGGTCTTTCTGCTTGTGGCTTTGCTTTACGAATAGATAAGCCGATTTTGCCATCCGCTTCAACATTCATCACTTTAACTTCTACCATGTCGCCCACTTTTAAATGATCATTAATATCCTTCACATAGTTATCTGCAACTTCACTAATGTGAACTAGACCAGTTGAGCCTCCTGGAAGCTCGACAAATGCTCCGAAGTTAGTGATTCCTGTTACTTTACCTTGTACCTTGCTGCCTACTTCAATTGACATAAAAAAAATGCTCCTCCTTAAAATTTAAGCGGTCCTTAAAAAATGAATTTGTATAGTTTTTTTATACATATCCTATCTTTTATTATAGCTAACAAAAAAAGAGTGTCAACAAGACCACTCTCTTCAAATTGGTTTTTTTTAATTTACTTATCATTTTCCTCTGGAAGAGAGAAGATAATTTCGCCTTCCTCTGAAAGGAAAAACTCTTTTCTTAATAGCTTTCCGATGTAATCATCATCATTTAACTTGGAGATTTGGATTTTGAGCATTTCTTGGTCTTCTTGAACTTTTGCTAGTTCCTCTTCAACCTGGACCTGCTGTTCCTTTTTCTCTGCTAATGTTTGATGGCTGTTCACAAGGGTCATTATTAAAAATCCAGTTACCGCTATTGAAACGATAAAGAATGCTGCTAACCGTCTAAATAACCGAACTTTTTTAGATTTTATTCGAGATTCGCGACGTTGAACAGAGCGTAAATAATCTGTATTTATAGATGCCACTTGTTTTTCGTATGGTTCTTTTTGTATTTGTCTCTGCCTCACATCGTTCTCTCCTATCTTTTCTTATATTTTTTCTTATATTTTTGGTATCTTTTATTATAACTTATTTTTGGCAATTTCTGTAGTGCCAATAGCTTTAATTTTTTGTATGGAGTACGGAATGGTTTTATTATTAAACTGATAATAAATATGATAAAAGATATAATTTTTCCAAGAATCCTTAAAATGGTCCGAATTATGAACCAAATCGGCTTTACTACCAAACGCAAAAAGATTCTTCCAGCTAACCGAAAGACGGGCTGAAAAAATAACTGGTAAAGGAGGATTCCTAACACTTGTGCAAGTGGATCATAAATTCTCCAAATCCCGTCTCGTACATTAAAAAGAATGTAAAAGGTCGCTAGTCCCATTAAAATCCAAATAACTATTTCTAACACTACCTGATATTTAAAAACAAAGGAACGCTTGGGAGTATGCCCCGTTATAAAACGCGTTCCTTCTATTACAGCACCAACTAAAATACCGCTGCCAATCATTAGCATTAAACTATAAAACTGTAGAGAAAGTGTCATCCGAATAATTTATGAAGTAATCCTCTAGCACCGTCTGAACTTTGTTCCTCATCGTACTCCATAGATCGTACAATGCCCTCCAAAGTTAGAAGTCCTTTATCAACATCTAGATGGACAATCTTCAAGTCCTCTCCTTTGATATGAAGGGTTCCTTGAGATGTACGTACATAAAATTCCTGCTGATCAAATCGTTCGATTGCTTTTACAGATGTTAAGTCCATTCTTTTACGATTTCTAAGTGAAATTAAGTGATCCCCCGACGGAATTGTGATAGTTTGATTCTCTGCTTGATATTGCATATACTCTCTCCTCTCCTTGTCCTAATCTATTGTATGCTCCATATAAAAAAAGCATGACACAATCTCATGCTTTTTTTTAAAAGAATTTATTCTTAATAGATTTAGCCTGAAAGGAAGACTATCATCTTCCAATTTAAACGTAATCTTTGAAAACCAAGATAATCTTTCTCCTAATCTTCATCATCGATGAACTGAGGGTCTACCTTCTCTAATCTCTCTTCTTTAATAATGGTGAACATGGATGTAGCCTCTTCTTTTTTAGCAGAATCTTTAATCCCGTCCACGGATGCAGTCACAACCTTTTGGCCGAAACGAATAGATAGCTCGTCACCAACCTTAACGTCAGAGCTAGCCTTTGCCACCTTATTATTAATGGTAATACGTCCTTGGTCCGCTACCTCTTTAGCTAATGTTCTTCTTTTAATAAGTCTTGAAACTTTTAGAAATTTATCTAATCTCATATCCTCACTGCCTCTCTAATTTTTTGGCATCCTTCCAAAACTGGTCAAGCTCCTCTAAGTTATAATCTTCAAAGCTTCCTCTGTTTTGTTGAACACACCGTTCTATATATTCAAATCTTCTTTTGAATTTTTGATTTGCTTGCATCATGGCAAGCTCAGGAGATAGTCCGTAAAAACGTGCTAAATTCACCACGGTAAACAATAAATCTCCCAGCTCATCTGTCTGCGCTTCCTTATCATTAGATACGAGCTCAGCCTTCCACTCCTGCAGCTCTTCCTCAAACTTATCCCAAGCTCCAGAAACCTCTGGCCAATCAAAGCCAACTTTGGCAGCTCTTTTTTGATAATTAAAGGAGGTCAATAGAGACGATTCTGTTCGTAATTCATCCTCTAATAAAGATTTTGACGTTTTCTTACCTTCTTTTTCTTTAATCTCCTGCCAATTACTTAATACTTGTTCTGTACTATTTGCTTCTACATCTCCAAAAACATGCGGATGTCTTCGAATCATTTTTTCAGTTATAGAAGCTAATACATCCTCTAAGCTGAAGTATCCATTGTCTTCTCCAATTTGAGCATGTAAGAAAACCTGTAATAGTACATCTCCCAGCTCTTCTACAATATGATCGTCATCTTCCTCGTCTATTGCTTGAAGTAGCTCGTAAACCTCTTCAACTGCATATTTTTTCAAGGTTGTATGTGTTTGTTCCTTATCCCAAGGGCACCCATTAGGACCCCTTAGCTGGGCTACCACCTCTCGAAGAGTTTGCCACTCCTTTACACGACTTTCTTTTTCATGAATAGGCGGAACGTATAAGGTGGTTAAATTATTTAATTCCATTTCCCGATCCAGTTCAAATAAAGGCACCTTTTTTAAAACTTCTTCTGAGGAACCTGCCGCTGTCACTATTGTGACCTCGAAATCGTCCGGATACTTTTCCATTAGTGTTAGCTTAACGTCTGAAGCACTAAAGGAATCATAAACCTGCCCTATTAAAACGTGAGAATTCATCTGTATATCATCTCGCTTAAAGCTAGTTCCGTCTATCAATTGAAACCCTTCTATAGGATCTATGCGAAGAGCTCCAAAAATAGGGTCTAGAAAGCTCTGCCCGCCCTCTATAGTAATCGTTGCCTTGCCTTGTTTTTCAGCCTGAACCAATAGTTGAACGGTTTGCTCCGCTACTAAAGGGTGACCAGGAACAGCATAAATTATCGGATTTACAGCTGACAGCTTCAGAAGATTTTCCACTATCTCTTTATACACATTCTCAAATTGATCATTCTTTTCATAAATAGCATCGAAGCTAGTCCATGTTACGCCCTCTGTTTGGAGCTCCTGAAGGACTGGATGCTGTTCTGTACGAACGTATAAATGAGTAGCATTTTTTAACTTTTTATAAATCCCTAGTGGAAGCTGATTTAAATCACCAGCCCCAAGTCCGATTATTGTAATTTCGTGCATCTTCTCACAACCTTACTTTTCTTTATTTAGCCAAAGCTGAAGCTTGGCCATTCTTCTTCCAAAGGGAAGTAAGAACCATTCTTTCTCTGCAATTACACGTCTTTTCGTCAATACAAAGATAAAAACTATTGCACCAAGCATTACCGAACTAAGTGAAATGACTACTGCCTCCACTCTGCTAGATAAAATTCCAACTGGAAAATGATCTATAAGCCTAGTATAAGCAATAACGATTACGAACATAACTAATGATGCATGAGCAACTCCCTTATAAAAACTGTTGGGAGCGAAGCGTATTTTCCACTGTTTTTTAAAGTAAAGCAACATCAATATACATGCAATAGCTAAACTAGCATTCCCCGACCAGGCAGCACCAATTACACCATAACTAGGTATTAGTATACCGTTTAATATCCATTTACAGCACACACAAAGTAGTAAGATTAGAGTTGGAACTCTCACCTTTCCTCCACCTTGAAGCATAGCCATGAATGTTAATATTAAAGACATCCAAATAATCTGCAAAGAAAATACCATGAGAGTAATAGATTCTGCACGCGTTTTAAACAGCATTTCGTTTAAATAAGGAAGTACTGCAATAAGTCCTAATGCGGCAGCAATTCCAAACGTAAAGGCTATTCTAAACGTCAACTGCATAAATGGTTGGGCCGTTCTTCCTTTGTCTTTATTTAAACGATGTGCAACAAGAGGCACGATAGAAAGAGAAAGGGTAGAGGCGATGACAATCCCAAGCTGTACGAGTGGTTGGCCTCGATCATATACGCCCTTTTTCTCCATCGCCTCTTGTCTACCCATTCCATTATCTATTAGTAACTGAAATACTGTGAAGGAGTCTACCAGTTGAAGAAGTAAAAATAGCAATGCACTTATACTTGCACTTATACTTAGCATCGTCAGTTGCTTTACGATGGGCCATACAGGCACCGGTCCTACATTTTCTTCTTTACCTGTTTTCTTTGTTATCTTCCAATAGACTATTCCTAAGAAAACTACTCCTCCCAATTCTCCAGCAACTGCTCCATACATCGCCATACTACCCGCTTTATATAAATCCAAGCTATTTAAGAGAACTATCCAGGTCCCGAGCAAAATAACCGAAACACGAATGGCCTGCTCTAGTACCTGAGCATAAGCAACCGTGCCCATTCGTCCCTCTGCTTGAAATTCTCCTTTTAGGACTGCAAGGAGCGGCATAAGCAGAATGACATAGGATCCTGCTCTTAAAAGCTGAGCTAGTTGGACATCTCCCATAAAACTGCCTAATAAGTTTGCACCAAAAAATAAGAAAACAAAAAATATAATAGAGATAATTCCGATATAATAAAAAGCAATTTTTCTTATTTTAGGGATTGCAAAGGTTTTCCCATTCGCTTTATAATCAGACAAAATTTTGGAAAGTGCTATAGCAAAGCCAAAAGAAGTCCAAGTTGTAATAATCGCAATAAAAGGATAAACCTGTTGGTAAATGTAAAAGCCTTCATCGCCGACTAGGTTTTGAAAGGGTACGCGATAAACTGCACTAAGTAGTTTCACGATAATTGCTGCCACCGTTAACATGGCAGCGCCCTTCATATACGATTTCATATTCCAATCATTACTCATTTTTAAAATCCTTCTTCCATCCAGCAATAGCACTATTATACATGAATATAAAGAATCCTTCCTCTTGTACAAGAGGAAGGTTCATTTAGCTCTCCATTTGTTTTGCTAAGAAATTAGCTGCTGTTTCGATAGCTTTCATTTCTGCTTCTCCGATAAAATGCACTTTAGAGAATAGGAATATAGCGCCTATCGGATCACCAGAAGCAATGATTGGAGCGATACAGTAGGATTTAACTGTTTCAACTACTCCCGGTACCCATTCTACTGAGTTTTCATGCTTTTCCACTACCATTGTTCTATTATTCACTACATCCTCAACGTCGGAACTTAAACGACGTTTTAAATAATCCTTCTTAGATAACCCTGCTGCAGCAATCATTTCATCGCGATCACTAATAAGTACTGGCGTACCTAACGTTTCATAAAGCGTTTCAGCATACTCTTTTGCAAAGTCTCCAAGCTCACTAATTGGAGAATATTTTTTTAGGATAATTTCTCCTTCTCGGTCTGTAAAGATTTCTAAAGGATCACCTTCTCGTATACGAAGGGTTCTACGTATTTCTTTTGGAATTACAACTCTACCTAGATCATCAATTCTACGTACTATGCCTGTTGCTTTCATGTAATGTGTGCCTCTCTTTCGACAGAATGGAAATTAAAGTTCATTTCTGCCATAGTATGCCTCACATTACCCAATAATATGCAATACGTTAATTTACTTCTAATTTCTTTTTTGCTTTAGGTAATAAACTCATTATTTCTTCTAATACATCAAACGTATTTAACTTTCCTATTTTACGTTCATCTATGGTGACAACTAAGTTGCCCTTATCTACATTAAAGCCTACAGCACGACCAAACTTCATCGTTTCCTCTAACAGTAATGCACCATCAATAGATTGTGTTCCAGACTCACTCAGCCTAATGGATGTTATCTTATTGGCTTCTTTAATAGATTCTATTCCAGCAATTTTACCCCAGACCTTCATACGAGCAATTCTAAGAAGTACTTCCGTTTCTAGAGGCATATCTCCAAAACGGTCCTGTAATTCTTCAACAATGTCCAAATACTCTTCTTCTGTTTCCATTGCCTTGACTCGCTTATACATTTGAATTTTTTGATATCCATCTGCAATATACTCATCTGAAATATATGCTTCTACTCCTAATACAATTTCAATATCTTGTACTTCTTCTTTTTTAGTTCCAGTTTGTTTTTCTTGTATAGCTTCTTCTAGCATTTGCGTATATAGATCAAATCCTACCGAATCAATAAATCCGTGCTGCTGTGAGCCCAATAGATTTCCTGCTCCTCGGATAGATAAATCTCTCATCGCTATCTTGAAGCCAGATCCAAGCTCTGTAAATTCCTTAACCGCCTGTAGCCTTTTTTCTGCTACATCAGTTAACACTTTGTCCCTTTGATACATTAAGTAGGCATAGGCCACACGATTAGAACGACCTACGCGTCCACGTAGCTGATACAGCTGGGACAGCCCCATTTTATCCGCATCATGGATGATCAACGTATTAACATTCGGTATATCAATTCCAGTTTCTATAATAGTAGTTGTCACAAGGACATCATACTCTCCCTCTAAAAAGCTGATAATGACAGACTCTAGCTCCTTCTCGGACATTTGCCCATGTGCATAGCCTACTCTAGCCGTTGGGACTAACATTTGGATCTCATCAACCTTGCGAGTGATGTCCTCAACGCGGTTGTATAGGAAAAATGCCTGTCCTCCCCTAGCCAGTTCTCTCTCAATAGATTCCCTAACTAAAGCTCCGTTATATTCCATTACATATGTTTGCACTGGGAAACGGTTTTTAGGGGGAGTTTCGATAACGGATAAATCCCGTACTCCAATCATCGACATATGGAGGGTACGAGGAATTGGAGTGGCAGTAAGCGTTAAAACATCAACGTTTGTTTTAAGCTGCTTAATCTTTTCTTTATGCTTAACTCCGAAACGTTGCTCCTCATCCACTACCAATAGCCCTAAATCTTGATATTCTACATCCTTTGACAGGATACGGTGAGTTCCAACTACTATATCCACTAGACCCTTTTTCAGTCCGGTAATTGTTTCTGCCTGTTGCTTCTTTGTGCGGAAACGGCTTAGCATCCCTACCTCAATTGGGAAGTCTTGAAAACGTTCCAACATCGTTTCATAATGTTGTTGCGCAAGAATGGTAGTAGGACATAGAAATGCTACCTGTTTTCCTTCCATCACAGCTTTAAAAGCAGCACGGATCGCAACCTCGGTCTTACCATAGCCCACATCGCCACAAACTAGACGATCCATCGGTCTTGGTCTCTCCATGTCTCGTTTAACCTCTTGAATTGTCCGTAGCTGATCCTCGGTTTCCTCATACGGGAAAGCTGCCTCAAAGGTGTGCTGCATCTCTCCATCAGGCTCAAAAGCATATCCAACCTCAGCCTCACGCTTAGCGTAGAGCTTGATCAGCTCATCTGCAATATCTTGAACTGCCGCTGAAACTTTGGATTTTGTTTTCTTCCAATCGGTTCCGCCTAATTTATGAAGCTTTGGATCCTTTTCCCCTGAAGCAACATACTTTTGGATAAGATCTATTTGATCTACTGGTACATAGAGTTTATCCTCGCCTCGATAACGTATATGCAAATAGTCTTTATGAACGCCGTTCACAAGCAAGGTTTCTATTCCTATATATTTCCCTATCCCATGATGGATATGTACAACATTGTCTCCAGGCTTTATTTCTGAATAGCTTTTTATACGTTCAGCGTTCGTCACTTTTTGTGTACGAGATTTTTTCTTACTCTTTTGCTTAAACAATTCCGAATCCGTTATGACGGCTATTCTTTGAAGAGGTAATTCGAAACCTGCTTCCAGGTCTCCCTCTACGATAAAAATTCCTGGGTTATTTAAATCATTTGTAGACGTACCAATCTGAGAAACTATTTCATAATCTTCTAGAACCGCATGGACTTTTTGAACACGGTCTTTACCATCTGCTAAAATAATTACTCTAAATTTACCTTGAGCAAATCTCTCCGTTTCATTTTTTAGCAGATGCATTTGTCCATGGAAATTTTGCATAGGCTTACACGAAACGCTCATCGCCTTCTTTATAACAATGCCAGAAAAAGTACGTGAAAATAATGATAGGTACACCTTATAGTTAGAAAGCATATGAATGATTTCTTTCAAGTGGTACGATGGTTTTACACTGTGGACAGTCTTTCCTTCTTCTAATAAGGAAAGATACCAATCATTTTCTTCTTTTTCCAAAGTCTCTGTTACTTCTTGGATTCTTCCAAGCTCATCGAACATAACAATTCCTTGTGGATCAAAATAACTTCCTAAAAAGCTGTCTTCTTCTATCAAGGAGATGTACTTCATAAACTCCTTTGGTTGTTCTCCTTGTTTTAAAAGTTCTATATCCTGTTGTATATTTTGATAAAATTTTTCTTTAATATCCGACAGCTTAACCTTTTTCAAGCTTTCCGCTAATGCTTCCTCGAGCTTTTGTGCTAGCATCATTTTTTTCTCTTTTGTTAAAACATATTCAGTCGCAGGTAAAATACGAACGTCTTTTAATTTTTTTAATGACCGTTGATCCTCTGCAGAAAAGGTACGAATGGAATCTACTTCTGTGTCAAATAACTCTATCCGAATAGGATCTTCCAAATATAGTGGATATATATCTATAATACCGCCTCGTAATGCAAACTCTCCTGGAGTGGTAACCATAGGCTGACGTACATAACCCATGTCTACTAAACCTTGCAGGAAATTGTCTAATACAAGATCCTCTCCCTCCTTCAGGGAGATGGAGCTATTTTTCCAATCCTCTACGTTCCCCATTCGCTTTTTCAGGCCAGACACTGGAACAATATAGACACCTTTTTTTATATTTAACATGTGATCTAATGTTTCTAAACGTTGTGCACGCAATTCGGGGCTGGCAATAGTTATATCTGCAGCTATCAATTCATCGGCTGGGTATAAACGAACTAAGTCTTCTCCAATTAGCTTGACTAAATCCTCAGCAAGCTTTTGAGCGTGTAAAAGGTTCGGTGTAACAATCAGAATGGGTTTATCTAATTCCTTATGAAGCATTTTAGTAAAGACAGCACGTGCGCTTCCTGATAGACCCGTGATTAATGTTTGGTCTATACCATTCTCTAAATCTTTCACTAGCTTTTGCATTTGTTTATCTTCGATTAATACATTACTTAGTAATTCCATTTTCACCCACCCTTATCTAATAAACATACAAACGATTTACGCTACAATTAAAAACAGAAAAAGGCTTTGTGCACGAAGTGTGCCAAAGCGTTTACTGTATCCATTTTTTTAATGCATAATAGCTAGGAAACTTTTGCAAAGAGGTTTGACACTCTTCACAAATACACTGTATCGTATAATCTCCCTCAGCCCCCGGTTGTATATATATGTGTTGTTCTTCTGGCTCAATATTGTGTTTTTCTAAAAAAGCCTCGTCTATGGAATCGAATGGTAGCTGACCAACTTCTGTTTCACAATGGCGACATCTATAACGAATCGGCATAGCCATTAACCCCCTTTTTAGGAAGTATAGGCTTTTACTTCAACTTTTATGCACCATTAAAAACATTCATTACTTCAAGAAAGCTCTTCGTAAACCATTGTTCGCAAGCATCCGCGCTCTTTTTAATCGCTAAATCAATTTCTGGTTTTTCTTCATTGGTGAAATTGGAGAGTACATAGTCTGGAACCTTCATCCCGTTTTTTGGACGGTCCACTCCTATTCGAATTCGATTAAATTCCTGTGTACCCAAATGTTGAATGATGGACTTAATCCCGTTATGACCTCCCGCACTTCCCTTTTGGCGAAGTCGTAGCTTCCCGGCTTGTAAGTCTAAATCATCATAAATAACAACTAATTCCTCATCCTCTACATCAAAATAATTCATCATCGGAACGATACATTCTCCCGATAAATTCATATATGTTAAAGGTTTTAGAAGCATCACTTTTTCAGTTCCTACAAAGCCAGCGCCGTACATTCCATTAAATTTTGATTGATTGAGGGGAATGTTTAAACGCTTGGACAGTTCATCTATTACATGAAAACCAATATTATGTCTTGTTCCTTCATATTGCTTGCCTGGGTTTCCTAGGCCAACGATCATTTTCATTTCTTTCCATTCCTTTTAACCTTATTTCTTTTATTTTAACATAAGAGGGATGAGTAAAGCCCATAAATCAGTTTGTTCACTTGGAACATCACCTTCTTTTAAAGCAAAAGAATGGAACCCAGTTCCTAAACTAATAATTGTATCGGTGCATAACTAAAGACGAGAATGTCGATTAAACATCATTCTCGCCTTTAGGATTGCTTGCATAATTTTAGTAGGGACTCACCCTATTACTTTATTCCTCTGAGGATGCTTCTTCTGTTCCTTCGGCATCTGCCTCAGCTTCTGTTTCAGTATCCGATTCTGTCTCAACTCTTGGAGCAGATACAGTTACTAAAGTATAGTCGTCATCTTCGACTATTTTATAATCTACCTTTTCACGAACGTCTCCAACTGTTAGCGTATCACCGATAGCGATATTAGTTACATCTACTTCTATAGAATCTGGAATATCGGAAGGTTTTACAATAACAGTAAGTTCTCTGTTTGGCTGTTGAAGTAATCCACCCTCTGAGACACCTACAGAAGTTCCAGTTGTGTTAACTGTTACACTTACTTCTAATTCTTCCTTCATATTAATCGCGAGAAAGTCCGCATGAATCATTTGAGCCTTTAATATATTCATTTGATAATCATTCAATACAACGTTTAGAGATTGACCTTCTACATCAATTTTCATTACGCCATTTCTACCAACTTCACGTAATGTTTTTATTAAATCTTTTTCATCTACCGCAATTGGTTGAGACTCTGTTTCAAAACCATATACAACTGCCGGTATGTACCCACTATTTCTTAGCTTGGTATTGTTTTTATGTTCTCTCTTTTGTGCTTTAATAATTGTAGCCATAAATAAAATCATCCTCCCGATGTAATTGGTAACTAAAGATAAGATACCCTTCGGGAGGATGATTCAAACATCTATGAGATTAATCAAACAAAGTACTTACAGATTTTTCTTCAAATACACGAACAATTGCATCACCTAATAATTTTGCAACTGATAGTTCTTTAATTTTTGGTGAGTGCTTATCTTCTGGTAATTGAATAGAGTTTGTAATAACCAATTCTTTAATAACAGAGTTATCTATACGTTCAATTGCTGGCCCCGATAGCACTGGGTGTGTACAACATGCATACACTTCTTTTGCACCGCTTTCCATTAAGGCCGCAGCAGCAATCGATATAGTTCCCGCAGTATCAATAATATCGTCGATTAAAATTGCCGTTTTTCCTTCTACATTACCAACTATGTTCATTACTTCTGCAACATTAGGGCGTGGACGTCGTTTATCAATAATAGCAATTGGCGCTTTCAAACGGTCTGCCATTTTACGTGCACGAGTAACTCCACCATGGTCAGGTGAAACAATAACAATTTGAGAAGGATCTAGGTTTTTCGTTAAGAAGTAGTCAGATAAGATAGGCACAGCTACTAAATGATCGATTGGAATATCGAAGAAACCTTGGATTTGTGGTGCATGCAAGTCTAAAACAATTGCGCGAGTTGCTCCAGCAGAAGTTAGCAGGTTAGCTACTAGCTTAGCTGTGATCGGTTCACGAGCACGAGCTTTTCTGTCTTGTCGAGCATATCCGTAATAAGGTAATACAACACTTACGGTACGAGCAGAAGCACGTTTAACTGCATCTAACATGATTAATAATTCCATTATATTTTCGTTTACAGGACCTGAAGTGGATTGAACGATAAATACATCACATCCACGTATGCTCTCTTCGATATTAATTTGGACTTCGCCATCGCTAAATCTTGTTACAGTACTTTTCCCTAGCGGAACTCCAACCTCTTTTGCAATTTCTTCTGCTAATTTCTTATTCGAATTAAGAGTAAATATTTTTAGTTTGGCATTTTCATATCGATGAGTCATGATAATCCTCCTGAATAGTAATTGGTTATTTTAGATTGAGTTTGTTTACGTAGCCTTCTTTGTTTTCTTGTCGAGCACGACCAATAGCAAGTGCTTCACCTGGAACATCCTTAGTAATCGTAGATCCTGCTGCTATATATCCCTTTTTACCGATTGTTACAGGTGCAATGAGATTAGAATTACATCCAACAAATGCATCGTCTTCAATAGTTGTTACAAATTTATTTTTACCGTCGTAATTAACCGTAATAGCTCCGCAACCAATATTCACATTAGTTCCTATAGATGCATCGCCCATATAGCTTAGGTGAGAGATTTTACTTCCATTGCCAACTACTGATTTTTTCACTTCCACAAAGTTACCAATCTTAACTTGGTCACCCAATTCCGAGTCTGGTCGTATGTGTGCGAATGGGCCTACTGAGGTATGGTTACCAATTTCACTTGATAATACTACAGAAGAGTGAATAGTTGTTTCATCACCAATGACACTAGAGACTATGTGGCTATTTGGGCCAATTGTACATTTTTCTCCGATAATTGTCTTACCCTCAATGATAACTCCTGGCTGTAGAACAGTGTCAGAGCCAATTGTTGCTTCACTGCTTATATATGTACTTTGAGGGTCTATAATAGTTACGCCTTCACGCATATGGTGATGGGCTATTCTAGCACGCATAATTTGTTCTGCTTGCGATAGTGCAACACGATCATTAATTCCAAGAGTTTCATCAAAGTCTTTCGCTGCATATGCAGAAATAACTTCTCCATCTTGTTGTAAAATCCCAATAACATCAGGTAAATAATACTCACCTTGGGTATTTTCATTTTTTACTAATTTTAATGATTTAAATAATGCTTCGTTGTCAAAGCAGTAAGTACCAGAGTTAATCTCTTTGACAAGCTTCTCTTCTGAATTTGCATCTTTGTCTTCTACTATAGACTTAACGTTCCCTTGCTCGGTACGAATAATTCTTCCATAACCAGTTGGATCTTCAGCTATTGCAGTCAATATAGTAGCTTTTGCATTTGTTTCTTTGTGATGCTTAAGCAATTCCTTAATAGTTTCTGCAGTTATTAGAGGAGTATCGCCACACACAACAATAGTTGTTCCCTTCAGGTTAGAAAGAACTTCTTCTGCTTGTAAAACAGCGTGTGCCGTACCTAGTTGCTCTGATTGTAAAGCATATTCGCTTCTGCTCCCAAGCTTACTTTGTACAATTTCAGCACCATGACCAACAATAGTCACAATCTTTTCTACCCCTACCTGATCCATGTTATCAATAACATGCTCTACCATTGGCTTTCCACACACAGGATGTAATACTTTATATAGACTAGATTTCATACGAGTGCCTTTACCAGCTGCCAAAACAACTGCATAGGTATTTGTCATTTGATATTCCCTCCAGTGGGCTAATTTCCTCTTTTGACTATATAGGAAAAGAGGGTTTTTTTCAAGGAATTATCTCTTGACAAATACATGACAAAACAAGTAATATATATATTTTTTTGTTAAATCATACTTTATCTTTATATAACAAATCTTAATGATTAGATTGACTATGACATATATCTGCTTTTTAATAATTGATTTATGCTTTATTGTAGTAACTTTTCCAGAATGATGATAATTTATAAAATTGACTCATTTGCTAAATAAATTATAGTGAAATTATATTTTTTTGCGAAGGGAGGCGGCATCTATAAATAGTTTATTCCACCTTTAGCCTAAAGATTTATCATCACACTCAATCATCTTATGATACGAGTTTTAGACCAACAGCGGCTCCTAAAATCATTCCTATAAAAATTAGTCGTTTCGGGTCTTTAGATTCTCCATATAAAACCATCCCTAATATCGCTCCTCCAGAGGCTCCAATACCTGTCCAAATAGCATACGCTGTTCCCATGGGAAGAGTTTTCATGGAATAAGCCAAAAGAAGAAAACTTGCTCCAAATCCGAGTATTAAGAGTACTGCCGCTTGCCAATTACGATCTTTATGCAATTTACTTATCATCGCCACTCCGAACATTTCACAAACCCCTGCTAAAATTAATGAAATCCAAGCCATTAAGATTCATTCCTTTCCTGAACTTTTTCCTTTGTAATTAATTTCAACCCAATTACTCCTGCAAGTAATAGTACGATTAAAAGTACTTTTTCTACTTGAAATGGTTCGTCAAAGAATAGAATCTCAGAAAAAACAGTTCCTGCTGTACCTATACCAACGAAAACAGCATAAACCGTACCTACGGGAAGTTCTCGACCAGCCATAATCATTAAATAGAAACTGATAAAGATAGCAATAACTGTTCCAGCCCAAGTCCAAAAATCGTCTGCATGCTTTAATCCAATAACCCAAAAAACCTCAAATACTGCAGCAATGAACACTTTAATCCATGCTTTATCCATCTAAAAAAACCTCCAATTATTATTTTTCTCAAAAAAAAGCCTGAGAGAAACTATTAAACAGTTTCTCCCAGGCTTTTATCCTTCCGTGACACAGCAATGCTGTGAGTTTTCTCTCGGTCCAGACCAACATTGACAGTTGCGGAACCCTAGAAAACATTCAAAGTATTTTATTATGGATATTATATCGTTGTCTGTTAGTAAGTATAAGATTCTAATAGCCTTTTTTAGAACGCTAACTACAACTGAAGCTAGTCTTATATAGTCGCTTCTTCCACTTCCGCTATTACATCATCACTTAAATGATAGGCATATAGCACAGCATCCTGAATTTTAGATCGTGTGCCTACATTTATAGGATGAGCTATATCTCGAAATTCCCCTTCTGGTGTTCGCTTACTTGGCATAGCCACAAATAACCCTGCATTTCCTTCGATAACTCTAATGTCATGGACTACAAACTCGTTGTCTAGTGTTATAGAAGCGATTGCCCTCATACGCCCATCGGTTAATACTTTACGCAACCTCACATCTGTCACTTCCATATAATCTCTCCTTCCCCCTAGTTGCAAATATCTATATTAACTTACTATTCCACAAAAATTTAAAAATTCCTGCTTTGTTTTGGAATATTTTTAATATTATATACATTAAAAAATTATTAAAAAATAGTATAAAAGACGAGGGGATTTTACAAAACGTATTTGGAGTATGACTTGAGGTTCTTGTATCCTTATTGTTCGATGAAATGCTTGTGGGAGTGACAATAAAGTATACTTAAAGAAAATCTAAAAAAGCACATAATTTCCGAAGAAAGCATGTGCCTTAGCTTTAAATAACTGCTATAACTTCAATTTCTACCTTTACATCTTTAGGTAAGCGAGCAACCTCTACAGCTGAACGAGCAGGCTTGTGATCACCAAAATGTTTTTCATAGGCAGCATTGAATTCAACAAAATCGTTCATATCTTTTAAAAAGACAAGAGTTTTTACTACCTTGGACAAAGAAGAACCAGCTTCAGTTAGAACAGCTTCTAAGTTAGCGAAAACTTGGTCAGTCTGTTCCGTAATAGAACCATCAATTACTTCTCCTGTTGGCGTTAATGGTATTTGACCTGAGCTGTAAAACATTCCGTTAACTACCATACCCTGGACGTATGGACCTATTGCAGCTGGAGCCTTATTCGTTGATACTATTTTCATTTGATTTTCCACCCCTCGTGAAATAATTTCCCTCGGTTAAAGCGATCGTACCGTCTTTTTCATTTACTTCATGTAATTTTAATAAAGACAAGTAATTCTCAACCAATTGTTCCCCTGTATGCTCAGCTTCCACTAAGACAGCTATGCCTGCAAGCTCACAGTTAAACTCCTCAAGTAAGCTTTTCATACCATTGATGGTTCCCCCAACTTTCATAAAGTCGTCGGTAATTAGCACACGCTGGCCTTTTTCCATACTTCTTTTAGAAAGAACCATTGTTTGAATTCTTCTAGCTGAACCAGAAACATAATTTATGCTGACAGTAGGTCCCTCTGTTACCTTACTATCTCGTCGTACTACAACTACAGGAACATTTAAGTGTCTTGCAATAGCATGAGCAATAGGAATACCTTTTGTCGCAACTGTCATAATAGCATCGATTTTTGTATCGACAAATGCAGAAGCAAATACCTTCCCTATTTTGTTCATTAGCATCGGTTCACCCAAAAGGTCAGTCATATACAAATAACCACCTGGTAAGAGACGTTCCGCTTTAGAGAGTTGGTCCATTAATTCCTGAGCTATTTTCTTAACATCCTGGTCTGTCATAGTAGGAATAAATTTAACTCCCCCTGTGGCACCAGGTACAGTCACAAGTATGCCTTTGCCTCTTTCTTCAAATGTTTCTTTTACTATCGTTAAATCTTCACTAATAGAAGATTTTGCAGACTGATATAAAGCAGCAAAATAAGTTAAAGGGATTAGTTTATGTGGATGCTCCATTAAATATTGAGTCATGTCCACTAACCGTTCACTTCTTTTCCATTTCATCATTTTCCACCTCTAATCACGAATATTTTAAACAAAACTTACCACAATTATACGTGTTTAAGCAAGTGGTTCTCTATCTCCCATTAGCCTAACGGCATATACCTCATCACAGAAACCTCGGAGCCCGTTATATATTCTCTGTACTCGTGATTCTTGGTTTACAAGTCCAAATACAGTTGGACCACTACCACTCATTAATACAGCATCAGCTCCGAAGCGTTGCATTTGCTCTTTTAGGTTGGCAACTTCAGGGTATAGTTTTAATGTTACATCTTCTAAAACATTCCCAAGTGAGTTGCACATCAAATCGTAATCCTTATCCTTAATAGCATTTACCATTGCTGTTGTTTTCGGGTGAATTATTTGATCAATTTTTAAATTTCCATATACATCTGCAGTAGATACCCCTAACGTTGGCTTAGCTAATATCACCCAACAGTTGGCCGGTGCCGGAAGCTCTTGGATTTTTTCTCCTCGCCCGGTCGCCAATGCAGTCCCACCGTATACACAAAATGCCACGTCTGACCCTATTTTTGTTCCTATTTGAGCTAGCTCGTCTATAGTGAGATTTAATCCCCAAAGAACATTTAGCCCCTTTAAAGTTGCCGCAGCGTCACTACTGCCACCTGCAAGTCCTGCTGCAACTGGTATATTCTTTTCGATTTTAATAGAGACGCCAGACTTCACCTTGTACATTTCTTTAAGTATCTTTGCCGCTTGATAGGCAAGGTTACGATGATCATTTGGAACAAAACGATCGACTGAAATAATATGTATAGCTCCGTCTTCTCTTATTTCTAGCCCGATGCGGTCTGCTAAATCTACAGTGGTCATAATCATTTCCACCTCATGATAGCCATCAGGGCGTTTATGTAATACATCAAGTGTTAAATTTATCTTAGCAGGTGCTTTCACATAGTACATCCCATCTGCTCCTTTTCCTACTTATGCTGTTCCCTATTTTACCATAGTCCTTCCTTTTTGAAAAAAATGAGAACAATAAGAAAAGTATAAGCATTGGCTGTGCCCCATTAAACGAATGATGGAATGGAAGAAGTGATAAAAAAAGAAAAGGCATAATCGCCTTTTCTTTGCTAGTTGTATTATATTTTGGATATCGAACTTAGGTAATCTTGTTTATTTACTTTGGTTGTTCATTTGTTGTTCAGCCATTTCAATTGCACGTTTTACCATATTACCTGCGTCTCGGGATTTAATCCCACCCCAGCCTTCTGTTTTGACTACATCATAAAATCCAAGATCCTTGGCAATCTCTTCTTTTAATTCCTTAGACATAATCCCTCTTCTAGCCATATGGTGAATCCTCCTCAAAACAACTAGCAACGTTAGTATGTGCATTTAAAAGAAAAAAACTCCTATCCACTCATTCAAATGGGATAGGAGTTTTTGCCATATAAAAACGTAAAAATAAAAGTTCTAAACAATCATTTTACTACAATTGAATTATTTGCTTCATCATAAATAGTGATTTCTACTGCTTCTGTCAAAATGTCTGCGTAACTATAAGATACCCGTTCAAAAGAATTTTCATCTTGATCCAAATCGATTACGAACACTGCATGATAGGTTTCTCTTAACACCCCTGCACGTTCAATTGTTTTCTTACGACCTCCGTTTGCTTTTAATTGCAAACGTTTCCCTAAATGATGATCTAATGACTTTTTAATATCAGCTAAAGTTTTTGGCATTCCGCTTACACCTCACTGACTCAATCCTAACACATATCCATTTTTTTGTCAAACAAAACATTTTATCAACTTACACATACTCTTGTCAACGTTTTTATTAATCGTTTTTACTACTTTATTTATTAACATTACTAATATTGTAACAAGTAAATTTAATGGAAATTTGGATACAACTCATCTGCTAGCCTTCCAAACTCTTCAATACTCAGCGTTTCTCCTCTACGTGTGGGTGATACGCCTACCTTCTCCAGTGCTTGAATGATTAGTTCCTTCTTTTCCTTCCCATTAGGAAGGGAAGATTGTAGGTTATTTATTATCGTTTTTCTTCGTTGCACAAAAGAACCTCTTGAAACTTTAAATAAGAAATCCTCATCTATCACTTGTACTGGCGGAGTTTCATGGCGAGTTAGCTTAATTACCGCAGAGTCTACGTTTGGCGGTGGCATAAAGACAGCCCTAGGAACAGTCATAGCTACTTCGGCTTTCATATAATACTGAATTGCAATTGACAAAGACCCATAAGCCTTGGTCCCCGGTGAAGCAGTAATTCTATCAGCCACCTCCTTCTGCATCATCACAACCATCCCCCGTATAGGCAAACGATCCATTAATAGCTTCAGCAAAATTGGGGTTGTTACATAGTATGGCAAATTAGCTACAACCATGACATCTTTATAATCAGTTAACTTTTCCTCAAATACTTCTACCATATTCGCTTCAAGAATATCCTTGTGAATGATTTCTACGTTGTTATATGGTGAGAGTGTATCTGCTAACACAGGCAACAAGCGCTGATCTATTTCAAAAGCGATTACTTTTCCAGCTTCTCTTGCTAGATGTTCTGTTAAAGCTCCTATTCCAGGGCCAATTTCAATTGCGGCTGATTCACTTGTTAAATTGGCATGACTAACGATATTTCTAAGAATATTAGGGTCTATTAAGAAATTTTGTCCTAAGCTCTTTTTAAAAGAAAAACCATATTTTTTTAGTATTTCCTGTGTGCGTATAGGAGTTGCTATATCTTTTTGTGTCATTTCGTATTGTCCTCCAAATCGAGTTGCTGAATCGCTGCTTCCAGCTGTTCCTTATTTATTTGAAATATAGTTAGTCTCTTTTGTAGCTGCTTCCCATTGGTATAGCCTATTTTTAATATCTCTCCAAGTCGTGTCCTTCTGTCTTTTGCATGCGGGTGTCCAATGAGCTTTCCTGCAATTAGCACTTCTAGTGGAATGGCAGGAAAAGTAGTTTCCATGTCAGTTTTAGGGGTATACACATGACTAAGAGCTTGTCGAATATCTTCATCTTTAGCATGTTCAATGCCTAGTCCCTTACCATTTTTCGCTATTGTTTTTTCTTTTGATAAAAAAGCATGCTTCACTCCAGGAATTTGTTGTTCTATAATGGCACGAATTCTTCTGCCAGGGTAATCTGGGTCAGTGAATACAATGACACCTCTTTTATCTTGAGCGTGCTGAATTTTGATAAGTGTTTCTTTTGATATGGCAGAACCATTAGTTTCTATAGTATCAGCTTCAACTGCTCTTTTTATAGCAGTCGTATCATCTTTTCCTTCTACGACGATTATTTCATTTATTCGCAAGCGTTTTACCTCTTTTCCACTTCTATACTAGCCTCTATCATAACGCAAAAAAGCTCTCCCTATCAACGAGAGGGAAAGCTATACGAAAAATGATATACAATGTCGTATAAAGCGAGTACGTAGTTTACCCGATAACTGTATCTACGCCTGCTTTACATACCTTTTGTATTATTTTAAAACTTTTACACGAACTTTTTTACGCCCGAAATCATAGGCTTGCGATTTGGAAGCCATAAATAAGTCTATTTTTTTCCCTTTTATAGCACCACCAGTATCTCCAGCCACCGCATAACCGTAGCCTTCGACCCATACCTTAGACCCCAGAGGAATAACACTAGGATCTACAGCGATCACTTTTACCTCTGGATTAGACTTTAAATTAATACCAGTTGCTGTCACACCTGTACACCCATTACAGTTAGCTGTATACGCTGTAGCTGTGACATAAAACTCGCTTCCCTTGGATGGGGCAGCCGAGGTTTTAGTTCCACGAGATACATTTGCACTTGCAGTCATTACTTTAGTTCCAACTGCTACAACTTTCTTTTTAGGCTCTTTAGTAACTTTTTCACTCACTATGTTACGGGAAACTTCTACCCCGTTTTCTTTAACTACCTCATAAGTGCGCGCAACAGAACCTTTTTCACCTGTTTCAACGACTTTTTCTTTTCCCTTAAGCAGAGAATCATCTTTCTTTGTCACTACTGCAAAGTTTGTTTCTTCCTCAACTACATCGGTGACCTTTTCTACTCTCACTATTTGTATTTCAGAATTAGGAAGTATAAGTTCATCCATTTTCTGTTCTACACGGTCCAATTCATTTAATGAAATGTTATGTTTTTTTAAAAAGTCAGCGACCGTAGTCGAAGTGGACCATAATTTTTGTTCTTCCTTGCCATCTATAAGCGTGACTTCATATGCCTTTTCAATTGCAATTCGATTATCGGGTCCCACCTCTGCATCTGCAGCAGGGGTAATCGCATCATGTTCTGTATAAGCAACATTTGCCTTTGCTAGTATTTCTGATACTACATCATCAGTAGTCTGGACAGTTTGAATTTTACCGTCTACTGTGATTTCTATTTGTCTTGCCTGCTCCCACTCAATCTTAAGATTATTTTTGATTGAAGTGTTCACTGAGGGATGTAAAAAATCATCGTTAGAGACCACTAGATTATTTTCTTCTAGTAGTTCTCCAACGGTATTGGCATGTGTTGTTATTTCTTGTTGTTCTCCGTTAACTGTTATAGCAACAGTTTTCTTTGTTCCTTCGTATAATACGAACGAAACCACTGCAAAAAACAATAGTAAAGATGCAATCGTTACTAGTGTTTTCTTGCTCCTCAATGAATGAAAGAACAGGTTTTTCATGGTATTATTTTGCATGAAAAACGCCTCCTTGTTCACTCGTGTGATTATATAGAGTACTTTTAAGCTTGTCAACACTTTAGGTTTTTATCCAATTTTTACCTCAAGGTGGTTTACTATACAAAAATAAGGGTCATTTGTTAGTCATCTATGTGAAAAAAACGCATAGCATTGCTTGTTGTAGCTTCTGCTACTTCCTCCACTGAAATACCCTTTAATCGAGCAATTTCTTCTGCAACAAGTGCAACAAGTGCAGGTTCATTTCTTTTACCTCTATGAGGATGTGGAGCCAAATAAGGAGCATCTGTTTCGATTAATAAATGCTCTAATGGAATCTCTGTTGCGACTTCTTTAGGTTTCTTCGCATTTTTAAAGGTTACTGGTCCACCAAGTGAAATCATAAAGTTCATATCAATACATTGTTTTGCTGTTTCTACACTTCCCCCAAAGCAATGCATAATTCCCCCTGTTAGATGAGCCTCCTCCTCTTGAAGAATCCTAATCACGTCTTCCGTTGCTTCTCGATTATGTATAATGATTGGCAAGTTAACCTTTTGCGCTAAGCGTATTTGCTTGCGGAAAATAGTCTGTTGAATTTCTTTAGGGGACTTATCCCAATAATAGTCTAGCCCTGTTTCACCAATACCTACTACTTTCTCATGTGCAGATAACTCTTCGATCCACTGTAAATCTTCCTCCGTACAATCAATTGCATCCACTGGATGCCATCCAATTACGGCATAAATAAACGGGTATGTTTCTGCTAACTCCATTGCACGTTCAATTGTTTTCCGATCAAAACCAATTACGACCATCTTCTGAACATTTGCCTCTAAGGCTCTATCAATTACTTCCTGAAGGTCTTCATCATATTGATCTGCGTTTAAATGGACATGTGTATCTATTAGCATATACATTCTCCTATCTGATATTTATTTTACAATCTTTTTAATTTACATACATCACAATATTATTACAATTACATTAAATGAGTCACATTTTCAAATTTTTTGATTAATTTCATACGATAAAACAATAAATTTCCTGAATCATTTTCATAATTAATTTGTAAGAACTTGAACAATTTGATAAAAATAATGACATTTATATGCTTTTCGCAGGGTTAAGTAAACCGTCACTTGCGTATGTTTGGGATGGTTCAACTGTCTCAATCATACCCCTAGAGTCACCGCCTCCCCCTTCACTTCATAATAGGTATTATGTAATTAACCCACCTATGTTTGATAATAATTGCTCGGTTTAGTTGATAATAAAAATTTATTCACCCATTTTCTTTAAATCTAATTAATCTTGCTTATTTTTCTATAGGCAAGATTATTTAGTTTGCTCGAATCGTCAAGATTATCACAGCAATTATACGTTCACAAAATAATTAAGCATAAAAAACATAGTCTTTTTAATAGTCAAACAAACTATGTCAATAAATATCTTGTTCATATGATACAGAAGTGAGGTTGAAAGGATTCATTTCTTATAACCAAGCTAGAAAATAGGAAAGGAGATTTTAGAATGAGTCAACCACAAAGTAAACGATATAGTGACACTAGTTATCAACCAGTAAGAGACTGCCAACTATGTAGCAGCCTTGATGCCAAAGATAGCGAGCTAAAAAACCATCATTATCAGAATGATCATGAACTTAGTGATCATCATGATAATGATTTTAGTGAGGCAGCTGTTGTTGAGGAAGGCGATCAATTGATATCTGTAGACCAAGAATCCGATGAACTAATTTGGATTAAGGATTCCTGTAACGTAACAGTTCAAACAACTGATACTCAAGCATCCGTGTCTCTTCAAATTGGACTACAACTTGCAATTGCTCTAGTAGTAAGTATTGCAATTGGTGATTCTAATCAGGGTCAAGCTATTGCACAAGATATATTCCAAAAGTTTAATGATGAACAATCCAATAAGCAAAAAATCATTATTTATAACTCAAAAGACGTTAATATCGTGACTACCGATACAGATTTAGCCGTGAACATTCAGGCTATGCTTCAAGTATTAGTTTCATTAGTTGTTAAACTAGACGTTCTTTAAATTTTTTAAAAAGAAGAAAAGAGGTGAAAATATGAATAAATGGAAAGCATTAGATCATTGCGATGACAATGATCATAATAATGCGGATGTACAGCAAAATGGAGCACAAGTAGTATCTACTAAGCAACAATCATATGAGTGGATTGTTGTAAAGAATTCAGAAGGCGTAGACATCCAAACAACAGACACACAAGCAGCATTGTCCTTACAACTAGGAATTCAAGCAGCTATTGCTGCAGTTATCACCATTACTTTAGGAGATACAGATCAAGCTAGAGCTGTTGCCCAAGACATGAAGCAGTTTATAAAAACTAAACAACAAAATGTCCAAAAAACTATTATTGAGGGATCCAAAAATGTAAAAGTTACAACTACAGACACAGATCTAGCAGTAAACATTCAGGCTATGCTTCAAGTTCTTGTATCTTTAGTAGCTAAGTTAGATATTTTATAATATATCGAATCAATTTAGAAATATTTAATTTGAGTAAGTGCGCTTCAAATTTGGTTTGAGCGAGTCACTTTTAAAATATTTTCTAATTAACCTCCAATTAAGGTTATTGTTGAGACGGTCTATTCGTTGGGTTTGAAAACGTAAAAGATTCCACGCTCCTCTTAAATTATAGTTGCATATAATAATACGAATGATATTAGAGAAGGAGTGAAAGACGTGAGCGAGATACCCAAAAAAGCAAATGCAATTCCTAATAAGGTCATTGATTTAATAGTGAGTGATACACTACGTAAAAATGGCGTAGATCTTGATGATGTTAAAGGAAAATTATCCACTGAGCAAAAGCAATTACTCAAAGAACTAGTGGAAGAACTAACCTTACAAGTGGACCAATTTATTGATCCGACATCCGAAAAAAAGAATGATGACTGAAAAACAACGTTGCTTATTAGTAATTGACAAATAATTTTAAGATGTATTAATTAGAGTAACATGTCTTTAATTTCCGCTATGGTGGAAGCAGTGAATGAGAAGAGCAGGAAAGGTTCTATAGGATTACACTGTTGTGAAGGCTTGTCTGCCTGCTCATCCCACTGTATGTTTCAACATTAATATACAAGTTATACTGCCAATACTATTTTAGGAAACATATTTAAACGCCTATGTTATAGGCGTTTAATTTTTTATAGCTTTGTTAAAGTTATTGGTTGATTTTGACTAACCATTCTTTTTTATAGTGACTGTAAACATAAACAATAGAACTTTCTGATGAAATTGGGGTTGGTGACAGTTTTTAGCTTTGATCACAACCACGCGCGTAAGCGATGGGTAATGGCTTATCGCTCACCCCGAGGAAAGCGTCCGGCTGGGGCGAAAAATCAATTCTACTCTCTGTTCTAAGATTTCTTTGCATTATAAATCAACCCTAACCTTTAACATAGCCTTTTTTATTTATAAAAAAACTGCCGCTCACGCGACAGTTTTAATTGGCTTATTATTTTACTTGTGCACCATTTTCTAGTTTTTCATCAACAGTTGCTAGAGTTAAGTATCCATCTTTTTCACCAGCTAAAATCATCCCTTGGGAAAGTTCTCCACGAAGTTTTACCGGTTTCAAATTAGCTACTACAATTACTTTTTTCCCTACTAGCTCCTCTGGTTTATAATGCTTTGCTATTCCTGAGACAACCTGACGTTTTTCATACCCCAAGTCTAATTGTAATTTTAATAATTTGTCTGCTTTAGGAATAGCTTCACATTCCAATACTGTTGCTACTCTTAAATCAACTTTAAAGAAGTCATCAATAGAAATTTCCTCTGATTGCTCTTGCTCTTGCTCTTCCTCTGCTTCTTCCTCCACCTCTTCTTGTAGAGTTTTGACAGAACCGCGCATTTGCTCACGTATAAAAGCTACTTCTATATCTACGTCTAAACGAGGGAAAATTGGCACTCCTGTACTAATAACTTGTGTACCCTCAGGGATGACATTAAAATCACCAAGTTTCTCCCATTGTAGCTGAGCGTCAGTTAAGCCTAACTGCTCCATAATTTCTTTTGGGCTATTTGGCATAAATGGTTGGATTAAGGTAGCAATCTGACGAAGACTTTCCGCTAAGTTAATCATAACACTAGCAAGTTGCCCTTTTTTTGCTTCATCTTTTGCTAGAACCCATGGCTGAGTCTCATCAATATATTTGTTTGTACGAGACACAAGAGACCATAAATCTCCTAATACAAGGCTAAACTGCATTTTCTCCATATTGACTTCATATTTTTCTATTGCTTCTTTAGCAAATTGATGTAAAGTTGCATCAAATTCTGTCGCTTCTCCTTGGTTAACAGGAATATTACCATCAAAGTATTTGTTGATCATCGAGACTGTTCTATTTAAAAGATTCCCAAGATCATTGGCAAGGTCAAAATTCGTGCGTTCTACAAAAGATTCCGGTGAAAATACACCATCTTGTCCAAATGGAAGCTCACGAAGTAGGAAATAACGTGTCGCATCAAGTCCATAACGCTCCACTAGCATCTCTGGATATACAACATTTCCTTTTGATTTTGACATTTTACCGTCTTTCATCATGATAAATCCATGTGCAAACACTTTTTTCGGAAGAGGTAAATCTAAAGCCATTAAGAAAATCGGCCAATAAATCGTATGGAAACGAACTATATCCTTCCCTACCACATGTACATCTGCTGGCCAATATCTTTTAAAAAGGGTATCGTCATCTGACATATAGCCTAATGACGTTATATAGTTTGTTAAAGCATCTACCCATACATATATGACATGCTTTGCATCTCCAGGAACACGAATTCCCCAGTCAAAGGAAGTTCTCGATACAGATAAATCTTCTAGACCTGGCTTGATGAAGTTATTGATCATCTCATTTTTTCTGGATTCCGGTTCTATAAACTCTACATTGTTTTCATAGTATTCCAATAAACGTCCCGCATACTTCTTCATATTGAAGAAATACGATTCTTCTTTTACCTTGTGAACTGGTCTACCACAATCCGGACAATTTCCTTCATCCAATTGAGTTTCTGTGAAGAAGGACTCACATGGCGTACAGTAGGACCCCTCATATTCTCCTTTGTATATATCTCCTTTGTCTAGGAAGGTTTGAAAGATTTTTTCTACTGCTTCTGTATGACGGCTTTCTGTTGTTTGTATAAAATCGTCATAAGATATATCCATAGTTGCCCAAGTTTTCTTAGCAGCTAATGCAATTTCGTCCACATATGCTTGTGGCTCCATCCCCGCTTCTTGCGCTTTTTCCTGTATTTTTTGACCATGCTCGTCCATCCCAGTTAAAAAGCGAACGTCATAGCCTCTTAATCGTTTATAGCGTGCCATTGCATCGGAAGCTACCGTTGTATAAGCTGTTCCAATATGGAATTTACCACTTGGATAGTAAATAGGGGTCGTAATATAAAATGTTTTATCTTGTGCGCTCAATGCTAATTGCCTCCAATGCTGAATCTTCTATATACTTTATTCTATCGAAATGGGGTAGTTGTTTCAATCTATACCTCTGAAGCAATTTTGTCGAATTTTCTTTATGACTTACATTATTTCCATTAATAGCAAGATTATTCCTAAGAATGATATAATAATTATTTTTATTAGGTATATTATGTAAACATAGTCATATTTTTATCATCCATTCTAATAAAATCAGAAGAATAATTATTGACCAATATGGTAGTACTTGGTATGATTAAGTACATAAAAGAGGTTAATGTCGAATTTTGGCGAAAAATATACACTCTTGAGAGGAGAAACTTTAATAATGAAATCTACAGGTATAGTTCGTAAAGTTGATGAGTTAGGACGCGTTGTTATTCCTATTGAACTTCGTCGTACACTAGGTATAGCAGAAAAAGATGCGCTTGAAATATATGTTGACGATGATAAAATCATCTTAAAAAAATATATGCCAAACATGACTTGTGCAGTTACTGGTGAAGTATCAGATGAAAATCTTCGTCTTGTTGGGGGCAAATTAATTTTAAGCCCAGAAGGTGCAGAACAATTAATTAAAGAAATTCAAAGCAGCTTAAAATAAGAACTAAAAAACATCCGTGCAGACGGATGTTTTTTTTAACCTTTGAACTTTAAAATATGCCATGAGGTTATATAAGAATCGATCCCCTACTCAATCGATTTCATAGCTAGGGAAATTTCGCTATTCTACGTGATAACTTTGGTAAACCTCTCTTTTAGGTAACCCTCGTTGAATGGAAACTTCTTTAATCGCATCCTTTGATTTCAGTTGCTTTTCCTGTATTAAATGCTCGACATGTTCTTCAATGCTTAAATCTTTCCACCAAGCTTCTTCTATTTCTTCTTTAGCTTCATTGCCAGCAAGCACTATACAAAATTCACCACGAATTTCATTTGTTTCTGCCCATTCGACCGCTTCGTCTATTGTACCTCTTAAAAATTCCTCAAATTTCTTTGTAAGCTCTCTCGCTAATACAATTTGACGTGTTCCATCCATAATTGCTTGCATATCTTTTAAAGATTCCTTCAGACGGTGAGGAGACTCATATAATAGAATTGTTTCTTGTCTCTTTTCTAGTGTTGTAATTTCCGCTTTTCTTTCCTTCTTATTTCTGCTAAGGAATCCGTAAAAAAAGAACGGTTGCGTAATCATTCCTGAGGCTATTAGAGCACTTATAGCAGCATTTGCTCCTGGAACGGGTACCACTGCAAATCCTTCTGCTATTGCTTTTGCAGCAATATCCGCTCCTGGATCTGAGATGCACGGTAGACCAGCATCACTTACCAATGCAACTTGTTTCCCATCCCTCAATATTTCTAATATTTTCTCTCCACCAGCTAGCTGGTTATGGTCATGATAGCTTGTTAAGGGAGTAGATATCTCAAAATAGTTACATAACTTCTTCGTATTCCTAGTATCTTCTGCTGCTATATAGTCGACTTCCTTCAAAATACGAATAGCACGCATAGTCATATCCTCTAGGTTACCTATTGGGGTAGCTACTAAATACAAACAACTACTGTTTTCATGTTCTGTTGATTTTTGTGAATTCATTTGCTGACTCACCTCTCATATGAGCTATTTTTTGTTTTCTTGTAAGTTGCTTAAAAGCATATTCTGCCTGCATTGCCTCTTGTTTTGACTCAAAAATTTCCTTATAAATACACTTAACTGGGAGTCTTGCCCTCGTGTACTTTGCTCCTTTTCCTTCATTATGAACCTTGATACGCTTAAACAAATCATTTGTATAACCAGCATAGTAGGAGCCGTCATTACATTGTAATACATAAAAAGTATGCTCTTTATTTGTCTCCATACAGCATCTCTTTAACCTCATCTGTGTATTGTCCATCTTCTCCGTACACATAAAGAGGAGGTAAAATTTTCAAATCTGGTTTTCCATCCTTAATAGCCTCGATCAATAATGTATTAGCTTCCTTACCTTTTTTGGGATAAACAAACCGAATACGTTTTGGCTCTAGTCGGTTGGCTCGCATAGAGGTGACAATATCTAACAACCTACCAGGGCGATGCACAAATGCCGCTTTCCCTCCCTGTTTGAGTAGCTCACTCGCTGATTGCACCGCTTCTTCCAAGGTAAGATGTATCTCATGCCTTGCAATAGCTAGATGTTCCTTGAGATTTTTGTCACTTGCTTCATGTGCTGGAAAATAAGGAGGATTACAGGTTACCACATCATATTTTTCAGTTCCAATTTTACTTGCTATACCTATAACATTATCTTGCATAATATGAATTTGTTCTGTTAGCTTGTTATACTCGACACTTCTCGTTGCCATATCAGCTAACCTTTCCTGCAATTCAATCCCCACTATTTCAGCTTGTGATCGTGCACTTAGGAAAAGAGGAATAGCTCCATTTCCCGTACATAGATCTACCATTTTTCCTCTTTTAAAAGGGACATATGTAAATCTTGCTAATAAAACTGCATCTAAGGAAAAGGAGAAAACAGAAGGGCTTTGTATAATTCTTAAATCCTCTGCCAATAAATAGTCTAGCCTTTCATCATCCTTTAGCCATTGCTCCATAACTTAAACCTCCATAAAACAAAAGACTGACACCCACCTATGGAGTGGCATCAGTCAATTGATTAGACATTTTGTTTATTTAAAAAAGATAAGCAAAATAAACAATCTTCTTCCTTCCGAGCGCTTCCGAAATGAACATGACATACATGGTAACCTTCCTGATAAAGCCTTGCTAGGTTATCATAGCCTTCACCTATATCTGCCTTGTTTAATCGTTTTTCTCGTATCTTTTCGTCCATTACTTCTTTTCCATGTATTTCATCAAGTCTTTGTCTTAAATGATTGTTCTCTTCTTGTAACGCTTGACGTTCTTCTATCATAATCGCTACAAATTCTTTCAAAGCGCGAAATTGGAGCTGCGTGGACTCTAACTGTTTTTCAAATTCTATAATTGTATCAAAAAAATTACGGTCCATCACCTATTCACCTCATTGCCCCGTCCATTATACTGGATTTTTAGCATAGTTTACAACCTCATCTAACGTATAGTCTAATATACGAAGTGGATCACTTAACTCAATACGTAAAATTCTCTCTAAAATATTCATGCTGACCACTTTTCCGAATCCATCTGGTGTCTCAATTTTATCACCAATGTCAGGCATTTGCTCTCTTGCAGCCTCATATTCGTCATTTTCATACTTTAAGCAGCACATTAGACGTCCGCACAATCCGGAAATCTTAGAAGGATTCAATGATAGGTTTTGATCTTTTGCCATCTTAATAGATACTGGCTCAAAATCACCTAAAAAGGTTGAACAGCAAAGCATTCTTCCACAAGGACCAATACCACCAAGCATTTTTGCCTCATCTCGCACCCCTATTTGTCTGAGTTCAATACGAGTTCTAAATACAGAAGCAAGATCCTTTACTAAGTCACGAAAGTCTACTCGACCCTCCGCCGTGAAATAGAAGATAATTTTGTTTCGGTCGAATGTATATTCAACGTCTACAAGCTTCATCTCTAATTCTCTTTGTAATATTTTTTCGGTTCCCAATGCTAATGCCTGGGCCGATTCTAAACGATTTTCTTCCACTTGGATTTTGTCCTTCTCAGTAGAAGGACGGACTACTTGCTTCAACGGTAAAACGACATCGTTTTCTCCTACTTGTTTAATAGGTACGACGACTTTCCCATATTCTACGCCACGAGCAGTTTCAACAATTACATAGTCATCTTTCTCTAAAGCGTAGTCTACTGGATCAAAATAATATATTTTACCCGCTTTCTTAAAGCGGACTCCTACAACATTATACAAAACTATACCCCTCCTGCAGGTTAAGCATCAGCTGCTCCATCATCAGTGTCCGGTTCATATTTCTATGCAAATTTTGCTTTGCATCTAAAATCAATTCTAACTGTTTAGACAATTGCTCATACGTCTTTTGTAATGCTATCTGTTTCCAGAATGAAATCATATCTGGATAGGTACAAACTGCGAGTGGAGTTGCTTTTATAGCTACTATATCACGATAAGCAAATAGTAGTAAATCTAATACTTGTTCTGCACTTTCCTTTTCTTTTAGCAAGGGACCAAAATCTTCATGTATGCACATAAGCGCATCCTGAACACTTTTTTCACTTGCTTCCACCAATTTTATCACTGATTTCCTTGCAAGTCCAAATTGCTCGTCTTTCGCTAAAATTAGAGCTTCTTCTACTTGATTCGTCATTCTACTAACTGTAGAAGCCATTGAATCAGTAATTCCCTCTTCCATTAACTTCTTTTTTAATACTCCCTGTGGCATGGTGGCTAAGCCTATATGCTGACATCTGGACCGTATTGTTGGTAATAAGGCATGCATCTTATCGGTCAATAGAATGGCAGTAATTTCGCTCTGAGGCTCCTCTAAAAATTTAAGTAATGTATTAGAGGAGCTTGTGTTCAATCGATCTGCTTCATGTATTACATAAACCTTTCTTCCTCTTTCAATAGAGGTTTTGCTCATCTCATGTATTAATTCATCTATTTGATTTCTTTTTATATTTTGACCATCTGGTTCCAGTTGAGTAATGTTCAAATGATTAGATGATTTTAATCTTTTACAGTTTCGACATGTTTCACATGGAACATTTTCTGTCGAATTTTCGCAAAACATAAGCTGTACAAAAAATTGCATAACTTTCGTTTTCCCTGTACCATTAGCACCTTCAATAATGTAGGCATGTCCAATACGATTTTTGGCTACTATAGATTGGATTTGTTTAATAGCAGTAGGTTGTATTTTTTCTATTCCTTGAATGGACCATTCTTCTTCCATGCTCATAGTGGTTCCACCTCTCTAAAAAATCCCGTGTCTCGCACGGTGCGATAACACGGGAACATTACGTATATAGATTAATAAGTAATCCTTTAATTTCGCCTATTTTATCTAGTAATTCTATAGAGCTTTTTTCTTGGCTCAGAATTTCTTCTGCTAGCTCTACCAATTTTTCATCTATAGTCTCTACGATTTTTAACTTTCTTCCTTCACCAAATCGATTCCATGTATGAGATTGCTTTAATCCCATTCCAAAATCTACAGCTTCCTCTAGAAACTTTTTAATCAGCATTTTAAACTTAGCCATATCACGTAGATTTCTAGACCTTGCTAAACGATCTCCTGCTGTCGTAATATCTCCTAACAGTTTCGTTAAGGCTTCGGTTTGCATCCGCTGATCCTGCTTTGTAATCATTTGCCCAAACTTTGCAGATTGAATATTGTTCTGCATAGTATCCTTGCGTATCTTATCTATCCCTACTCGTACATCTTGATTTATCTTCAAATTTTTCGATCCTTTCCTTCATTATTAAAAATGATGGAATTGTTCAATTGGAAGAACAAATACTGTAGCTCCTCCTACCTCTACTTCCACTGGGTACGGAATGTAAGAATCAGCATTTCCTCCCATAGGTGAAACTGGGGCTACCATCTGTTCACGTGCTCTACAATTGTCTCTTATTAATTCTAACGCAGAAGATACTAAGGAGTCATCTGTACCGATCAGAAACGTAGTATTTCCAGATCTTAAAAACCCACCTGTACTAGCAAGTTTTGTTGCACGAAACTTTGCTTTCGTTAACGCATTTGACAATCTGTTACTATCTTGGTCCTGCACTACGGCTACTATTAATTTCATCGCTACTCACTCCCACTTTTCTATTCTGTTTATTTTATTATAGCATTAATTACCTAAAAATTTCTAATTCCATTTTTACTACTTTATAGGTATCTTCTAATACTTCTTCGAGCTTTTGAGAAGCATCTATTACTTTAATTCTGTCTGGATATTGTTTTACTAAGTTAAGGTAGCCTTCTCTAACCTTTTCATGAAATTGAAGACTCTCCACATCTAGCCTGTTTTTTTCTCTACTGCTATGTGCATTAATTCTTTCTAACCCAACACTAGGTTCTATATCAAAAAGAATCGTGCGGTCGGGCATAGTCTGTCCAATTGCAAATTGATTGATTGCTAATATTTCTTCTACCCCTATTCCTCTTGCATGTCCTTGATATGCAAGCGAACTATCAATAAAACGATCACAAATAACAATTTTACCAGCTTCTAGAGCAGGCAAAACTTTTTCAACTAAATGCTGTCTCCTTGCTGCAGCATATAATAATGCCTCCGTACGGCTATCCATCATTGTATGCTCGTTATCTAAAATTATTCCTCTTATTTTCTCCGAGATATTAATGCCTCCAGGCTCTCTTGTCATCACGACTTCAAAGCCCTCTTCCATTAATCTTTTTCCAAGTAATTGCATGACAGTTGTCTTGCCTGCACCTTCTGGACCCTCGCTTGTTATAAAATACCCTTTTTTTTGCACTATTAATCCTCCACAACATAAATTAGCTTTTCATCGAGTCTATGATCCCCCTGGAAGGTAGCTCCTTTATCAATCCATTCCTCCAGTTCAGTTAACATAGAAATCGTAATCTTTTCTCCTGGAATGAACAATGGTACTCCCGGTGGATACGGAATGAGTATTCCTTTAGCTATTCTTCCTATGGAGCGAACATAGGGAACCCACTCGCCTTTTTTCTCATTTAAGAGGCTCATATTCATTTCAATCGTAGAAACAGATTTAAACGATTTATTTCTTATATCTTTAGGAATTATCGGTGTTTCTTTTTTAAGCTCATCTACGGCCATTTTAATTCGTTTTCTTACTTCTGCAAAAGGGTAGTCTTGGTCCTTTTTTAGCAAAGGAAGAATTATTAGTACCTGATAAGTATCCGCAAGCTCCGCATATACATGTTGTGCTTCTAAAGCCTGTTGAACTTGAAAACCAGAATAGCTCCCAACACGTATTAGTAATTTCAGTGGATCATTTACTTCTATTACTTCCACTAGCTTAATCGTTTGGAGTGCCTGAATGAACAAATCTCTTTTATATAATAACTGTTTGAAATCCATTTCATTGTATCTTTGTACATAGCTTCTTGCATCATCTAAGGATGCCATTAATAAATAAGAAGGACTGCTTGATTGAAGCATCCTTAAATACTTGTTTACTTGAGAAACTTTTATAATAGAAGAATTCATATGTAAGTACGAACCCATTGTCATAGATGGTAATGTTTTGTGTGCAGATTGTACTACTATATCTGCACCGTAATCAAGAGCAGATAATGGAAAACCGCTGTTTGCCTTAAAATGTGCCCCATGTGCTTCGTCTACTAGAACTGGAATACCTTTTGTATGGCAATAATCGATAATCTCTTTTATTTCATTAGAAGCCATTCCATAGTAAGTTGGGTAAGTGAGTAGAACACCTTTTACTAAAGGAAACTCTTCTATTGCGCTTTTAATGGTGTTGGCAGAAACAAAGGTTGTTGTCTTTGTGCGAGAATCCCATTCTGGTGTGACAAAGATAGGTTCAACACCTACTAGCTCGATTGCATGAAAAATTGACTTGTGAGCATTCCTCTGTACTATTAACTGTTCTCCATACTGGCATGTTGTATATAGCATAGCTAAATTCCCAACAGTCGTTCCATTGACAAGAAAATAACTTTTTTTTGCCCCGTATGTAGAGGCTAACAATTCTTCCGCTTCTTTAATCGCTTCTTCTGGATGATGTAAGTCATCTAAGCCTTTAAGTTCTGTAAGGTCATAGGATAAGGCGTCCTTAATAACCTCAGGAAGATTGGATAACACCCCATGTTTATGTCCTGGTACATGAAAGGAGATATTCTTTTGACTATGAAATTTTTCAAGCGCTTCTACTAAAGGTCGTTTTTCATGCATTTCTTATACCTCACCAAACTTTATTATCTTTCTATTATACATGAAATAAGACATGAGATAAGGATAGATGGTTTGCACCTATTTTTGGACAGAAAGGGCAGAACTTTATTAAATATTTATTTTCCGGGAAATTATTTTATTGTATGAATATAGCTCCTACTGCACAACAAATTGGATTCACACATATTATGCGGAGAATGTATAGCAATGACGATATAGAAAGGAGTTGCTCTATGGTTTTCCCGTTTGACTACACCTCCCCATCCGCTCAATTCACTTTTGATGTGAACACAAGTACCTTGTTTAAAAAAGATAGCCAAAACTTTATTAATGTTTTAGGGATTCAGCAATTAAACACACTAGACAATGTATCTTTACTTGATATTTTTCTTAGTCCAAACAATGTGATTGAGCCCCATTACCACCAAAATGCTGCCGAGCTTGTCTATTGTATTTCTGGTGCATTAACCGTCTCATTATTGAATCCTTTTACCAAGCAAATGCAACATTTTCCGCTTTCACCTGGCCAAGTAGCAAATGTACCTCAAGGATGGTGGCATTATGAAGTAGCTACAGAGAAACATACACATCTACTAGCCATTTTTAATGCACCAACACCCGAAGTAATACTCGGATCAGATATCCTGAAGTTGACTCCAGCAAATGTTATGGCCCAGACGTATTGTTTAGATGAAACTCTTTGGGGAAAAAGCAATTGCACCAGTAGTCCCTTCCACATTTATTGGTCCACCTGCGAGCTGTAACAAAACTACTGAAAGTTAATTCTTAACATAATGAGTTGCAGACAAGATGACATGGACTATTCCCATGTCTCTTTTATGTTTTTTCACACTTACTTAGCGGGAGATTGATTTTTGTTTTAAGGCTATGTTAAAGATAAAAGTCGATTTGAAAATGCACGAAACAAATAACTTCTGCCTCTCTACTTTTCCTAGTGGGTTTTAAGTGAATTTTTTTGGCTAAAAATTACGGTGTTAGTTCCATAAAATAGCCGTAATCGTTAACCTAACAAAGGCACTATTGCTATTGATAATACTAAACTTATTAAGAATGTAATTAGCCAATCTCTTTTTTGAGTTGTTTTAAGTAGTATATTCAATACAGACCCAATACAAATACATACTATAAATCCGACAACAATATTAATGAGTTCCATGAGATACCTCCTAACAAAAATATTTTCCCATTTACCCACAAATTCATTGGCACAACTAGTCTAAGCCGTTCGTATTTAAAGGTCAGCCCAAATTGGTTGACCTTTTTGTATTGATTCTTATTATAACATTCTTCCTTGCTCCCTCGAACCCTTTGTCTCTTCGCTTTTTCCTGTAAAAGACAAAACAAAAAAGCCGCCACCGATTACTCGGTAACGACTTCCTTTGGTGCCCAGCGACGTCCTACTCTTGCAGGGGCGACCCTCCAACTACCATCGGCGGCTGCGAAACCAGATGGGCGGCAGATTTCTTCGTCAGCCGCAGTCGTTCGGTTCTCGCGTATGCCATACGCTCCGATCCTCTCTTCCTTGCTTTCTCGAACTCTTTGCCCCTCCGGCTTCTCGCCCACTTGCTTAGAGAGAGAGTGCCTTCGGCTTTTTTTTCATTTTAAACAAAACAAAAAAGTCATCACCGATTACTCGGTGATGACTTTTTTTGGTGCCCAGCGACGTCCTACTCTTGCAGGGGCGACCCTCCAACTACCATCGGCGGCTGCGAAACCAGATGGGCGGCAGATTTCTTCGTCAGCCGCAGTCGTTCGGTTCTCGCGTATGCCATACGCTCCGAGCCTCTCTTCCTTGCTTTCTCGAACTCTTTGCCCCTCCGGCTTCTCGCTCACTTCCTTAGGGAGAGAGTGCCTTCGGCTTTTTCTGTAAAAGACA
>NZ_JABAFC010000022.1 GCF_012843435.1 Psychrobacillus sp. BL-248-WT-3 | reverse complement strand
AAAAGCGCAAGCGCCTATGTCTGCCCCGACAGGCAAATGGAGAAAAGCGAGGAGGCAGTTCCTCAGCCACCGGAGCTATTATCCATTTGACCCGAGGGGCAAGGCTGCTTGCGCTAGACATTAATTTATCCCCAGGTTCATAATTCTATAGTTTCCTAAACAACAAAAAAAGATGCGGCATTTTGCCGCATCATTGATTTAAACTAAGCTCTTCTTGTACAAACTGACCGTAGTGTTTGGCTGCTTTATAATGATGGTACATAAAATACCCACCAATTAATACAAAGATGATAGATACTACATAAGTGAGTGTTGATTGATAAATCAACATAAAGTTAAAGCCGAAAAACAATATAAACGCTCCAAGACAAACGGAAGCCTTCGCAGTATACCATTTTTTGCGAATAGGAAGTGTTGCACGAAGCTGTTTTGTTTTAAAATAAAAATACCATACAAACGAGACGATTATACCTAAAACTAATATTCCATTTAATATCATGATGTACCTCCAATAAAAGTAATGCTATTTTTATTGTAAAGGTAAACTTAAAAAAAGGCGAATAGTAATGCGTCTCTATGGAGGAAAAATTATGAAAAGACAAATCATTGACACAATCGAGAGCTATGACAAGATTATTATACATCGCCATGTGAGGCCAGATCCTGATGCCTATGGCTCCCAAATTGGCTTAAAGGAATTACTTGCTTTAAATTACCCGAATAAGAAGATATGGGCAACAGGCACGCATGATAGTACATTAGACTTCCTAGCAAAGCCTGATACTGTTACAGACGAGGATTTTAAAGATGCACTAGTTATTGTGACGGATACAGCCAATACAGAGAGAATAGATGACAGTAGATATAATTTAGGTAAATTTTTAATCAAAATAGATCACCATCCGAACGAAGATGCGTACGGAGACCTATTATGGGTAAATACAGAGGCGAGTTCTGTAAGTGAAATGATTTGTGAGCTCTTCTTCGATGGGGAGGAATATAAGGGATGGAAAATGGATTCGACTATTGCCCGCCTATTATACGCAGGAATTGTAGGGGACACTGGAAGATTTATGTTCCAAAGCACAACAGAACAAACAATGCTTTATGCAGGTAAACTAATCTCCTACGGTTTTGATCGAACAGAACTATTTAATGGTATGTATGAAGTAGAGTGCAACATGCTTCAGTTAAAAGGCTATATTTACGCTAATTTTGAAATGGAAAATGGCGTAGGACATATGAAATTAACAAGAAAACTTCTGCAAAAATACCAAGTGTCAGAATCTGAGGCTTCCTTATTGGTAAGTGCCTTGTCAGACGTGAAAGGGATGAAATGCTGGGTTTTCTTTATAGAAGACGAAAAGGAAATCCGCGTTCGATTACGTTCCAAGGGTCCAGTTATTAATGGAGTGGCTAAAAAGTATGGTGGCGGGGGACATCCTTTGGCTGCTGGAGCTACTGCTTATTCATGGGAGGAAGCAGACGAAGTATTAGTGGACTTAAAAAAAGCTGTAAATTGAGGTGTTATGAATGCAAACAGTATATCCCCAAATTGTAACCTCAGCGGATATGCTGAAAAGTACAATTCAATTGGAGCAGCTCATTGAAAAGCTGAAAAAAAATAATACAAAGGTGGCAGCCATTACAAACAGTATGTTGTATGGTGTGTTGCCTTTTTGGCATACGCTTATTAAAAATGACATACAGCCGGTCATTGGGCTAACCATCAAGGTGCAGCTAGACAATGGCCCGGTGTCTTTAGTAGTTTATGCGGAGAATAATAAAGGCTATGAAAACATCTTAAAAATTTCAAGTGCAATGGAAACGAGAGAGCTAGATTTACTACCAAAGAAATGGCTGAGTGCATACAGAGAAGGATTAATAGCTGTGTATAAAGCGGATTCCTTGCTCTCAAAAGATAATCTGATAGAACTAATGGCCATATTTAAACCGAGTTGCTTATTCATTGGGATAGAGCGTCCTAGCGGAAAACCGACGGAGGAAGAGAATTTAGTTAGAGAAACAGCTGAAGAACTAGACATTTCGCTTACTGTTTATCACGAGTGTCGGTATGTAGATAAAGAGGATGCGTTTGCTTTTGAAGTGCTGCATGCAATGGACCAGTCCGTAAAGATGACAGATTTTCAAAGAAAAAAACCAAAGCCAGACGCTCACGTACTTTCTTACGAGGAATGGAATGAATGGTTTGCAGATGTCCCAGACTGGATCTCTAATACAAAAACAATGTTAGAGCGTTGTATGGTTGTATTCGATAAGAAAAAGCATATAATGCCGAAATATCCTTTGCCAGTAGATGGGAATGCCAAGGATTATTTAGTATCTCTTTGCAAGGAAGGACTAAAAGAGCGAGTTCCACTTTATACCCAAGCTTATTTAGACCGTTTGCAATATGAAATAGACGTTATAAGTCAGATGCAATATGAAGATTACTTCTTAATCGTCCAGGATTTCATGAAGTATGCAAAGCGTTCCAATATTTTAACAGGACCGGGAAGGGGTTCCTCTGCCAGCTCCCTTGTAGCTTATACTTTATATATTACAGATGTAGATCCTCTCCAATATGGACTCCTATTTGAACGATTCTTAAACCCTGAACGTATCACGATGCCCGATATAGATATTGACTTTGCTGACTCAAAAAGAATGGAAGTAGTTCGCTATGTAGCGGAAAAGTATGGACAAAATCATGTTTCTCAAATTATTACATTTGGTACCTTGTCAGCGAAAGCAGCTGCCCGTGAAGTAGCAAGAGTATTTGGATTTGAGGCTAGCACCATGAACGCCATTTCCTCGTTTATACCTTCCAAACTAGGAATTACTTTAAAGGAGGCTTACGACCAGTCACCTAAACTAAGAGAATTTATTCAAACAGAAGATATGCGTAAAAAGTGGTTTGAAGTGGCTCTAAAATTAGAGGGACTACCAAGAAATGCATCTACCCATGCCGCAGGAATAGTGTTATCCCCACAACCTTTAGTAAATACTGTCCCAATTCAAAAGGGGCATGATGAGATTTATTTAACGCAATGGCCAATGAAGGAAGTGGAGGAAAAAGGCTTATTAAAGATGGACTTTTTAGGATTGCGAAATTTAACAATAATTGAGCGAATTCTTAAATCGATTCATGGTAAGAAGTCTTCTATTTCTTTAAAGGATATACCATTAAATGACGAACAGACGTTTAGCCTTCTTCAAAAAGGCGATACAACGGGAGTATTCCAGTTAGAATCAGCTGGTATGCGCAATGCATTAAAGCAAATTAGACCGACTAGATTTGAAGACATTGTAGCAGTTAATGCACTTTACAGACCAGGCCCGATGGATAGCATCCCTCTATATGCAAAACGTAAGCTTGGACAGGCACCTATTACTTACGAGCACCCAGTTTTAGAGCCGATATTAAGAGAAACATATGGAATTATTGTGTATCAGGAACAGATCATGCAAATTGCCTCCAAAATGGCTGGCTTTACATTTGGCGAGGCTGACTTGCTTAGAAGAGCCGTTAGTAAAAAAAATAGAGAAGTTTTGGAAAAGGAACGTCATCACTTCGTCCAAAAAGCCAAACAGCTCGGTCATGAGGACCAGGCAGCCACTTCTGTTTATGATTTAATCGTACGTTTTGCAGATTACGGGTTCCCGAAAAGCCATGCGGTTGCATATAGCGTTATTTCTTATCAAATGGCTTATTTAAAGGCTCACTATCCATTAGAATTTTACGGTGCTCTCTTAAGTACTGCGATAGGGAATCAGGAAAAGATTAATCAGCTTGTAATCGAGATGAAACAAAGAGGTATAGCTGTGTTACCTCCTTCTATTTTTAAAAGCCAGTCATCCTTTAGTGTAGAGAACAATGGAATTCGCTTTGGCCTTCAGGCGATAAAGGGGATCTCGTATCCATTCACGCAAAAGCTTCTACAGCAAAGGCATAAACGGCCAGCGAAATGGGAAGATATTTTTGACATGGCTTCTGATTTGTCTGCTGTTTTCTTTACTAGGAAAAATATCGAGCCACTTGTAAAGGCTGGAGCTTTGGATGAATTTGGAGTGGAACGTTCTACGTTATTAGCAACTATAGATGCTGCCGTAAAATATGCGGAGCTTGTCAGTCCTACAGAGGAAACGGATTTATTTGAAGGAGACTCTTCTCCTTTCGGAAAATCAAAATATATTAAAATGGATCCGTTACCAATCATGTCAAAGTTAGAATTTGAAAAAGAAGTGCTTGGTCAATATTTTTCAGAGCATCCAACAGTCTCTAAGAAAAAGATGGATAATAACATCCAGCATATTTGGGATATTCAACAGTCTTCGAAGGATTCTTATGTGAAGGTTATTGGAATGGTGGAGGATATTAGAAGGATTCGGACAAAAAAAGGAGAAGCAATGGCTTTTGTCACCGTCCAAGATGATACCGGGACAGTTTCTATTACTTTATTTCCGGATGATTTTGCTAAATTTAATACCCTTCTAAAAGAACAAGCTATTCTTTTTATAGAAGGTAAGAAAGAGACTAGAAATGGTAGAGTACAAATAATTGCGAAGAATATCTCTACCTGTTGATTACTAATATGTTCAAAGATTTTGGATATGGTTACCTAGTGTGAGAAAGATAAGCCATCACCACGTGCGCATAGCGACGGTGATGGCTTATTTTTTTGTTGTTCATAAGGCTATTGTTAAAGGGAAAAGTGTCACACGCGTCCGGTACTTATGCTATTCGATTAACTTCTCTTTTTAAATAACAAAATGACATTCCATATCAACCCAATAACAATGCATATTATTGAAAGGAAAAATGTAAGCCAATAAAAGCTTCCTGCTGGAACGGTGAACTGCGCCAAAATAAATAATATGATTCCAAAAAACAAATACATGTGTGGTAATACAAATCTATTCATTGTCCTTGCACCCTTCCTGATTAACTAGAATATTCTTATCGGATAGCCATTTTTTTATCTGATTTATTGATTACTAATAAAATAATTCCTAAAATACAAGGAAATAAATATATTACTAACATCGTTTCATCCAGGAATTTAAGCATTTCATAATCTGGGAAATTAATATTTCTTTTAATATATGCTATGAAATTAGGAACAAATAAAATCCAGTAAATAACCGTCATTACTATCAATTGTATTTTTGACGCAAATATCAGGGTTAATACGAAAAAAAAAGTTGTTAATGCTGCTAAAAAAATGAATGATTTCAACTCTTCCATGCTATAAGTGACTGGTGTATAGGTAGTCAATAATAGTTTCCTCAAAAAACACAAAATAAGTAAAACTATTGAAAAGAATACACTGATTGTAAAAGATATAATTTGACTAAGTTTCATATATATATTCCCCCTTCAATGAATCTCACTCTTTTTCATACCTATAAAGAACTTTTCCTTAAAAGAAAAAACGCTCAATTACTCAATTTCTACTTCACAAACTCGATTTAATTTTAACATAAATATCCAGTTGACGTGAGCTGATTTTAAACAGACGTAGGGTATACGTGTCACCATATCTGTTAATCAATGAGATACTTTTATTTTTGCCGACGTTTGGTGAATTAGTTGCCACAACATTTGTTTCTGCACTCAAATAATCTTTGATAAATAAAGTAATTAATGTTTTTTCTTTACGTAATGGAAGATTTTATGTATCCTATTATTTATAAGTGGTCTGACCACTTTGTAATTTATGGAAGAGTGATGTAGTTTGAATTCAGATAAGGCCTCAAGAAAAATGTTTCTGGAAATTGTAAAACAACTGAGACAGCTTATTCATGATGAAAAAGTACCTATTGGTGGAAAATTACCTTCGGAAAGAGAGCTTGCAGAACGACTACAAGTTGGAAGATCTTCCGTAAGAGAAGCACTTCGAAGCATGGAATTACTAGGCTTAATAGAGACTAGAAGGGGAGAAGGAACTTTTCTTTCAGATTATCGAAAACATAAACTGGTAGAAGTGCTATCGACCTTTATTCTGCAGGAGGCTAAGCCAAAGGAAGATGTCCATATCACAAGAGAGGCACTTGAAAAAGATGCTATTAGAAAGGTATGTCTTTCCGAAAAGCTACATAAACTTTTAATTTGGGATGCTTTTATAGAAAAATTGCAGTTGGAAGAAGTGCAAAGAGAAGACATTATTAGAGAAATCCTAATCTTATCGGACAATCGCCTTGGCTTGAAAATTTGGTTTTTATTGAAGCAATATGGTGAAGAGCCTTATCGTAGCTACATGACTTTAGAAGAGAAAGGAATTTGGACTCAATTGCTAGAATGTATAAAGCTAGGAGATGAGAAAAAAGGAATTTCTTTTTTTGAGGATTGGCTATTGTTACTAAACAGGGGAGATGTTTAAATGAGCATTCGAGATATATTTAGAAAGAACCAAAAAAGAAAATATGCGACTATACCATCGGAGAAAGCACATGATGTTCCTGAAGGAATTATGGTTAAATGTCCGGAGTGTAGGAAGAATGTTTTCACCAAGGATCTTATGAAAAACTTAAAGGTTTGTCCTTCCTGTGAACATCATATGAAAATGACAGCTCAAGAACGTATTGATATTTTTCTAGATGAAGACACCTTTGTTTCAATGGATGATCATTTAGAAACAGTAAATCCATTAAATTTTCCTAGCTACACGGAAAAGGTTAAATCAGATTCTAACAAAACAGGCTTGAATGAGGCGGTTTTAACTGGCATTGGGAAACTGAAGGAACATACGGTTGTAGTGGCAGTAATGGACTCCCATTTCCGTATGGGATCTATGGGATCAGTAGTCGGCGAAAAAATTACGAGAGCAATTGAAAAAGCAACGGAGCTGAAAGTTCCTTTTATCATTTATACAGCGAGCGGTGGAGCAAGAATGCAAGAAGGCGTATTGTCTTTAATGCAGATGGCAAAGACATCTGTTGCTTTAAGAAGACATAGCGATCATGGTTTATTATATATTTCTATTTTAACTCACCCAACTACTGGAGGAGTCTCCGCAAGCTTTGCCTCAGTCGGAGATATTAATCTAGCAGAACCACGTGCACTTATCGGATTTGCTGGAAGACGAGTCATTGAACAAACCGTTCGTGAGAAGCTGCCAGACGATTTTCAAACAGCTGAATTTTTAATGGAGCATGGACAGCTGGATGCAGTTGTACACCGACAAGAAATGAGAGACACGGTAGCGAATCTAGTTAACTTACATGTCCAAAAGGAGGTAGTCGTATGGTAAAGGTACTTCCATTTGAGGAGCCAATCGTACAGCTTAAAAATAAAATAGAAGAAATTAAAGAGTACACTGCAACAGCAGAAGTAGATATGTCTATTGAGATTGAAAAGCTGGAAGAGAGACTAAGAAAACTAGAGAGGGATATATATGAGAATATGGAGCCATGGGATAGAGTACAAGTAGCTCGACATCCAGGCCGTCCTACTACTAGAGATTATATACAACGGTTGTTTACTAATTTCATAGAGCTTCATGGAGATCGGTCATACGGCGATGATGCTGCTATTATAGCTGGAATAGCACAATTGAACGGAAATCCAATTACTATAATTGGGCATCAGCGGGGAATAGATACAAAGGAAAATATAAAACGGAATTTCGGTATGCCTCATCCTGAAGGATATCGCAAAGCACTTCGTTTGATGAAACAAGCAGAAAAGTTTAATCGTCCGATCATTTGTTTTATAGATACAAAGGGTGCCTATCCAGGTAAGGCTGCTGAAGAAAGAGGGCAAAGTGAAGCAATTGCTAGAAATTTAGTAGAGATGGCTGGCCTAAAGGTACCTGTAATTAGCGTTGTTATCGGAGAAGGAGGAAGCGGAGGAGCGTTAGCGTTAGGTTTGTCTAACCATATTCATATGCTTGAAAACTCTACCTACTCTGTTATCTCACCGGAGGGAGCTGCGTCTATTCTTTGGAAGGATGCCTCGCTCGCGAAGGAAGCAGCAGAAGCGATGAAAATTACCGCTCCAGACTTAAAAAAAATGAATATAATTGATACAATTATAAGAGAGGTTCATGGAGGAGCACATAAAGATATTGAAAAGCAAGCAGAGTACATGAAGGACGTGCTTGTTAGCTCATTAAGAGAACTATCCATGCTCTCACCAGAAGAATTAGTAGAAACACGCTACAAAAAATTTAAGCAAATTGGTCAATTTAAAGAAAATGCGTCTTTATAGACGCATTTTTTTTGAAAGTTTCTCATGTTACACTTATAGTTAATAGAGGTAAGTTTGGAGGGGATAGAGAGATGAAACGTATTGGTGTATTAACTAGTGGCGGAGACGCTCCAGGTATGAATGCTGCAATTCGAGCAGTGGTAAGAAAGGCCATATTTGAAGGTATTGAAGTTGTCGGTATTTTACATGGCTATCAAGGATTAATAGAAGGAAAAATGGAAAAGCTGGATCTGGGTTCTGTTGGTGACATCATCCAAAGAGGTGGAACAAAGCTTTACTCTGCGAGATGTCCAGAATTTAGAACAGAAGAAGGCCAATTAAAGGCAATTGAACAGTTGAAGGCTAATGAAATTGATGGACTCGTGATTATTGGGGGAGACGGATCCTACCGTGGATCTATGACTCTTACAAAGAACGGGTTCCCATGTGTTGGGATTCCAGGTACTATCGATAATGATATTCCAGGAACTGATTATACATTAGGTTTTGATACTGCGCTTAATACAGTAATTGAATGTATTGATAAAATTAGAGACACTGCCACTTCACATGATCGCACCTTTATCATTGAAGTCATGGGAAGAGATGCTGGAGACTTAGCTTTATGGGCTGGGCTTGCAGGAGGAGCAGAAACCATTATCGTTCCTGAGGTAGAGATGGATATTACAGAGGTAGTGGAACGCTTAGAAAGTGGAACGGCACGTGGAAAAAAACATAGTATTATCGTTGTTGCTGAAGGTGTAATGAGTGGACAGGAATTTGCTGCAAAACTTAAGGAGCATGCTAATATCGAGACGAGAGTTTCAGTGTTAGGGCATATTCAACGCGGTGGTTCTCCTACAGGACGAGATCGTGTGTTGGCGAGTTTATTTGGGGCAAAAGCTGTAGAAGTGTTAATGGCTGGTACTGGAGGCCGTGCAATTGGAATACAAAATCATCAAGTGGTAGACTATGATATGACGGAAGCCTTTGAAAAAACGGAAGAATTTGATCAAGCAATGTATCGCTTATCTAAAGAGTTGTCTATTTAAGATTACATAAATTACAGCAATAGGAAGGATTAGATGTATGAGAAAAACTAAAATAGTTTGTACAATTGGACCAGCAAGTGAATCAGAGGAAACATTAGAAAAGCTAATAGAAGCTGGCATGAATGTTGCTCGCTTAAACTTTTCTCATGGTAGCCATGAAGAACATGCTGGAAGAATCGAACGTATTAAAAAAGTAGCTAAAAGATTAGACAAAATCGTTGGAATCTTACTGGATACAAAAGGTCCTGAGATTCGTACACATAAGATGGAAAATGATGCGATTGAGCTTGCATCTGGGCAATCCATTGATATCTCTATGACAGAAGTGCTGGGCAATAATGAGCGTTTCTCTATTTCCTATGAAAAGTTAATAGAGGATGTACAGGAAGGATCTATTATATTACTTGATGATGGGCTAATTGAGCTTATCGTGAAGGGAATAGATTTAGAAAATGGAATTATTCATACGTATGTACAAAATGCTGGAACTTTAAAGAACAATAAGGGCGTTAACGTTCCAGGAGTTTCTGTGCAATTACCAGGTATTACAGAAAAAGATGCAAAAGATATTCTCTTTGGTATTGAACAGGATGTAGATTTCGTCGCTGCTTCTTTCGTTCGTAGAGCTAAAGATGTACAGGAAATCCGTGAGCTTTTAGAAAATAATAATGGATCTCATATTCAAATCATACCTAAAATTGAAAACCAAGAGGGTGTCGATAATATTGATGAAATCCTTCAAGTTTCTGATGGCTTAATGGTTGCAAGGGGAGACCTTGGAGTAGAGATTCCTGCTGAGGAAGTTCCATTAGTACAAAAATCACTTATTCAAAAATGTAACGAAGCAGGTAAGCCGGTTATTACTGCAACACAAATGTTAGACTCCATGCAAAGAAATCCTCGTCCTACACGTGCAGAGGCAAGTGACGTGGCAAACGCAATCTTTGATGGTACAGATGCTATTATGCTTTCTGGTGAGACAGCTGCAGGGCTATATCCACTTGAAGCAGTTCAGACGATGGATAAAATCGCAAAACGTACCGAAAATGCAATTGATTATCGTGCTATTGTTAACAAACTAAGCAAGGCAAGAGAAGTTAATCTGACAGATGCAATAGGGCAAGCGGTTGCTCATACTGCCATTAACTTAAAGGTTAAGGCGGTTATTGCTCCGACAGAAAGTGGACATACAGCTAAAATGATTTCTAAATTTAGACCTGGTGTGCCTATTATTGCTGTGACATCTACTGTAAAACCATCTAGATTGCTTACATTAGTATGGGGAGTGTATCCGATAGTTGGAAAGAAAGCACATTCCACGGATGAGGTACTAGAAATTGCTGTGGAGGAAAGTATTTTACAGCATTATGTGACACACGGAGATTTAGTGGTAATTACTGCAGGAGTTCCAGTTGGACAAGCAGGTACTACTAACTTAATGAAAGTTCATGTTATTGGAGACATGGTGGCTAAGGGGCAAGGTATCGGAAAGAAAACTGCCTTTGGTAAAGCAATCGTTGTTAATAACGCAAAGGAACTAGAAGGTCAAGATACAAGTAATAGTATTATCGTGACCATTGGTTCTGACAAAGATATGGTTCCTGCTATTGAGAATTGCAAAGGCTTGATCACAGAAGAAGGTGGCTTAACAAGTCATGCTGCTGTCGTAGGTTTAAGCTTTGGAATTCCTGTAATAGTTGGGGTTCAAGATGCAACGAAACTAATAGAAAATGGTCAAGAGCTTACGTTAGATGCTGAAAGTGGTGTAATCTACAGCGGGCAAGCTAGCATTATTTAATATGATATTCTAAGAATTTATATATTCTCAAGACAAGTGCCTCACATAAAGTGAGGCACTTGTTTTATACTTAGTATAGAAGGACGGTGTCTTTATGAAATGGATCATAGGTTTGTTTGTAGTAGTTCCTGCAGTTGAGTTATATATTTTACTTTTAGCAGGCAAGTCATTAGGAGCTTTCAATACACTTTTACTAATCATGGCCACTGGAATAATTGGTGGACTTGTAGCAAAGCGTCAAGGTATGAAAGCTTTCCGCGAGGTTTCGGATAGTGTGAAAAACTACCAAGCACCGGGTGAATCAGCGATTAATGGAATATGTATTTTCATTGGTGCTATTTTAGTAATACTACCAGGATTTATCTCTGATATTCTTGGGTTTTTATTGTTGTTCTCACCAACGCGTAAGCTGTTCAAACCTTTGTTTTATAGATGGGTTAAGAAAAAGATGAAAAATGGTCAAGTCATCGTGATGAAGTCTTCATAGACCCTCCCCATTTGTTAGCTATTAAATAGATGAATGGGCTGAATAGAATACCAACAAAGCCAAATATTAATACTGCCGCAGCACTTAAAAAGAATACATGGACAGCTTTAATCTGCATAGAAGCCGACCAAAGTAAATTATCTACTATATGTCTTGTAAGCTGCACAAAAATATAAAGCAATAAAATAATACTGCCAAATAGTTTCGCGTCTAGCAGGAAGAAATAAATACTCATTGGTATTAAAATTATGCCAGTCCCAAGAAAAGGTATGCTATCTACTAAAGAAATTAAAAAAGCATTTTTTATCGGGTTATGTAGACCAAGCACGCTAAAGCCTATAGAAAGTAAAATAAATGTAATTAACAATAACTTCACTTCCACGCCCAAAAAGCTATTAACTACCTCCGAAGATTTCATGACTACTTTATGAAAGAATTCTCTTGTTTTGACTGGGAAATAGATCAGGAACCAAAGTCTATTCTTTGTAGACTCATACAACGAAAAAAAAAGTCCAATGCTAAAAAGAAGTACTTCAAAAACATAGGTAGGCAGATGAGTAAGATTCACCAATAAATTATTTAAGATTGTATTTAATAGCTCTTGGAACTTGTCTTCAAACATTAGAAATATAGGATGCTTTTGCAAGTCATCAAAGGGTAAGTATAAAAGATGCTCATGTAGAAGAGGTATAAGCGTGACTAATGATTGAAAGATAAAATATACGAAAAGTAAAAAGCTACTTAATATAATTACCTCTGTTAATAGTACACTCACTATAATTGGCAGCCTGAGTTTCTTGTGAAAGAAATTAGACGTTGGAAATAATAGATAACCGCACAGGATAGATAACGTTAAAGGGTAAGCAATGAAAAGGATTAATCCAATGATTCCAATTGGCATCCAATAAGATATAATATCTTTCTTGTTTATTTGAAAACTAACTATATTCATCCATTCTTTTCTCAGTATAAATTGATTGAAAAGTTATTTTTTAATAATTTTAAGCGTTTTCATTCACAAAATAGCCAAAATTGATTATAATACGAGAGTAAGCAATTTAAAGGTACATATTAAATACAGGTAAAACTCTATTTACGAGACAAGTAGATAATGCAGTTTTTCTGTAGAAGGGGAGATTACTAATGACGTCAACTCGTGGTTTAGAAGGAATCGTAGCGACACAGTCAGCAATAAGCTCTATTATTGATGACACCCTTACATACGTCGGCTATGATATTGATGATTTAACGAACAATGCAAGTTTTGAAGAGGTAGTTTACCTTTTATGGCATAAACGTCTGCCAAATGCTTCAGAACTAGCAGAGCTAAAACAGCAACTTGCTGATAACATGGCAGTACCTCAAGAAGTTTTAAATCATTTCAAAACATATCCTATTGATAAAGTTCATCCAATGACTGCTCTTAGAACAGCTGTATCTATGCTAGCATTATATGATGATTCTGCAGAGGATATGTCCGAGGAAGCAAACTACCTTAAAGCTATCCAGTTACAAGCTAAAATGTCTACTTTAGTAACTGCATTTTCTCGTGTACGTAAAGGATTAGAGCCAGTAGCTCCTAAATCTGATTTAGGCTACGCTGCAAACTTCTTATATATGCTATCTGGTGAGATGCCAGAAGAAATTGAAGTAGAAGCTTTTAACAAAGCATTAGTACTTCATGCAGACCATGAATTAAATGCATCTACATTCACTGCACGTGTTTGTGTAGCAACTCTTTCTGATATTTACTCAGGTGTTGTTTCAGCTATCGGTGCTCTTAAAGGGCCACTTCATGGTGGAGCAAACGAACAAGTAATGAAAATGTTAACTGAAATTGATACTCTTGAAAACGTAGATAGCTATGTTCAAGATAAATTAGACAACAAAGTGAAAATCATGGGCTTCGGTCACCGCGTTTATAGAAAAGGTGATCCTCGTGCAAAACACTTACGTGAAATGTCTAAAAAACTAACAGCTCTTCGCGGAGAGTCAAAATTATATGATATGTCTGTACGCATTGAAGAAATCGTAACTGGTCAAAAGAACTTACCACCAAATGTAGATTTCTATTCAGCATCTGTGTATCATTCATTAAATATTGATCATGATTTATTTACACCTATTTTTGCAGTTTCTCGTGTATCTGGATGGGTAGCTCATATTCTTGAGCAATATTCAGACAACCGCTTAATCCGTCCACGTGCAGAATACGTTGGACCTGGTATGCAAAAATACGTTCCAATCGAAGAACGATAATATCAATTGTTTGTAAAGATTAGGGCTAAAACACATGGTGTGTTATTGGCCCTATGATTATGATAGTAGGAGGAAATAATAATGACATCTGGTAAAATTACAGTAGAAAACGGTGTACTTAACGTACCAAACACAGCAATCATTCCATTTATCGAAGGTGACGGAACAGGTCCTGATATCTGGGCAGCAGCTTCACGCGTATTAGAATCTGCAGTAGAAAAAGCTTATAACGGCGAAAAGAAAATTGAATGGAAAGAAGTACTTGCAGGACAAAAAGCATTCGACCAAACTGGTGAATGGTTACCACAAGAAACTTTAGACGTAATCAATGAGTACTTAATCGCTATTAAAGGACCTTTAACAACACCAATCGGTGGAGGAATTCGTTCATTAAACGTAGCTCTACGTCAAGAATTAGACCTATACACTTGCCTACGTCCAGTTCGTTATTTCACTGGTGTTCCATCTCCAGTTAAACGTCCTGAAGACACTGATATGGTTATTTTCCGTGAAAACACAGAAGATATCTATGCTGGTATTGAATATGCAAAAGGTACAGACAATGCTAAAAAACTAATCGAGTTCTTACAAACAGAATTCGGTGTTAAAAACATCCGTTTCCCAGAAACTTCAGGTATCGGTATTAAACCAATTTCTGAAGAAGGTACTAAACGTTTAGTGCGTGCTGCATTAAACTACATTATTAAAGAAGGTCGTACTTCTTTAACATTAGTACACAAAGGAAATATCATGAAGTTCACTGAAGGAGCTTTCAAAACTTGGGGCTATGAAGTGGCTGAACAAGAATTTGGTGACAAAGTATTCACTTGGAATCAATACGATAAAATTAAAGAAGAACAAGGTACTGAAGCAGCTGACAAAGCTCAATCGGATGCAATTGCAGCTGGTAAGATCCTAGTTAAGGATTCAATCGCTGATATCTTCTTACAACAAATCTTAACTCGTCCAAAAGAGTTCGATGTAGTTGCTACTATGAACTTAAATGGAGATTATATCTCTGATGCACTTGCTGCACAAGTTGGTGGTATTGGTATCGCTCCTGGAGCTAACATTAACTACGTAACTGGACATGCTATTTTTGAAGCTACTCACGGTACAGCTCCAAAATATGCTGGTTTAGATAAAGTTAACCCATCTTCAGTAATCCTTTCTGGTGTATTAATGCTTGAACACCTTGGCTGGAACGAAGCTGCTAAACTAATCATGGATTCCATGGAAAAAACAATTGAATCTAAAGTAGTAACTTACGACTTTGCTCGTCTAATGGATGGCGCTAAAGAAGTTAAGTGTTCAGAGTTTGCTGACGAATTGATTAAAAATCTTTAATCGAAAGTTATGAAATTTGGTTTAACGAAAGAGAGGATTAATTCCTCTCTTTTCCAATTTTGGACAAAAGGAGAGTTACGACATGACAATGAAACGTAATAAAATCTCAGTTATCGGTAGCGGGTTTACAGGTGCTACTACAGCGTTCCTATTGGCACAAAAAGAATTGGGAGATATCGTATTAGTGGATATACCACAAGCTGAAAACCCTACTAAAGGCAAAGCTTTAGATATGGCGGAAGCTGGACCAGTTCAAGGATTCGATGCTAATATCATTGGTACTTCTAATTACGAAGATACGAAGAATTCGGATTTAGTAATTATTACTGCAGGTATTGCACGTAAGCCTGGCATGAGCCGTGACGATTTAGTTCAGACAAACCAAAAAGTAATGAAAGCTGTTACTGGAGAAATTATAAAATATTCTCCAAACACAACGATTTTAGTATTAACCAACCCAGTTGACGCAATGACATACACTGTCTTTAAGGAATCCGGTCTACCGAAGGAAAGAGTGATCGGTCAATCGGGAGTTTTAGATACTGCCCGGTTCCGTACATTTGTTGCACAGGAATTAAACCTATCTGTTAAAGACGTAACTGGTTTTGTTCTTGGAGGTCATGGCGATGACATGGTTCCACTTGTAAGATACTCATATGCTGGCGGCATACCTTTAGAAAAACTAATGGATAAAGATCGCCTGGAGGCTATTGTGGATCGAACTCGTAAAGGTGGAGCAGAAATTGTTAACCTTTTAGGCAATGGTTCTGCATACTATGCACCGGCTGCTTCACTTGTAGAAATGGCAGAGGCTATCCTAAAGGATCAAAAACGTGTTCTTCCATCCATTGCATACTTAGAAGGGGAATATGGTATGGAAGGTATTTACCTTGGAGTTCCAACCGTTCTAGGAGCAGGTGGCATTGAGAAGATTATAGAACTTGATCTGACGGAAGAAGAAAAAAATCTGTTAAGTAAATCTGCTGATGCAGTAAAAGCAGTAATGAAGGTTTTAGCTTAATAGTCTGATCTAATGAGTGAGATTAATTTCTCACTCATTTTTTGTTATGCAGTTAAACTTAGTCAGTTTAACAAATGGCGCATTCTCAATTAATAAGAAACACTTTTTGTTTAATGGACGAAACCTAATGCAACATTTCCTTCAGAGGAACGTCTGTTGAAAAGAGTGTATTCAGCCATACGTGAATATAGTAGTATCGTTTGTTGCGTTCCTCTAATAATTATTGATAAGATATAGGTAACTTAAATGTAGGGAGTTGAAACATAATTGCTAGGGAGAATGTCTAGAATCGGAAAGAGTATACAAGATTTAATCATCGGAGAAAAACTGTCTATCACAGAGAAAATCGAGGATAAAGATATACTACTATACTTAGGATTGACAAATGATAACAATCCTCTTTATATTCAACATGATTTTGCTTCCAAAACAGAATATGAAAAACCAATTGTACCTACGATTATGTTGACTGGTATTGTAACTTCTGCAATATCCAAATATCTTCCTGGTCCAGGTTCTCATGTTTATAGGCAAGAGATTACGTTTCCTGTACCTGCGTACCATTATTCCTTAATAACATTTACGTTTGTAATTACCGATATTAATGTACATAAAAATGAAGTTAGTATAGAAGTTGAAGGCCGTAACGAGGAAAAGGAAACAGTTTTACAAGGTAAGTTTCTTGTAGCTCCTCCCACTTTACAACCTTAACATACTATAATAAGTATCGGTTTAGTTGGCTGATTTGGAATGGGGGTTTCAAATCGACTATGGAGGCTAGGATAATGAAAAAAGTATTAGTAGTAGATGATGAAAGTTCGATTGTAACTTTATTGAAATATAATTTAGAGGAAGCTGGTTTTCAAGTTATTACTGCTGCTGATGGGCGTGAAGGCTTGAATTATGCTGTGGAGGAAAAGCCAGATGTAATCGTTCTGGACTGGATGTTACCGTATCTAGATGGTATGGAAGTGTGTAAGGAGCTAAGGCTAAGAAAGATACAAACACCAATAATCATGCTGACAGCCAAAGGGGAAGAGTTTGATAAAGTACTTGGACTCGAACTAGGAGCAGATGACTATATGACAAAGCCATTTAGCCCTCGAGAGGTTACTGCGAGAGTAAAGGCGATGATTCGTAGAAGTGTATTAACATCCGAGCATCAAAAGAAAAATGCGGATGACAACTATACCTTTGGCGGTTTAAAAATATTTCCTGATCGCTTTGAAGTTCTTTTGAATGACCAGCCCTTAGAATTTACCCCAAAAGAATTTGAGCTGCTAGTGTATTTAATTGAAAACAAAAATAGAGTGTTAACTCGTGATCAGCTGTTAAGCTCAGTATGGAATTACGATTTTGCGGGTGATACAAGGATTGTAGATGTTCACATTAGTCATCTTAGAGATAAAATTGAAGAAAATAGCCGTAAGCCTATGTATATTAAAACCATTAGAGGGCTTGGATACAAGTTTGAGGAGCCAAAGTCAATATGAGTTTTCACAATAGAATATTTCGTATTTATTCTATTTTAATCGGACTAATTCTACTTGGAGTCGGTTTAGTATTGGCTCAAATATTTCCTATTTTTATCGAGCGTACTACTAGTACGAGTATTGATGGGAAAATTGAGGATATCGAAAGTTATATAAGTACAACAAATATCACTTCCGAGGAAAGACAAGAAATCATTAATCATTTAAATGCTTCTTTGTTAGAAGAAGATGTGAATTTTATTCAAATGAATTTATGGATTGCATTAGCGTTTATCCTTATATTAGCTTATCTAATTGCTTTAATCATTAGCTTTAATATAATGAAAAGATACTCGCAGCCAGTTGAGCACTTAACGGAAACTGCAATGGAGCTAGCTAGAGGAAATTATCGAATACGAGCTTTTGAGGATGGTTTTTCAGGAATGTCCAAGCTTACAAATTCGATTAATATATTAGCTAGAAATCTTCAAGATATATCTATCATGCGTGAAACCGAAAAAGAACGATTAAAAACGCTCATTGAGAATATGGGAAGCGGATTAATCATGATAGACCGCAGCGGAGTAGTGAGTATAGTTAATCGCTCGTTTCTTAACCAGTTGCAGCTAAGCTTTGAACAAGTAGACGGAAAACAATTTCGTAAAATTGGATTACCCGAACAAATAGAAACGTTTATAGAAAAGCTGTTTTTGACGGAAATGCTAAGCAAGGAACAAATTGAAATACAGCGTAATTTAAGTACATACCACCTCGTAGCATACGGTGCCCCTGTAATCGGGGAGCATGGAAGATGGCTTGGGATTGTCGTAGTATTTCATGATGTCACTGAATTGATTAAACTGGAGCAGGTAAGAAAAGACTTTGTTGCGAATGTTTCACACGAATTAAAAACTCCTGTGACTTCCATTAAAGGATTTTCGGAAACCCTTTTATATGGTGCCTATAAAAAAGAAGATACGTTATTATCTTTTTTAGAAATCATATACAAGGAAAGCAATCGTCTTCAAATGCTTATTAATGATTTATTAGACCTATCAACAGTAGAACAAGCAGGGTATGAAATTAAGTTAAGTAAAGTAAAACTATATGATGTACTCATGCAAAGTATGGAAATGACAAATCATTTATTGGAAGAAAAAAATATGGAATTAACTCTATCCTTAGATGAGAAGGTAGAGGTCCTGGGAGATTCCAACCGAATTATGCAAATTATGATGAATTTATTGACCAATGCTATTACCTACTCATCCGAAAATACCTTCATCACGGTGAATATAGGAAAAGACAAAAAATATGGTTACTTTACAATTAAGGACCAAGGAATTGGTATTAAGGAAGAAGAGGTAGAACGCATATTTGAACGTTTTTATCGAGTGGACCGTGCAAGAAGTCGTAATTCAGGTGGTACAGGATTAGGCTTGGCAATCGTCAAGCATATCGTAGAAGCTCATCATGGTTTAATAAAAGTTGAAAGTGAGATTGGAAAAGGTACAGCTTTTACTGTGTATATTCCACTCACGAAAAGTTAATGGAGGTCCATCATGAATAATCAACCCTTTATCCCTATTATAATTGGGACAGATATGAACGCATACAATATGTCCATTTCCTTTCACGAGGAGTATGGTATTAAACCAATTTTAGTAGGTAAAGAAGAAATGTCCTTCACTAAATTAAGCAGTGTCATTGAACATATTGAAATACACTCAAACTTATGGGACCAATCTGCTTTTGTATCCGTTTTGACAGAAGTAGCAAAAAAATATAAAACAGCAGATAAGCAGTTACTATTAATCGGCACGAATGATTTTTATGTTCGTTTAATCATTGAGAATGCAGACGTTTTAAAAGAAATGTATGTGTTTAACTATATGACCGAGGATCTAATGAACAACCTTTTAGTAAAATCGAACTTTTATAAGCTTTGTGAAGAGCATGGAATCGACACACCTAAAACATATTTCTACTCATGCTCTAAAAAACAACCTTTTACTGAAGAGGTGCTTTTCCCGTTAATCATTAAGCCTAGTAACGGTGTAGAATATTATAAGCATAAATTTGCTGGTCAACAAAAAGTATATCGAGTAGAGTCTCAGCAAGAATTAGATGAAGTTATTCGCAAAGTAAATGAGAGCGGCTATAAGGAAGATTTGATCATCCAGGATTATATTCCTGGAGACGATACTTACATGTGGGATTCTGTATTTTATGTTAGCTCAAAAGGGCAGGCACAGCTAAGTACACTTGCTCAAGTAGTTTTACAAGAGCATACAGTGACTGCAATAGGAAATTATACTGCTCTTATTACTCGTTACGATGAAGAGTTAATGAAAAAACTTCAACACTTCTTAGAGGCAGTTGGATACGTTGGCTTTGCTAACTTCGACTTAAAATACGATGAGCGAGACGGAAAATATAAAGTTTTTGAAGTCAATATTAGACAAGGTAGATCAAGCTATTATGTAACTGCACTGGGACATAACATGGCACGATATATTGTGGATGACGTTATTTATAACAAAGAAAAGCCTTTGACTCTATTAAATGAACATTACCTATTTACGGTTGTTCCTAAAATAGTGTTGAAGAAATTTGTGGATAATCTATCTATCCAGCAGGAAATTCGTTTACTGTTAGGGGAAGGTAAGTGGGGTAACCCGTTGTTTTATAAAGGGGACAAGCATTTCAAACGTAAGTTATATTTGATGGCTCGTCAGGTGAATTATTATAAAAAGTACAAAAATAATCAGTGGTAAGTAAATTTTTACAAGAAATTCACATGCCATTTACAATGCTTTGATAGAGTTTAGGTAGACCCCCTTTTCCAAATGAAATATTTTAAAAGGCCAGCATTTATTGCTGGCCTTTTAATTTGTAGAATTAATCTCATTTCACCATTATAAACTTTATATGGATATAAGGAATAAGAGAGGAGAGATTTCCGCTCTAGGCGAACGCTTTCCGTGGGGTGAGCGATAAGCCATCACCCATCGCTAACGCGCGTGGTTGTGATGTCTTATCTGTCTCACTCATCCCACTGCATAGCTATCAAGTTAAGAAAAATTTACGTCATTCACTCTCATATGAACTGGTATTTTTGAAAATTAGACCATATGAAATTAACACTTTTTGGTTTAACCAAAAAATGTGAGTTTAATTTCTTTCTATACAGGGCATAGAATACTAACTGTAATTTGCACCGAGTATAATCAATGGATCCTTTTCAGGTGGCCCTTTTGTTTTCAATGCATGTTTACAAAGAGCACCATGAAACCTTTTCAGTACCCCATTGGTAAGCTTGGTGTATTTTTTTATGCTTTCAAACATCAAGCGAATAAAGCGTAGTGCAACTGAGATGCCCTTTTGAATGCTTATCTCTATTCTAGATTTCTCTAGCAAGAATAAACGTGCCTGATAAGTTGTTGTAGTTGTGATTAGAAACAATAATAAATGAGCGAAAAAATGACATAGGACACGTTCTTCCTTTATCTGTTTATAAAAAGTGGTCGGGAAATTAGATTTCCATCCTTTAAACAATAACTCGATCTGCCAGCGCAATCGGTAAAGGTCCATCACTTTCTCAGCTGGGATAGTATCCGGGAGGTTTGTCATAATAATCGTCGCCCCATCTAGCGCTCTTACGTGCTCCTTTGTCTGGTAACGTGAATGTTTACGTTTATACTGATCACTTTTATCTTGTTCCTCTGTATGGCGATACAAAATTAAACGGGTAGGGAATTTATAGTCATACCCCACATAAACTTCCTCCCATTCCCTTACGGAGCCACGCTCCATTTGTTCCAGGTGCTCTGCCAAAGATTCCTTCTGATAAAAAGAGGATTTGACGACCCTGCCATCGGCATGGTAACGAGGGTTGGGATTCCCTGTATAGATAGAACAATCTGGTCGAACTCTAGAGACGAAATAGCCCCCGGACTCATCAATTTTTTGGAAGGTGGGTAGATGGAAATAACCCAAGTCTTGTAGAAATAAATCGCCAGGTGAGACCGTCTCTAATCGATTCTTCCCATATAGAGAATCGTTTTCCTTTCCGTTCATCCAGTCAGCCAATATGAACTGTCCTGTCAGGAATTCATACTCCAGTTGGCATTTTAATTCGGCTCGATAGACGCCAGGAAAAGTCTCCTTCAAATCCGAAGGAAGGGAATGGATGGTCGCGTCTATTATACGGATCCTCTCACAAAATTTTCGTAGTTCGTCACTGATCGGCAACTGATAATTTAACTCCACTTGTATAAAATGTTCCAAACACTTTTTTAGAAATACGATTAATTCTTTATTTAAACGTTGGTTTATTGCCTCTGGAGTCATAGAAATATGACAGGTTTCTTCTAATGACAGGCTGAGCTCGCGTAGCGAACTGCCGGCCAGGTTTCCGCAATGATAAAGAAGGATGTGGAGAAATGAATACGCATCAAGCTTTCGTTTTCGTTTGATCCATCCTGATTCTTTGGCCCAACAATCCAACTTATCTGGGGAAAATAGTTTATACAATTGTTCCATTAAGAGTTTCCATTCGTCTAAATCTGTTTTTTTCATGTGAAGCACCTCCTGTTGGTTAGTTTTCTATACCAACCTCGAGGGTTTTTATAAACTTCTTAACTTGATAGCTATGTCATCCCACTGGAGTCGCCGCCTGCGCTACAATCATAGGGGGTGTGGCACAAAAGAAGAGATTATAAATTGCTTGCTACAAACATTATCTTTAAGCTTACTTTAACTTCATCTATTAAAATGCTCCTCATTTGAACAAGCAACTTCACCAAAATTATCAAAGTATATCTAACACACGATTATAAAATGAAAGATAAAATAGGAAACAAAACAAGTAAGACTACCATACTTTGAATGAAAGTTGATATTATATCTTTTTTCCAAGTGTTATTTTTGGGATAACGGTTGTTCAATCTTTGAAAGATGAGTAGGAAACCCCACCAAATGAATAAATTTATTAAGAACTGACTGATGTTATCATAGAGCATAAATCTCCCTCCAAACTAGCCTACTTTAAATACGTGTCCCTTGCAAAGAAGTTCTAAGAAAATTGATTTAAATGAATCTTTTTAAATAGTTTCCAAATATTTTGTTCATAACCTTGGGCGTATTTTCTAAATAAACATTAATTTGTTCTATGTTCGATTGAAGTTTATTGGAGTTTCTTTCATCTGTCGGAAAATCAGATATTCCTTTAATAATAATGCATTCAACATCATTCTTCTTGCAGATATAAGCAATTGCGCTCGCTTCTGTATCGGCAATTGTTATTTCGTGATCTTTAAGTTCTAAATAGTCCTCCCACATAACAACTGCTTTATCAGCAGTGCCAATGGTTCCTGTATAAAAATCATCTCCATATTTAGATAAATCAATATCGACTATGAAGGAGGGTTTAATAAAAGGCTCAATTTCTTTTACTGTACAATCATATTGAACGGCTTTATTGGGTACAAAAATATCCAAATTTCTGTACTTCTCATCTATTCCTGCGCATGTTCCGGCAACGATCACTTTAGTTAAATCAAATTTAGAAATCATATACTGATTGCCACCAACACCATTTACTTTTCTTACACCTGTACTATAAAAAACAAGTTCAGTATCATTAATTGTTCTTATGAAATAATCACCGTATGGGTAACTGAAACGTACGTTATTTTTTATGCTAAAGTACTCCAAGGTCGCTTCGTATTCCCACTTCGTTGCAATGCTTATTCCAATCATCGATTTATCACCCTACAAATAAAGTTTGTCCCCTACACGTTTTAATTTCATTTTTTATCATTTGACTATTCTTTTTTTACTCTGTTCATTACCTATTAAACATTAATAGGCAAATATCCTTTTTTACTAGCTCGCTTCCGCACATTTAAATGTAACATTTCACGAAAGATATCCACGCTTCGAAAAACACCCCTTATCTAAGCCGTGCCAAAAAGAAATAGTCAGTTTTGAAATTTTTGAAACTTTCCTTCATCAGGTCCGTAAAATAACTATACATAGAGAAGGGGGAAAAATATGAGTACAAAAAGATTGTTAACTATTATCGCTGTATCTATTGTTGGCATTGTTCTTCTATCCGCAGTATTTACATCTTGGTATACAGTAGATGAATCCGAACAAGCAATAGTCATTACATTTGGAGATGCAAGCGAGCCAATAACAGAATCAGGATTGAAATTTAAGTTTCCTTGGCCAATACAGAAGGTAGAAAAGCTATCGAAAGAAACCTTCAGTTTACAGTTTGGTTATAAGCAAGACGCGAATGGGGAAATCACTTCTTATGACAAGGATACTAAAATGATTACTGGAGACGACAATATCGTTTTAACAGACTTGGTTGTTCAGTATAAAATCACAGATCCTAAAGCATACTTGTTTAATTCTGAAAATCCAAAGGAAATGTTACATGATGCAACCTCAGCATCTATTCGTTCAGTAATCGGAAATTCGAAAATTGATGATGCTTTAACTTCAGGTAAGGCTCAAATTGAAGCAGATACAAATGAGTTGCTTGCTTCATTGATTAATAAATATGAAATTGGTATTACTGTGTTGACGGTAAAGCTACAAGACGTAGAGCTTCCGAATGCAGAAGTTAGGGCTGCATTTACAGCGGTAACGGATGCGGAAGAAACTAAAAATACAAAAGTAAACCAGGCAGAAAAGTATGTAAATGAAAAGGTTAGTGTGGCTGAAGGTGAAGTTGATGCTATTAAATCAGAGGCTATAGGCTACCAAACAGCACGTATTGAACAGGCAAAAGGAGATGTTGCCTTATTTGATAAGCTATATGCCGAATATCAAAATAATAAGGAAATCACTAGACAGCGATTAGTAATGGAAACATTGGAAGCTGTTTTGCCTAATGCTAAAATTTATATAATGAATGATGAAGGTGGGACGATGAAGTATTTACCACTTCAACAAATAGAGTCCTCTAAACAAAGTGCACCACCGCCTAGCACTACTACTGAGAAAAAGCCTGAAGAAGGGAGTGGACAATAATGTCAGATAACAACAACCCTTTTGCAAATTTAGAGTCAAAGTTTAAAACTGTGCCTAACAAACCTAAAAAAGAAAAGACTCCCATTGATTATAAAAAGCATACTAAATCGTTCATTTCAATTTTTGTAGTCTTTGTACTTGCAGTAATTGCCCTCGCTAATATATATGTAGTCAAGGAGGGGGAATATAGAGTTATTCGTCAGTTCGGTGAGATTAAAAGTATTAAAGATTCTCCCGGCTTGCATATGAAAATACCATTTATACAAAGTGTAACTACCATTCCAAAATACCAAATGAATCATAATTTATCTGAGGCAGAGATCAATACAATGGATAAGCGACGTATAATTATCGATAATTATGCAGTTTGGAGAGTAGTCAATCCAAAGGACATGATTTCTAATGCTGGTAACATAGTAAATGCAAGCTCTCGTATGGAGGAATTTATTTATTCAGTAGTGCGATCAGAGCTGGGTCAATTAAATTATAGTGAAATCATTAATGATGAAAATTCATCTCGTGGTAGTTTAAATGACCAGATTACTAAAGAAGTAAATGAACTTCTATCTAAAGATAAATATGGAATAGAAGTAGTAGATGTACGTATTAAAAGAACTGACCTGCCAGAAGAAAATGAGCAGTCTGTATATAACGAGATGATTTCCGACCGTGAAAGTGTTGCTCAAAAGTTTTTGTCTACTGGTGATGCTGATAAGAGAAGAATTGAAGCGGAAACGGATAGTACAGTTACGAAGATGATAGCTGAAGCTAAAAAAGAGGCTGCTCTTCTAAGAGCTGAAGGGGATGCGGAGGCTGCAAGAATTTATAATACTAGCTTTTCAAAGGACCCTGAATTTTATTCTTTATATAGAACGTTAGAATCCTATAAGAAGACAATCGGTGAAGATACAATGATTGTTATTCCGTCCGATTCACCTTATGCCAACATCCTATCTGGATACTTAGAATAGTATATGAATCGTCATTCCCCTTACTGTCGTGGTAAGATATAGGGAATGACGATTTTATTTTATTTAATAAAAAAGCTTTGTTAAAGTTATTGGTTGATTTAGAATAACAATTTTTTTATTGTGACTATAAACATGCGCACAGGAACTTTCAAATGGCTATTAAGAACATAAATAGATGATGAAATTGGGATTGGTGACAGTTTTTCTGCTTTATTTATGCGAGTAAATTTTTTAGCGATCAATGCTAAAGCTGTTCCCATTTATTGATTGGAGCGCCAGACGGCAACTCCTACGGGATGAGTGAGACAGATAAGACACCACAACCACGCGCGCTAGCGATGGGTGGTGGCTTATCGCTCACCCCGAGGAAAGCGTCCGGCTGGGGCGGAAATCAATTCTACTCTCTGATCTAAGATTTCTTTGGATTATAAATCAACCCTAACCTTTAACATCGCCAATAAAAAATATTTTAAATACTAGTAAATGTAAAACAATATAACTAAGGAGTGAATAATTCATGTCATCTGAAAAAATTCTATTATTAGATGGGAATAGTTTAGCTTATCGTGCATTCTTTGCCCTTCCTTTATTAACGAACGAACATGGAATACATACAAACGCTGTTTACGGCTTTACAATGATGCTTCAAAAAATTATGGATGAAGAGAATCCTACACACATGCTCGTGGCATTTGATGCAGGAAAAACTACCTTCCGCCATTCCACTTTTGAAGAATATAAGGGAGGAAGACAGAAGACTCCACCCGAGCTTTCAGAGCAATTTCCATATTTACGCAAGCTTATAGATGCTTATGGCATTAAACGATATGAGCTGGAAATGTACGAGGCAGACGATATTATAGGGACTCTAAGTCGACAGGCTGAAAAGAAGGGACAGCAGGTTGTCATTGTGTCAGGTGACAAGGATTTAACTCAGCTAGCTACTGATTCGACTACAGTGTATATTACGAGAAAAGGAATAACAGACATAGAGAAATATACACCAGAGCACGTTCAAGAAAAATACGGACTTACACCACTTCAAATCATCGATATGAAGGGATTAATGGGGGATTCCTCTGATAACATTCCGGGAGTTCCAGGCGTTGGTGAAAAAACAGCCATTAAACTTTTAAAGGAGCATGGATCTGTTGAGCAACTATACCAAGCACTCGATTCAGTTAGTGGTGCTAAGCTAAAAGAAAAGCTTATAGCCAATGAAGAGCAGGCGAAGATGAGCAAGGAGCTTGCAACTATTGAAATAAACGCTCCTATCGAGGTGTCACTTGAGGATATCACTTATAGTGGTCCAAACATGGATGACGTCATTTCCATATGGAAGGAGCTATCCTTTAAAACTTTATTGGAAAAAACGGAGTATGTGGCAGAGGAGCATTCTACCACGGAAACGACTTTTGAAATTGTAGAGAACGTGAACTCTAGTTTCTTAGTAGATGAAATGTCCCTGCACCTAGAATTATATGATGAACAGTACCATAGAGCGGATTTATTGGGCATTGCATTGTCAGATGGGGAAAAATCTTATTTTATTCCTGGCGAAACAGCTTTCCAATCAAAAGAATTTTGTGCTTGGCTAGAGGATGAGTCCAAAATAAAATATGTGGTGGATTCAAAAGCAACGCAAGCAGTAAGTAGAAAACATGGAGTAAGCATTGCTGGGGTGGAGTTTGACCTAACACTGGCAGCCTATATAGATAATGCATCTTTGACTGCAGATGATGTTGCAACAATAGGGAAAGAATATGGTTATTATAACGTATTAAGCAATGAGCAAATTTACGGAAAAGGAGCCAAAAAGTCTGTTCCCGAGCAAGAGAAGCTTGCGGAGCATGCCACTAGAAAGGCACTGGCTTTATGGCATTTAAAACCTATACTTGAAAAGAAATTAAAAGAAAATGAACAATTTAAGCTCTACAAGGAACTGGAATTACCACTAGCATCTATTTTAGGAACAATGGAATCGGATGGAGTAAAGGTGGATAAGCAAGTACTTGTTGAGATGGGACATGATTTAGAAATCAAGCTGAAGCAAATTGAAGGTGACATCCATGCTTTAGCGGGAGAAGCATTTAATATTAATTCACCAAAGCAGCTTGGCGTTATCCTTTTTGAAAAACTAGGGCTGCCACCTATTAAGAAAACGAAGACTGGCTATTCTACAGCAGCTGATGTGTTAGAGAAACTAGCTAGTGAGCATGAAATTATTGAACAGATTCTAATGTACCGTCAATTAGGGAAGTTAAATTCAACCTATATCGAAGGACTTTTAAAAGAAATCCATGAGAGTGACGGGAAAATTCATACGAGATACCAACAGGCGCTTACAACAACAGGACGCTTAAGCTCTATCAACCCTAACTTACAAAACATTCCAATCCGTCTTGAGGAAGGTAGAAAAATTCGTAAAGCGTTTGTACCAAGTAATCCTGAATGGGTTATGTTTGCAGCCGATTATTCTCAAATAGAGCTACGAGTGCTTGCCCATATGGCAGAGGATGCAAACTTGATGGAAGCCTTTAAGAATAATATGGACATCCATACTAAAACAGCTATGGATGTATTCCATGTCGAGGCTGACGCTGTCGATTCAAATATGCGCCGCGCAGCAAAAGCAGTTAACTTTGGTATCGTTTATGGAATTAGTGATTACGGTCTATCTCAAAGCTTAGATATTACTCGTAAAGAAGCTGCTATATTTATCGAAAAGTATTTGAAAAGCTTCCCAGGGGTAAAGGAATATATGGATGACAGTATTCAAACAGCTAAGCAAAAAGGGTTCGTTACGACCATTTTGAATCGCAGAAGATATTTGCCGGAAATAACTAGCTCTAATTTTAATTTGAGAAGCTTTGCTGAACGCACAGCTATGAACACGCCTATACAAGGAAGCGCAGCAGATATCATTAAAAAAGCGATGATTGATATGGCAGCACGACTTAAAAAAGAAAACATGCAAACCAAGATGCTTCTTCAAGTACATGATGAGCTAATATTCGAGGCTCCTCCAGAAGAGATTGCACTGCTTGAGAAGATTGTTCCTGAGGTAATGGAATCTGCGATTGAGCTAAACGTTCCTCTAAAAGTGGAGTATGCATTTGGATCATCTTGGTACGATACAAAGTAAGGAGTTTTATGTATGCCAGAATTACCAGAGGTGGAAGGTGTTGTTCGAGGACTTCAGCCTGTTGTCACAGGTAAGTTGATTCAATCAGTGGATGTTTCTCCAACCATCATAAAATCAAAGCAAGTTGGAAAGGAAGCTATTATCAAGGGAGCAGACGTGGAGTCATTCCAGGCTGCTCTTCCTGGTATGGTGATCGCTCGAATTGAACGTCGCTCGAAATATATTTACTTTCATTTGAAAAACCAAAATGGAGAACCATTTCTGCTTGTTTCTCATTTGGGTATGTCAGGTGCTTGGTTCTATGTAAGGACCTTGGATGACATCTTAGAGGAAAAGTTTAAAAAGCATAGTCACGTCACGCTTAACTTTGAAGAGGGAGACATGCTTGTATATGCGGACATACGTCGCTTTGGCGAGCTGCGTCTATTAGAAACAGAGGCAGATTATCCCCCATTACTTTTGATGGCCCCTGAGCCTTTTGCTGATCATGCACTAGAGCATTTCCTCTATATGAGCAGCTTACCTCGTTATGAAAACAAGGCAATCAAGGAATTTATAATGGATGGTCATGTCGTTTCAGGCTGTGGCAACATATATGCTACAGAGGCATTATTTAATCTTAGAATACATCCTGCACGGACAGTAAAAAGAATTAGTAAAGCTAGAAAAATTCAGTTGTTCCATGAAATTGTAGCAGTGCTATTAGACAGCATTGAAAATGGTGGAAGTACTATTTCAGATTATCGTTCTATAAATGGCGGAGCAGGAACGATGCAGCATAGACTACAAATGTATAGTAAAAAAAGCTGCCCAATCTGTGGGAAGGCTACTAAGCAGAAAACAATAGCTGGCCGAACATCTACCTATTGTGGTTCGTGTCAAAAGTAATGGAGGATTCATCATGATTATTGGTTTGACTGGAAGTATTGCCAGCGGTAAAAGTACAGTAGCAAATATGTTGAAGGAAATGAACTATCCGATTATTGATGCAGATCTTGTAGCAAGAATCGTTGTGGAAAAAGGAACAGATGCTCTTCAAGCAATAACGGAGGTTTTTGGAGACGAGATACTTAATGTGGATGGTGAACTAAATCGTCCGAAGCTAGGTGAAATAATTTTTTCTTCGCCCGCCCAAAGAAAGCAGCTGAATGATATCATGCATCCAGCCATTCGAGCGGAAATGATGAGACAAAAAGAGGAAATGTTACTAGCAGGTCATCCGGTTATTATTATGGATATCCCATTGCTTTTTGAAAGTAAGCTACAATCTTACGTGGATAAAATTATTGTCGTTACAGTATCAGAAGAAACTCAACTGAACAGGCTAATGGCTAGAAATAATTATTCCAAAGAGGAAGCTAAAGCAAGAATTCAATCTCAGTTGCCTTTGTCTATTAAGGAGAAGGGCGCAGATGCTGTCATTTATAATAACGGCACTTTGGAGTCAACTAGGGAGCAACTAGAAAAAATTCTTAGAGCTTGGAAGTAATAATTATTTGAAAATAACGAATTTAAAAACAGGGTATTTTAAGGCTACATAATTCTAAAATTGTGTTATACTAATGCATGAATATAAAAGAAAAAGTATCACACGTTATAGGAGGACTTATTATATGTCAGCTTCAATTGCAATCAATGGTTTTGGAAGAATCGGTAGAATGGTATTTCGCCAAGCGATCGTACAAGAGGAACTTAATGTAGTAGCTATTAATGCTAGATACCCATTAGAAACTTTAGCTCACCTAATAAGATATGATTCTACACATGGAACTTTCTCTGGAGAAATTGAGATTGGGGATAATGCTCTAATCGTAAATGGTAAACATGTACAGATCGTCAACGAGCGTGAGCCAGAAAAGCTTCCATGGAAAGAATTGAATGTAGATATCGTAATTGAATCTACAGGTAAATTTAATGATGGAGAAAAAGCTTCTGGTCACATAAAAGCTGGGGCTAAGAAGGTTGTTATTACAGCGCCTGCCAAAAATGAAGACGCAACGATTGTCATTGGTGTAAACGATGAAAAGCTAGACGTAGTAAATCACCAAATCATCTCAAATGCAAGCTGTACAACTAATTGTTTGGCACCAGTAGTAAAAGTATTAAACGATGCCTTTGGTATTGAAAACGGTTTAATGACTACAGTTCATGCCTATACAAATGACCAAAATAATTTAGATAATCCCCATAAAGATTTAAGACGTGCGCGTTCATGCGGGCAATCTATTATTCCTACTTCGACCGGTGCAGCGAAAGCCCTTTCACTTGTATTGCCAGAGCTAGAAGGAAAGATTCATGGAATGGCTTTACGCGTTCCTACTCCTAATGTTTCTTTAGTAGATTTAGTTGTGGATGTTCAACAAGAAGTGACAGCGGAAGAAGTAAATGCTGCGTTCCAAAAAGCAGCCGAGGGCTCTATGAAGGGCATTTTGGGAATTACGCATGAGCCATTGGTTTCGATTGATTTCAATACAACTACTAATTCTAGTACTGTAGATGGACTGACTACTATGGTAATGGGTAAAACAAAAGTTAAAGTACTTGCTTGGTATGATAATGAATGGGGTTATTCTGCAAGAGTGGTAGACTTAGCTAAAAAAGTTGCAAGTGGATTGTAATATCGGAATAACTTATTATTTAATTTAATTGAGTCTGACATTATGCTTTACTAATGAATATTTTTTCCTAATATTAACATAATACCTACCTCTTTCTAGTATTACTAGAAAGAGGTTTTTATATTGCACTATTAGTTAAAATGTTTTATAATGGAAATCGTGTACTTCTAGTACATAGACTACTTAAAGGGTTAGGACCTCTTAGGACTAACTTTCCCCCGTGGTAGTCAACTTTGATGTTAAAAATAAAACTTATCAAAGGGGGAAACGGACATTGGAGACAATGGGACGTCACATTATTGCAGAACTATGGGAGTGCGATTTCGACAAACTTAACGATATGCAATTTATCGAACAAACATTTGTTGATGCTGCACTAAAATCAGGTGCAGAAGTTAGAGAAGTTGCATTTCACAAATTTGCACCACAAGGTGTAAGTGGAGTCGTTATAATTTCCGAGTCGCATCTAACGATTCACAGCTTTCCAGAGCACGGTTATGCAAGCATTGATGTGTATACTTGTGGTGATTTAGATCCATCAATCGCGGCTAACTATATTGCAGATGCTCTTAATGCTGGAACACGCGAAACGCTCGAAATGCCACGTGGAATGGGTCCAGTCAAGGCACCTAAAGAACGCATGACAGTTCAAGTGTAATGAAACATGAACAAAACTGAGTGAGCAGAGGAATTTATTCCTCTGCTTTTTCGATTTTATGAGGAAAAGTTGTTATAATAGGTATACAAAATTAAAGCAAACGTTTAGGAGAGGTTCTATGAAATGCCCAGCATGCCAATTTAATGGCACTAAAGTGGTCGATTCCAGACCGATAGATGATAATAAGGCAATTAGAAGAAGGAGAGAGTGTGAGGATTGTGGGTTTCGCTTCACGACCTTTGAAAAGGTAGAGGAAACTCCTTTAATTGTCGTAAAGAAAGATGGATCTCGTGAAGAATTCAGCCGAGAGAAAATATTGCGAGGGCTAATACGTGCATGTGAGAAGAGACCTGTTGCACTTGACCAATTAGAGGAAGTTGTGTTTTATATTGAAAAGGAACTAAGAAGAACAGGTAACTCTGAAGTTAAATCAGAGGAAGTTGGCGAAAAGGTCATGGACAAGCTTGCTGAGATTGATGAGGTTGCCTATGTAAGATTCGCTTCCGTATATCGCCAGTTTAAAGACATAAATGTTTTCATTGATGAGTTAAAGGAGATCTTAAAAAAGAATCCTTCATTATAAGCAATTATTTAAGGAGTAGGTAAACAAGTGATGTTATATAAGGAGCTACACTCGACAGATACATATATGATTCGCTTGCCGTATTCTTTTTCTGATTATGATCGTCAGCTGCTAACGTTATTTTATCAGCCACTAGTCGGAGCAGAAAGCATGAGCCTTTATTTGACGTTATGGGCTGATGGAGAAATGCAAAGTGAAAACCAATGGACACATTATCATTTATTAAATGTCCTTGGCTTATCATTGGGGAAAGTTTTTCAAGCGAGAATAGCACTAGAAGCAATTGGTCTGCTGCGCACTTGGCAAAAGCCCAATGGAGATGGACGCAGCTTCTGCTATGAACTTGAAGCTCCTCTAGATGCGGAATCTTTTCTAAAGGATCCTTTGTTATCCATGTTCCTACTAAACAAAATTGGGGAAAGTGCATATAAACAGCTTAGAAGCCGTTACATTCAAACGTCTAACTGGCAACATGAGTATACAGACGTCTCAAGAACCTTTGTGGATGTTTTTAAACCAACTACTAAAACAGGTTTACCTGCATCAACGGAAGAAAATTTCCAGTCAAAGACACGAAATAGTTCTGTACCTTTCTATTACGAGGATTTCGATTTCTCCTTGCTGCAAGATGGCCTATCTGAGCAACTGGTTCCGAAGTCTGCCATGACAACAGAAGCTAAGGAAGTAATTGCAAAGCTTGCATTTTTGTATAATCTATCGCCAGTAGAAATGCAAAAGGTCGTTATTCTAGCTTTGGATGATGAACTTCGTCTTTCGGATGCTAGATTGAAAAAAGCTTGTGCAGAGTATTATAAGCTAACGGTCTCTCGCACTGCCCCAGTTATTCAAAAAATAGAACCAGCTTCGAAAGTAGTACAAACAGACGAAAAGAAACTAACCAAAGAAGAAGAGCTGATTCAATATTTGGAAACGACTGCTCCTGCAAAGGTCTTGAAGGATATTGCTAATGGGAAAGAACCTATACTTGCAGACGTTCAGTTAGCCAATTATTTTGTCACGCATTATAAAATGCCGATCGGGGTAGTTAATGTTCTGTTACAGTATGTGCTTCTTCGTACAGACATGAAGCTGACGAAGAATTATGCTGAAAAGATTGCTTCTCACTGGATGCGTAAGGACGTTAAGACAGCTAAGGAAGCTATGGAATTAGCAAGAAACGAGCACGAGCAGTACATGAAATGGAAAAGCGAAGGATCTAAGCAAAAGACATATTCGAAAAAACCGACTAGAGAAGAAAAGGTGCCAGATTGGTTTTATAAAAAAGATGACGAGTTAAAGCGTACAGGAAAAGAAACGAATGGCATACAAGATATAGATGCTGAAAGACAAAAGCTATTAGAAGAACTAGGAATGATGAAAAGGTAGGTGAAGGAAATGGAACGGATTAATGAAACGCTCAAAAGAGTAGTCACTCCTGAATTTACTTCTCGATTGGATGAGCTGCAGCAGGAAGTATTAGAGGAACCAAATATACAAGCATTTATAGAGGAAAACTCAGATGAAATATCTAAACAGGTAATCAATCGGAGCTTGAGTAAGTTATATGAATATAAATCACAGTCTCATGATTGCAAGGGCTGTCCTTCCTTAGACGAATGTGCGAATTTTATGAAGGGCTATGAGCCGAAGCTAGTGTTAGACCGAAGCCTAATAGATGTTGAGTATGTAAGGTGTAAACGAGGGGTTATAGAGGATGAGCGTAAAAAAGTGACCTCTATGATAGACAGTATTCATATGCCTAAAGAGGTGATGGAGGCTAGTCTCTCAAGCTTAGACTTACAAGATGATAGTCGTGTTGTAGCAGTTCGAGCTGCTAAGGACTTCTTAAATGAATGGGAAAGAACAAATAAATTACCTGCAAAAGGACTTTATATTTACGGAAAGTTTGGAGTCGGTAAGTCCTACTTATTGGGCGCACTAGCAAACGAACTAGCAGCTAGACATATTCATTCAGTAGTTGTATACGTCCCTGAATTTCTTCGCGAAATGAAACAGGCTATACAAGATCAATCTCTTCCTGAAAAAGTAGAGTTTGTAAAAAAAGCACCTGTGCTTATGCTAGACGATATTGGTGCAGAAACAATGTCTAGCTGGACGCGTGATGAAATTATAGGAACTATTCTCCACTACAGGATGTCAGAACAGCTTCCAACCTTTATGTCTTCTAACTTTAACTATGATGAATTACAGCATCATCTTTCTTATACTCAACGAGGAGAAAAAGAGGTAGTAAAAGCAGGACGTATTATGGAACGGATCAAAGCGCTGACTATCCCAGTTGCTCTTCAAGGGAAGAACTGGAGAGAGCATAAATAACTACTTGCAAATGCTAAAGTCGTGGCGTATAATCATTTTCATAAGAACAAGTAGATGCGTTGAAGAGGATAATAATCAGTTTGTACGACTTTTTAGAGAGAGAAGCCTTGGCTGAAAGCTTCTTAAGCACCGGCAATCGATTTACCACCTCCGAGCAGCAGCTGTGAAATTGTAGTAGCAGCTTGCCGGTCACCGGTCCGTTAACCGATGCAAAGCTTCGTCTATATTCGTATAGATAGAAGAAGGGTGGAACCACGATTTAAACCTCGTCCCTTTACCGGGACGGGGTTTTTTATTTTGTCTAAAATAATCGTCTTACCTAAACCAGCTAATCTGCTCAAGGGAAGAGCGATTTTAGGCTGATACTTAATCCAAAATTATTAAGGAGTGTTCAACGTGGCAGATGTTATTAAGTTACAATTTCCAGATGGAGCAGTAAAAGAGTTTCCTTCATCAACAACTACAGAAGAAATAGCACAATCTATTAGTCCAGGGCTTCGAAAAAAAGCTTTAGCAGGTAAATTAAGCGGTCAGCTGATCGATCTTAAAACACCGATTACTGAGGATGGAGAGATTGCGATTATTACTCCTGAGTCAGATGAAGCGTTAGAAATTCTGCGTCATAGTTCAGCTCACTTACTGGCACAAGCTGTAAAGCGTCTATTTAAAGATGTTAAGCTAGGAATTGGACCAGTCATTGAAAATGGTTTCTACTATGATATTGACTCACCAGAACCAATAACAGCTGATGACTTACCTTTAATAGAAAAAGAAATGAAAAAAATTATTAATGAAAACATCGAAATTATTCGTCATGACGTTTCTCGTGAAGAAGCTTTTGAAAAGTTTCAGGATGATGAGTATAAAGTAGAGCTGCTTGAAGCGATACCAGCTGGAGAACAAGTTTCGATTTACGAGCAAGGAGATTTCTTTGACCTTTGCCGTGGTGTTCATGTTCCTTCTACAGGAAAGCTAAAAGAGTTTAAACTGCTAAGCATTGCAGGAGCATATTGGAGAGGTAACAGTGACAATAAAATGCTTCAACGTATTTACGGAACTGCCTTCTTTAAAAAAGAGGACCTTCAAACGCATCTTAAAATGTTGGAAGAGGCAAAAGAACGTGACCATCGTAAAATTGGTAAGGAGCTAGAGCTTTTCACTAACTCTTTAAAGGTTGGACAAGGTTTACCTCTATGGTTACCAAACGGTGCAACTATCCGACGCGTAATTGAGCGTTATATCGTAGACAAGGAGCTAAAGCTTGGTTACAAACACGTTTACACACCAGTTTTAGGGTCTAAAGAACTTTATGAGACATCAGGACATTGGGAGCATTACCAAGACTCTATGTTCCCTCCTATGGAGATGGATAACGAAACACTAGTATTACGTCCAATGAACTGTCCTCACCATATGATGATATTCAAAAACGGTATGCATTCTTATCGTAACCTTCCTCTACGAATCGCGGAGCTAGGAACAATGCACCGCTATGAAATGTCTGGAGCAGTATCAGGACTTCAACGTGTACGTGGGATGACGTTGAACGATGCCCATTTATTTGTACGTCCAGATCAAATTAAATTGGAATTCCAAAAGGTTGTTGAATTAATCATCTCTGTCTATAAAGACTTTGACTTGAAAGATTACTCATTCCGTTTATCTTACAGAGATCCTAACAATAAAGAAAAGTACTTTGATGATGATGTAATGTGGGAAAAAGCTCAAAGCATGCTAAAAGAAGCTATGGATGAATTAGGATTAGATTATATTGAAGCAGAAGACGAAGCTGCATTCTACGGTCCAAAACTAGATGTTCAAGTAAAAACTGCTATTGGTAAGGAAGAAACATTATCAACAGTTCAATTAGACTTCTTACTACCAGAGCGCTTTGATCTAACATATGTAGGGGAAGATGGAAAACCACATCGTCCTGTCGTTATTCACCGTGGAGTAGTTTCTACTATGGAACGTTTTGTTGCATTCCTAATAGAAGAATACAAAGGAGCTTTCCCGACTTGGTTGGCACCAGTGCAAGTTGAGATTATTCCAGTTTCTAATGAAGTACATTTCGAGTATGCTAAGCAAATTGAAGAGCAATTAGTTGCAGCTGGGTTCCGTGTAGAAATGGATGACCGTGAAGAAAAGCTTGGCTACAAGATTCGCGAAGCACAAATGCAAAAGATTCCTTATATGCTAGTGCTAGGAGATAAAGAGTTAGAATCAGGTAATGTAAACGTTCGTAAATATGGAGAGCAAAAATCCGAAAGTATTCCGTTCGACGAATTTTTAGCTCGTCTGCAAGAAGAAGTAGCACATAATTAATTATATAATTATATTGTTGACAAATAGTTTTGTGGATGGTATAGTTATTTAGGTTATTGAATACAAGTTTGTGGTATAAGAAGAGGCTGCCCGCTTCTCACCTGCTCGACACATTGGTTGTTGACTGGTAAGCACACGATCGACTGTAATATGTAGTTGCTACATATTTCTCATATCGGCGGGCAGACATTAACAGATGTCTGCTCGCTTTTTTATTGGATCGAAAACGGCGTGACTGATTCGTTTCTACGGAATTTATGCCCAAACCATGTATTCGCGACACTATCTGGAGGTGGATCATTATTAGCAAAGACATGTATGTGAACGATGGCATTCGAGCACGCGAACTACGCGTTATTGATCAAAATGGTGATCAATTAGGTTTAAAAACACGTAACGAAGCACTTGAAATAGCAGGTCGTGTAAATTTGGATCTTGTCCTTGTGGCTCCTCAAGCCAAGCCACCGGTCGCTCGTATCATGGACTATGGTAAATTCAAATTTGAGCAGCAAAAGAAAGATCGTGAAGTTCGTAAAAATCAAAAAGTTATCGTAATGAAAGAGGTTCGCTTGAGCCCGACTATCGATGAGCATGATTTCCAAACGAAATTGAAAAACGCGATCAAGTTCCTTGAAAAAGGAGACAAAGTGAAAGCATCTATTCGCTTTAAAGGTCGTGCCATTACTCATAAAGAGATCGGACAACGAGTTTTAGATAGATTTGCAGAAGCTTGTGCGGAAGTATCCACTATCGAGTCAAAACCGAAAATGGACGGACGCAGTATGTTCTTGGTGCTTGCACCTAAGAACGAAAAACAGTAATAGAGTACAATTGTTTAGGAGGAATTCGACATGCCGAAAATGAAAACTCACCGTGGAGCTGCAAAGCGTTTCAAAAAAACGGGTACAGGTAAATTAAAACATGACCGTGCTTTTGGAAGCCACTTATTCGCTAACAAATCTACTAAAGCTAAACGTAAACTACGTAAAACTAAAGTAGCTTCTTCAGGCGATTACAAACGTATCAAAACTTTACTTACTTACATGAAATAATTTAAACGAAATCAAATTATTCGAAAGAATAGCAGGAGGTAATGAACATGCCACGCGTAAAAGGCGGAACAGTGACGCGCAAGCGTCGTAAAAAGGTATTAAAATTAGCTAAAGGTTATTACGGTTCTAAACATACATTATATAAAGTAGCAAACCAACAGGTTATGAAATCTTTAATGTATGCATACCGTGACCGTCGTCAAAAGAAACGTGAATTCCGTAAACTATGGATCACACGTATCAATGCGGCAGCTCGTATGAACGGACTTTCTTACAGCCGTTTAATGCACGGATTGAAATTAGCTGAAATCGAAGTAAACCGTAAAATGTTAGCTGAATTAGCTGTAACTGATGCAGCAGCATTTACACAAATTGCTGATTTAGCAAAAAAAGCAATCAACAAATAAGTTAGATGAAAAGGCTGATAGATTTTCTATCAGCCTTTTTTTACAATCTAATTTAGTTTGCCTGTCAGAGCAGAGATAGGGGCTTATGCTTTTCTAAGGAGGATTATTATGGTTAATGTGATTCTTATTTTTATTTTATTAATGTCGGTGTCTGCGTTCGTTTTGATGGGCTATGATAAGTCCCAAGCGAAGAAAAGGGGACAACGGATATCGGAAAAAACATTATGGACTTTCGCAATCTTTGGTGGAGGAATAGGAGCCTATTTAGGGATGCAGCTATTTCGTCATAAAACATTGCATACTAGCTTTCGTGTAGGTTTTCTTATGTTATTAATCGTGTACGTCTTTCTAATTGTTTGGTTACTGACAGATAACAGTGCAGTAATATTCTAGGCTAAATAGTAGAACAATTAAATCTATGAAACTTTTTACTGGGCAAACCGTATAAAACTTATGAGGGGAGCTGAGATAATGACCAAATACAATAAGTATTTGCTATCAATAATAGGTTTAATAGGAGTGGTTGTAATGGTGCTCCTTTTTCTAACTGTTACATCTAGTTATTTTAATACAAAGGAAATTAACTTACTCACCAGCGGTTGCACTGAAGCAGGGGGAGCTTCAACCTTGGAAATACATAATAACCTAACAAGTGAATATTCCTTTGAGTGTAAGAAATGAGTGTAAGCCTTAGAACGAGCCTAGATTGTTAGGTTCTTTTTTATTGGAAAAAAATAATGAAAATCATAAATAGGAGCTTAGAGCTGGCAGAAATAGTATGACTAGCGATGGAGTTTTTTACAAAAATATGAATTTTTAATTAAATTAATATATAATTTAACTATGAATTGCAGCAATAAGCGGCAACGCAAGTAGTGAGATAGAGAAGACGTCGCCATAGCTGAAATCAATTCTACATTCTTATAAAAATCATATTAATGATTGATTCAATTTACAATAAAATGGAGTGATGGATGAAATGAAGCATATTTATGCATTTGAAACGCCATATGAAGCAGTTAAATATCTAGAAATCATAGAATCCTTTAAAGTTAAACTGAATGAATTTAAAGCCTTATTAGAAAAAGAATATGAATTAAATGATTCTCCGAGAGGATTCATTTGGACTCCAGGGGACATAGCAACCAGTGTCTTTTCAGATGTTCCCATTCCAGCGTATACAAATCGGCACTTAGTCTATATGACCCCAGATATTATGGAATGGCGAAATTTTTTTATGAATATATATGGGAACGTGGAAAGTGAGTTTATAAAGGATTTTTATCGGAATTTTAAAGAGGAGGATATTCTGACAATAGCTGGCCATGAAATGGTTCACCATATCGATTTGTTCCCAGATGAGTTTGATGAAGAAAGAGAAAGTATTTGGTTTGAAGAAGGAATGTGCGACTATATTGCTCGAAAAAATTTAATGACCCCTGAATCGTTTGAAACAATCACTAAAGTAGAAAGTGCAGTTGTGGCCTATTTCAATGAAAAGTTTGGAAGTAGAAGTATAGATCAATTTGGAACTGACTCTTATTCTAATGATATAACTAGCATCATGTTTGATTACTGTAGGAGCTTTTTAACTATAAAGTATTTAGTAGAAGAGCAAGCAAATAATAATCCTTTGGAAGTCTTTAAACGTTACAACGAATGGTGCGAGGCAGGAAGAAAAGAATCTCTAAGTACATATTTTAACGTCGAGAACTTGTTTATCTCATTAGACAAAGAGTCCATCATATGAAACAAAGAATGGTAATCATGACCGTTGGAAAAACGCATAGTGGAAAAACTACATTTGCTAAAATGTTAGAAAAAAATTTAACAAACTCAGTTGTCATCGATCAGGATAATCATGCAGCATTCTTAAATACATATTACAAATCTCTTTTACCGAAGACATCAAAAAATAAGCTAAAATACGGGCTTACCCAAATGATTGTCGATTATACGGTAAAAGAGACTAATTGCCATGTAATCTTGTGTAACTCTAATAGAGATATGAGTGGTAGAAAAAAGTTTCTAACGTATTATAAGAGTCTAGGCTTTTTGACGATAGTTGTTTACTTTGATATACCAGAAGTAGTGTTGTTTGAAAGAGTAAAGGTAAGCGAAAGAAGCACTTCTATTTTAAGGACGGCCTTAAGTTTTGAAGAAGTTCTTAATCGCCAAAATGAAGAAGAGGTTAAAGATCCATCCGATGAGGAAGGGGATTATTTTTTCGTAGTAAAACGTACTGAGGATGTACAAACCATCGTTCAAGAAATTGTCCGATTAGCATAAATTGAATAACAGCTGGATATTCCTAAATAAATAACTCGACTTGAATGATTTATAAAAATCGTACAAGTCGAGTTCTTTTATGTTAATTTAGTATATTTCATAAATAGCAAATTACTGATTAAATACGAAAATCCATATACAACTAAATAATTGTAGCGGAGGAAGCTGACTCAATTATAAATTAATTATGGTTGTAATGATAAAATAAACTAAAAACCCTAGTATAAAAGCAACTACAAATTTCTTAATACAATCTCCTCCTATTTCTTACAGCAATAGAATTTTTTAATCCTGTTCCTTCATCAGCTGTTCAATTGGACTCTTCCAATTTATTTTAGCGTTCGGGTAATTCATCCGTATTTCGTTTTGAAGGAAGTGGAAGTCCTCTTTTGTGAATCCCTGTAGTTTAGAAGGATCTTTAATCCAAATGAAAATAGATACTACCTCGAAAGCCTGATCAGTAGTACCAAGATATTTTTCGCCCTCAAACATGGCACCTTTATACGTAATAAAGAAATTTTTGCGTACATTTTTTATATCGTCATAGAAATAATATTGTTCTTTTTCATTTGCTTCGTCCAGCTTTCGTCTCGGATCAAATAAATAGCGTAATATTCTATAGAATACATATATAATAAGTATAATTATTAGTAATCGTATAATATGGACCATTAAAATGTCCTCCTTGTAAAATACATGATACCTGCTATACGATAGAAGAAGTAGTTTGGTTTCAAAATAATTTATTTTTTTTGAAAGAAAATAAATATATTTTTTCACAATACATATAAATCTATACAAAGGAAAGAAGGATTTAAATGGAACAAACATTAAAAGTAAAATTAATTCATGAAGATGCAATGGTACCGAACCGAGCAAATGAAGGCGATGCAGGAATGGATTTGTATTCAATTGAAGAAAAGGTAATACAAGCTGGAAAATCAGCATTAATCAGAACAGGAATTGAGATGGAACTGCCCAAAGGAACAGAAGCACAGGTTAGACCAAGAAGTGGTTTGGCGTTAAAGCATTCCATCACTGTTTTAAATAGTCCTGGAACGATAGATGAGGGCTACAGGGGAGAAGTTAGAGTCATATTAATAAATCATGGTTTAGAAGACTTTACAGTAGAAAAACATATGAGGATCGCTCAAATGATTATAGCTCCAGTTTTACAAGTGAAAATAGAGCAAACGGAAAGCTTAACCGAATCTGATAGAGGAAGAGGGGGCTTTGGTTCATCTGGGAAGTAGAGCTTAAACAAGAAAAGCGCAAGCGCCTATGTCTGCCCCGACAGGCAAATGGAGAAAAGCGAGGAGGCAGTTCCTCAGCCACCGGAGCTATTATCCATTTGACCCGAGGGGCAAGGCGGTGGAGCTAGACATCAATTTATCCACAGGTTCCGAGTTTTATAATTTCCTTAACAATAAAAAATACCCCGAATATGAATTCTTCGAGGTATTTTTTTGGATTTTGGAGAACTCTATATGCGAAATAAAAGAAAATCTATAGTGTTCCTACCTATTTATGGCCTTTAAATGTAGTAGCTTATTTATTAAAGCTGAAACTTATTTGTTTTACTTTCCGTACGATAGTTATCTTGGAAGTAGTGGGAGGTTGTCATATGAAAAAGTTTATTATTACATTCTTGTTATTCATGGTAGCTTTCCTTTCCTTTAGCCCTATAGGAGAAGCAAAGTCTTATAGCATTGACAAAGTACATATAAAGTCATGGATTCAACCAAACGGTGACTTATTAGTTAATGAGGTATTTACCTATACTTTTAATGGTTCCTTTCATAACCTTTATAGAGAATTTCCTGATACATACAATGAGCGGGTAGTAGATTTTTATTCCTATGAGCTTACTAGCTTAGACATGGAGCCAGGCTTTGTGGGAGCAGAATCGATGATTCCATTAACTGTCTCCTTTGAGGAAGGCCATTTTCGAACAAACATCAAGAAAACTAATGAGAAGGTATCTTACTTCTATGCTTATACCTTAAAGAATGCTGTTAAGACATATGACAATTACAGTGAGGTAAAGGTGACGTACTTTAGCGGGGATGCACATGATCAAGCTTACGAGAATGTGACAATAGATTTTATACTTCCGAAACCACTAAATCCTGATACTTTCGATGGATTTATGTTTGATCGACATGCGGGAAAACGAGAAAAAAACCAATATGGTATACGATTTGTGACTCCTAAATCGGAAGCGTATTCTACTACGGAGACTAGTTTCTATTTTCCTTCTTCCGTAATGACAGCAATGCCGAAAATTAAGTCCGCACAAACTTTAAGTGGAGCCATTGCTTTAGAGCAAAAACAATTTGATAAGATGCTGAGTCGTTTAGATTACATTGAAATGGTAAAGAGTCTCATCCCAAAAGTTATGATGGGAATGCTTATTGTCGCTATCTTCTTAATTGTTTTATTACCACAGAGACATTTTTGGAGGACTGGCTCTGAAAAAGATGTGATAGAGACGGATGCATTGTACATGTTTTTTGTTGATCAAATCGGAAAGACTCATAAAAAAAGCTTTTTGGCAGGGTTATTTTCATTAGTAGAAAAAGGAACAGTAAAGGTAAGCAAAGGAAAAGCGGCAGTTCGTTTTCAAAATGATCCAAAGGCTCCTAGAGAGACATTAGAGTTTCAACTGGTCAATCGAAGTCTAGTGAATGCCGATTTTGAAAATACAATGATAGATTGGCTATTCGGAGTAAAAAATGGATCAAACAAATGGACGTTTAATTTGCATGATGTCGCTGGAGCAGCAAGAGATGAGAAAAGGCAAAATGGCTATTTTGCTCAGCGGAAAAAAATATTTAAAGAAAAGCAGAAGCAATGGGAGTTAGCAGTTGAATCAGAGATGATCGAGGCTGGTGCCTTAAATAACCGTATCCCACTTATGATTTTAAGTATAGCGACCATTATAATGGCTATACTATTTTCTATTGCATATTATGCAGACTTAAGAAGCATCTGGGGAATTGTCTGCATTATAACAGTGTCTCTTATATATATCGGAATGCTATGGTGTAAGAAAAAATCAAAACGATTATTATTCTTATATATGGGTTTCATGTTTTTTGCTAGCGTAAATTTAGTAGATGAAGCATTACTTCATCAAACGTATGATTTGTTACTTGCTTTCATTGTATTATATTTTACTGTACCAAGAAATATTTTATCGATGAATGCAGTCAGAGCTAAGGATTCTATAAGGGCTTTTAGAAAAGCACTAAGCAAACAAGATCATACTGTATTGCACAAGGAAGATAAGCGGATCATTCGAGCCTATTTGTTTAAACGAAGTCGCCAGTCTTATCCACTAGAAACAGCGCGTGCTGTCCCATTGGCTGGATTGCTGTTAACAGACACTGACCCTATGAAATTTGTAGAGGATTCATGGAGATGGACAAAAGGATATCTATTTTCTGGAGCTGGTTCTTCTGGAGGCTCCGCTACATATTCAGATAGCGGAGGAAGCTACGGAGGTGGCAGCGGGGATAGTGGTGGCGGCGCCGGTGCCGATTAATGCAGGTGTATTTGTGTATCTTTAGAATTTTAAAAATATATTTTGAATAAGCATTCAATTTATCATATAATTAACTGGTGAGTATATTTAGGAGGGCGAAATAATGACAAAATTAGATGAAACATTAACAATGCTAAAAGAACTTACAGATGCAAAAGGGATTCCCGGTAACGAGCGTGAACCACGTAAAGTAATGGAAAAATATATTGCCCCTTATGCAGACAAAATTGAATTTGACAACCTCGGTAGCTTAATCGCTGAAAAAGTGGGAGATGCTAACGGACCTAAAATCATGGTTGCAGGTCACTTAGACGAAGTTGGTTTTATGATTTCCAAAATTGACGACAAGGGATTCTTGAGTTTTCAGACAGTGGGAGGCTGGTGGTCACAAGTAATGCTAGCTCAACGTGTAACGATCGTTACTCGTAAGGGCGAAACTATTACAGGTGTTATCGGTTCTAAACCACCACATATTCTTAGCCCAGAAGCACGTAAAAAGCCTGTTGATATTAAAGAAATGTTTATTGATATTGGTGCTTCCTCTAAAGAAGAAGCTATGTCATGGGGAGTATTACCAGGGGATATGGTCGTTCCATATTTTGAATTCACTGTAATGAACAACGATAAACTTCTACTTGCAAAAGCTTGGGATAATCGTATTGGTTGTGCTATTGCAATAGATGTATTGAAAAATTTACAAGGCCAAGATCATCCAAATATCGTATATGGTGTCGGGAATGTTCAAGAAGAAGTAGGTCTTCGCGGAGCTAAAACCTCTACAGCAAAAATTAACCCTGATATCGGCTTTGCAGTTGATGTGGGTATTGCTGGTGATACTCCAGGAATCACTCCAAAAGAATCATCTAGTAAAATGGGAGATGGCCCTCAAATCGTCCTATTTGATGCATCTATGGTATCCCATAAAGGATTACGCGATTTTGTAGTGGATACAGCAGAAGCAAACAATATCCCTTATCAATTTGAAACAATTGCTGGTGGGGGAACAGATGCAGGTTCTATGCATATTTCCTTAAATGGTGTACCTTGCTTGTCAATCGGTGTAGCTACTCGTTATATTCATTCACATGCAGGAATTCTGCATAGAGATGATTACGAGAATACAGTTAAATTGATTGTTGAAGTTATTAAAAAGCTTGATCGTGATACAGTAAACAATATAACTTTTAACTAATTAAACAAAACTAATGAAGAATACAGCAGTATTCCTCATTAGTTTTTTTATGTATAAAAAATGTATATAAATTCGCTTGACTTTATAAATATTCATACTTATAATAACAATTACAGAAGATACGGGTAAAGGGGATTATGAGTATGAAATTATTGGAGTGGGTAAATCTTAAATTAGTTGATAGTTTAAAAGGAAAGGATCTTTTAACACTATTGGATTACTCTAAGGAAGAAGTGACTGAATTACTAGAACTAGCTACAAACTTAAAGTCTTTAACGAAGGCTGGTAAATGTCCTCCATTGTTAGAAGGGAAGACATTAGGAATGATATTTGAAAAGCACTCTACTCGTACAAGGATTTCGTTTGAGGTGGGGATGAAGCAGCTAGGCGGAAATGGTATGTTCATGAACGCTAGAGATTTGCAGATTGGTCGTGGGGAATCTGTTTATGATACAGCACATGTCCTCTCGGGTTATCTAGATGGCATTATGATTCGTGCTAATTCACACGCTATGGTTAAAGAACTTGCGGAGCATGCGAGTATACCTGTTATAAACGGCCTAACAGACCTCTACCATCCATGTCAGGCGTTAGCAGATATATTAACAGTACAAGAAGTGAAAGGTCATACAAAAGGGCTGAAGCTGGCTTTTATTGGTGATGGTAACAATGTGGCACATTCCTTAGTGATTGCTGCTGCATACATGGGAATGCACATTGCTGTAGCAACGCCAGTCGGCTATGAGCCGAATGAAGAGATTATGGCAAAGGCAAAGGCAATTGCTCTTGCAAACGAAGGTTCCTTGTTTGTTTCTAATGATCCACTAGAAGCTGCGGTGAATGCAGATGTAGTTTATACAGATGTTTGGACTTCCATGGGGCAGGAGGAGGAAGCTGTTAAGCGTTTGGAGGAATTTAAGGATTATCAAATTAATGACAAGCTAGTAGCCAATGCGAAAGCAGATTATATATTCCTTCATTGTCTTCCGGCTCATCGAGAAGAAGAGGTTTCTAGCTCAGTAATAGATGGACCTAACTCATATATATTCCAGCAGGCAGAAAATCGCTTACATGCACAAAAAGCCGTACTTGCTTCTTTGATGGCTTAAAAATCTTTGAATAAGCTGTAACGACAGGGTGTGTCCTACAGTTTATATATATGCGATGTTGCTTATCTAGAAGGATGACCTCATCGCTACATAGGAAAAGCGATTCCGGGAGACGCTGGGATCGCTTTTTATTTTATTGGGCAAAAATTAAAACCTAAGTGATGTACAACCATACCCCAATATAGGTCAGTACAGATATATCTTCTTTCTCATCTCCAATCTATACAGCAGGAACTCCTCAAATCTATTGAAAATCAGTATCTTTACCTGCATAACTATATCCTCATCAGTAGGTGAATTCTATTTTATTCTTATAAGAAGATAAACACGAACGATAAAAAGAGAGTAAAGACACTTATATACTTTCTAAGAATAGAGGTAAAAATTGTTTTCCGCTCTGGCGGACGCTTTCAGCAGTGTGAGCGAAAAGCCATCACCACAGCACAACAAGCGTGGTTGTGAATGTCTTATTTGTCTTACTCATCCCTCTACTTGTGGCTCCGCCTAGAACTACAATCAATACATAGAAAATGTTTGGGTTAAATTTGTAAAATGCTATTTATGCTTCAATAACATAAAAATAAAAAAATGAAACGTTTTACATATCTTGTTTATCTAACGTATAGAACGAAAGGGGGATTACTCAGTTGTCGGATATTAAGAAAGTACAAAAAGCCATGAAAGGGAGTCATAAAGCATTCCAGGAGCTAATGGAAGAGCAAAAGGTAAAGCTATATAAAATAGCGTTTATGTATGTAAAAAATGAAGAGGATGCATTAGAGGTTTTTCAGGAAACTATTTATAAGGCGCTGATTTCCATTAAAAATCTGAAGGATGAACGTTATTTTTCAACTTGGTTGACTCGCATCCTAATAAATACTGCCTTAGATCTTATAAAAAAGAAGAGTAGGGTAGTGCCGATGGACAGAGAAGTACTTGAAAATAAAGTGAAGCCTTATATTACACCTGAAAACGAAATCGATTTGTTAAAAGCTGTTATGGAGCTAGATGAAAAATATAAGTCGGTAATAGTGTTGCGGTATTATCAGGATTATTCCATTAAGCAAATAGCGGAAATTTTGGAATGTCCAGAAGGAACAATTAAAACAAATATCCATCGGGGACTAATGATTTTAAGAAAAACTATGAAGGAGGATTGTGTAAATGAGTAAGCAATGGCCAGATTTAAAGAAGGAAATGGATAATATACAAGTGCCACTGGAAAAACTAGATAAAATCATACAAAATACTGCTCCTCAGTTGAAAAAGAAAAAATCTAAACTAAAGATAGTGTCCTATACGGCAGGTGCAGCTGCGGTGGCGTTATTCATTTTTGTAGGATCAGCTAGTGTTTCTCCTGCAATGGCTAAAATAGCTTCTCACGTTCCACTTATTGGCACATTTTTTAATGATGTGCAAGATGAAGGTTTACAAATAGCAGGGCAAAAAGGATTAACACAAATAATCGATCAATCATCCAAGGATAGTGGTATTACTTTAACTATTACTGAAATGTTTTATGACGGAACAAGACTTGTTTTTGGTTATACACAAGAATCATTGTTTGCAATTGGAGAATTAGAAAGACCAACATTAGAGGTAAATGGAAGAGAAATCAATTTCAGTTCTAGCTATTCAGGGGACTTTATCACGCCACAAAAGTATAAAGGAATGGTGGAAATCAATCCAACTGAGGAGCTGCCAGAGGAATTCGAGCTGAACATGAGGATAGATGCTATAGGAATAATTCCCGGTAATTGGAATTTCCAATTCCATGTGAAACAGTCGAATCAGGTGATGGTTTTACGTCCAGAAGAGGTTAGAATGATTGAAGGAGCGAACGTCAAAATAAACTCATTGAAAATTGGTCCGGCCGGTACAGATCTAGCTGTCCAAGTAAATTCTAAAGAAGAAATGGATTTTCAGCCATTTGACTTAGAATTTTTTGTTGTGGATGATGGTGGAAATGTACTTGACCAATTAGGAAAAGATGCACATGGTGAAACGGAAAATGGTGTGGTTGAAACACAAGTAGGATATCTCTTTAGCCCACTTAAGGAAGGAGCTAAAAAGCTTAGAGTTATTCCTTATAAACTAGAGAACAATTTTCCCTTAGAAAAAGTTATGATTCCGCTTGAAGGACAGAAATACCCATTTAAGTTCAGTCAAGGAGATTTCGGGGCTATTACAGTTACAGAGATTCAGTCAAATGAAGAGCAGATTATTGTATATTTTGATGTCAACAGTGAATCTCTTTACGATAATAGACTTACTAGAAATCCGATATGGTTAGAGGATGAACAAGGGAATAGTTTAGTGCTAGAGGAAGCTCCATTTGCGAAAAGGATAGAAGGTAATAGCTTTAAGCAAGTATTCAAGGCAAGTGAAATAGAAAGAGCACACTTAGCTACCTTCCAATATCCTGAGCCTATTATGTATGATGAATTTGAATTACAGGTACCAGACAAATAGTTTTTGATACTTGTACTTCCAGAGAGTAAGTGCTCTCTTATGTATCTATCATTGGATAATGCAAATCGAGATCTATCTAAAGTAATGGATAATCAAAATAGGAATGGCAGTGTGAACATCCACTGCCATTCCTATTTTAAATCTGTGAAGGCTTACTTTCTAACGGGATCGCTTCCATCTCTTCTTCCTCGGAATCTGCTGCATTTTTTGACCAAATAGTTGCTATAATTGGGCCTGAGATATTGTGCCAAACAGCTCCTAGAGCGCTTGGAAGTGCAGCTAACGGTCCTAAATGGGCAGTTGCTAGTGCAACACCTAAGCCTGAGTTTTGCATACCAACCTCAATTGAAATGGCACGGCAGTCAGATCTAGATAGCTTCATCATTTTCCCAGTGAAGTAGCCAAGCAATAGACCAGCACCATTATGAAGGAAGACCCCAACAAAAACTAATAATCCTGCAGAAGCGATGTTATTAACATTACCTGCGACTACTGCTGAAACAATGATGATAATAGCTAATACAGAGATTAATGGTACAACGTTTGCGCTTTTTTCTACAACCGTTGGTAATAATTTTTTAATAAGTAGACCAAGAACAATCGGAACGATAATTACTTGGACAATGGACATAAACATATCCATTACATTTACCGGCATCCATTGCCCAGCTAACCATAAAAGTAAAACTGGTGTCATTAAAGGCGCCAAGAGAGTAGAGAAGGACGTCATTGTAATAGAAAGTGGTACATTTCCTTTCGCTAAGTAAACCATTACATTTGATGCGGTTCCACCTGGTACAGAGCCTAGGAGTACAAGGCCGGCAGCTAATTCATTAGGAAGCTGTAGCATGTAGGCTATTGCAAAAGCAACTAATGGCATGATGACAAATTGTGCTGCTACACCGATTAATACTGGTTTAGGATTAGTTAAGATTAGCTTAAAATCTACTGCTTTAAGCGTTAGGCCCATTCCAAACATAACTACCCCTAGTAGGAGAGTTATATAACTACGAAATGGCAGGAAGGTTTCTGGTATTAAGTAAGCTATTACAGCAATTAAGATAACCAAGAGGGCAAAATATTTGCCAGCAAAGCTACTGATTTTCTCTAATGTTTTCATATTACTCACCTTCTCTTTCAAGTTTTACAATTTTGTTTGGATTTAAAATATTGTTGGGATCTAAAGCAACTTTAATCTTTTCCATAACTTGAAGTGCCTCCCCGTGTTCTGCTGCCTGGTATTTTTGCTTCCCTACACCTACCCCGTGCTCGCCTGTACAAGTACCTTTTCGTTCCAGAGCGTATCGTACGATTTTTTCGTTATAGGTCACGGCCTTCTGTATTTCTTCCGGATCGTTCATATCAATCATGATAAGGGCATGGAAATTTCCATCACCGACATGACCTGTAAGGCCTCCTATCAACCCGATAGCATCAAGTTCCTTACGTGCAAATATGACAGCGTCAGCTAGCTCGGAAATAGGAACACAAACATCGGTCACCATGAGCTTCTTTCCTACGTTTCCATGAATGTAAGCATAGGCTAGATTATGTCTTGCGTCCCAAAGCTTGTTTCGAGCAGCGTTATCGGTTTCAAATTGAATATCCTCACTGCCATGGTCCTTCACAATTTCTTGAGTAAATTCTACATCTTGAGCAAGTCCAGCTTCATTGCCGTGGAATTCCAAAAACAATGTAGGCTTTTCAGCGTAGTTAGTTTCACTAAATTGATTTACCTGACGAATAGAGCTTTCATCTACTAGCTCTACGCGAGCAATCGGTATACCTGCCTGTAAAATAGAGGTTACTGCCTCCACTGCATGTTTGACAGTAGGGAATGTTGCTCTAGCAGCAGTCGTGAATTCTGGTATGCCATACACCTTTAAAGTCAGTTCTGTAAAACAGCCTAATGTACCCTCCGAACCAACAAACAACCCATTCAAGTGAAATCCAGAGGCAGATTTAGCTGCCAAGTTTCCTGTATGTATGATTGTTCCATCCGCAAGCACTACTTCTAGGTCTCGAACTTGATCTCTCATAACTCCGTACTTCACAGTTGTAGTCCCACTCGCATTTGTAGCGGCCATTCCGCCAAGAGTAGCATCAGCACCAGGGTCAACCGAAAAGAATAAACCATACTTTTTTAACTCCATGTTCAGCTGTGTTCTCGTTACACCTGGCTGGACTATCACAAGTAAATCCTGTTCTCTTATTTCCAATATTTTATCCATCAAAGAAAAATCGATCGTTATTCCATTATCATAGGGAATCACATGCCCTTCTAAACTCGTGCCACGACCAAAGGGTACGACTGGAACTCCAAGTTTATTAGCAGTCTTCATGATATTGCTCACATCTGCCGAGTTTTTAGGGAAAACGACAATGTCTGGCAAGCTAATAGAATGGTAGGATTCATCTTTTCCATGTAATTCTCGGATAGTTTGGTTGGTGGAGATCTGGTCTTGCTCTAGGTGTTCTTGCAATGCTTCCACTATATTTTCCATTAAAATCTTCATTCGCTTCGCCTCTTTGCTATAATTTAGATGTATAACTTTTATGATTTTTCTAATTATTCAAACTCATAGAGTAATTATATACAGTATATTATATAAATCAAGAACAAATTATCTAATAAATAAAATAATTTAGTAGTTTAGTGGATTGAAATGTTTTGTTTTCTATTTTATTAATAAAAGGAGAAAAAAATGACGGAGAATGAACTAGTTGTATATCATATTGTTACAAGAAACAAGATGAGAGTGGGGCAGATAATTGATTTTAGTGAGAACCAAAAGAATACGTTATATCACTTCTTTTTCGAAAAAGAACAATTAAATTCCAAGGGAGAAGACTTTGTTCAAATTTTTCAAAACCAATACACAAATGAAGGGGTTAACTTAACTAAAGAGGATGCAGAAGTTGGCCATAAATATTTGGACCAAACGACTAGAGCAATTCGTGAAACGATAGTAGAAATGGTTAGATTAGAGGAATATCCGAATTACCCATCTAGATTATCCTGTCTATATGCTACAAAAAGCTTAGAGGATGCACTCAAATGGGCAGACTTATTTAATTCCTATAATCGGCAGGTGTTGCAGCTTGTTAAGCTTCGAGTTGATGGTAAAACTTTTGAGGGAGATGCTAGCTTTTTGCCAAAGGAAGATGGTATATCTTTTGCAAAGAAAATAGAGCAGGCAAGAGAGTATTGGCAAGGAAATGTAATCAGTGGACTACCTGAGATGTTAGTGGACGGAAAAATAGAAGTTGTAGAAATTCTAGAAGAGTATGAATAATGTTGGGAGGTTAACAATGATTCGATATTTTGGGTTTCTTATAATACTTGTATCCGTAGTTAGTTTATGGGGTTGTAAAGAAGAAAGTCAGGAAAATCAATTTGTGAGGGAAGGGATAGTAGCAGAGGTCTCTGATGCTCATGTTTTTATTTATGAAGAGCAACCAGGAATAGATAGAATTCTAACAAAGGAGGAAGTTACATCTAAATCTATTCAATCTTCTTCCTTTGGATTTGACGAACAAATCTCTAATATAGAGGTTGGGGACAAGGTGAAAGTTTGGTATGATGCCTTGGACACAAGCTCACCAAGCTCTGGTCATGGTACTAAAATTGAATTAATAAAGAGACCGTAGTATCTACGGTCTCCGTTAGCCAATACTTATTGAGCAAATGCAGTAGAAACATTATTTAGCATTGCTTGTTTGCTGGATTCATCAGCAGATTTCCACCATTTTTCAAAAATTACGCCTAGACCAGGTAGTAAATGTTCTTCTCCTCGGTTAATTGCATCTTCTACCACTTCTTTAATATCAGTAGCTGAATTACCCTTTAGGTTAGCTGCTATTGCTTCTCGAATTTGAAAATCCATTTTCATCACTCCTTGTCTTCATCTTTCCCCACGTCTCGTCAACTATACATAATTTTTTTGAATTGACGGAAGATAAATATGAACATATGAACTAATCGAGGAACATGATATAATCTTCTACAAAGAAAAGATGCTAAACTATTTGTTTTGCAGCATTTTAGAAAAAGGCGGTACAAAATATGAAACGAATCGAATCTCCTCAAAACTCTTTAGTGAAGCATTGGAAAAAATTACTCAGTGTTCGAAAAGAAAGAGATAAAACTGGTGAATTTATTATTGAAGGCTATCATTTAGTAGAAGAAGCAATCAAACAAAAAGAACTTGTCTTAACAATCATGTTAAGCGATACAAGTGAAATTCCTGCCAGTTGGGATGTAGACAATCTAGAAATAGTAGAAATTAATGATGTTATTAAAAAAGAGCTTGCAGAAACAGAGCATACCCAAGGCATTTTTGCACATTGTAAACAAAATGCGGCTCAAGCAGATGAACAAGAAAATTGGAGTAAATTTTTATTAATCGATGCGGTTCAAGACCCTGGGAATATTGGAACGATGATCCGTACGGCTGATGCTGCAGGGATAGACGCTGTTATTCTTGGAAAGGGATCAGCTGATGCGTATAATTCTAAAACGCTTCGCTCTGCTCAAGGCTCTCATTTCCACATCCCCATTTTAAAAGGTGACTTAAGCTATTGGGTCGATCTGCTAAAAGAGAAAAATGTAAAAGTATATGGCACGGCATTTGAAAATTCAACGCCGTTTCATGAGGTAGAGAAAAGTGATGCGTTTGCATTAATAGTAGGAAACGAAGGTAGCGGTATACAAGCAAGTCTTTTAGAACAAACGGACCAAAATATTATTGTTCCTTTATTGGGCCAAGCGGAATCTTTAAATGTCGCAGTCGCAACAGGAATTCTTCTTTATGGGCTTACATTGAGATAAATACCCTTGATGAAATGTTTAAAAGTCCGTATAATAGATAATAATTTGATAAATAAGAAAAGCTGTCATCGGGAAAAGTATATATGATTATTCGAATGTAGGGATTTTGCGCCTAGACTGGAAGCGTAAATGGAGAATTCATATAGAAGTTCACCCCGTTAGCTGCCACCGGGACCAGTGTTTACTGTAAAGGTGTGCCGGTGTAGAGCCGTTATTCGAATTGAGTGATTGCACGTTTAGTTGTGCAATAATCAGGGTGGTACCGCGAAATTAGTCCTCGTCCCTTTTATAGGGGCGGGGATTTTTTATTTTGTCAATTAGGAGGGATTTTTCAAATGGAAGCACAACTTCAACAGTTAAAAGAAGAAGCATTACAAAAAATTGAAGCTTCACAAAACACAAAAGAATTAAATGATGTGAGAGTAGCGTATTTAGGGAAAAAAGGACCGATTACGGATTTACTAAAGGGTATGGGTAAACTCCCAGCCGAGGAACGTCCAAAAATGGGAGCACTTGTCAATGTAGTGCGTGAGGAAGTAACTGCTGTTCTAGAAGCACGCATGACATTACTTCAAGAGCAAGCGATTCAAGAACAGCTTGCAAAAGAGTCTATTGATGTAACATTACCGGGAAGACCAGTGAAAACAGGTAATCATCACCCACTCACTCGTGTAGTGGAGGAAATCGAAGATCTATTTTTAAGCATGGGTTATGAAATTGCAGAAGGTCCTGAGGTAGAAAAGGATTATTACAATTTTGAAGCATTGAATTTACCAAAAGGTCATCCAGCACGTGATATGCAGGATTCCTTCTATATTTCAGAGGATATTCTATTGCGTACGCATACCTCTCCAGTTCAAGCGCGCACGATGGAAGCAAAAGAAGGGCAACCAATTAAGATCATTTGTCCTGGTAAGGTATATCGTCGTGATAATGATGATGCTACCCATTCTCATCAATTCACTCAAATCGAAGGTTTAGTCATCGGTGAAAATATTCGTATGAGTGATTTAAAAGGTACTTTATCTTTATTCGCGAAAAAAATGTTCGGAGAAGATCGTGAAATTCGACTGCGTCCAAGTTTCTTCCCATTCACAGAGCCCTCTGTAGAGATGGATATCTCTTGCTTCAAATGTGGAGGAAGTGGTTGTAACGTATGTAAGAAAACAGGTTGGATTGAAATCCTAGGAGCAGGTATGGTTCATCCTAATGTTCTTGAGATGGCTGGTTATGATTCTAAAAAGCTTTCTGGTTTTGCGTTTGGTATGGGACCAGAGCGTATTGCAATGTTGAAATATGGAGTGGAAGATATTCGTCATTTCTATACAAATGATGTGCGTTTCTTATCGCAATTCCACCGAACAGAAGTGTAAGGAGGAAATGACATGTTAGTATCAACGAAATGGTTATCAGAATATGTAAACACACAAGGGTTGGACCCGAAAGACTTAGGTGAGAAAATTACTCGCTCAGGAATAGAAGTAGATGCAGTGATTGATCGCTCTCTAGGCATGACAAATGTGGTAGTCGGTTATGTAAAGGAAAAAGTGAAGCATCCAGAAGCAGATAAGCTAAACATCTGTCAGGTGGATGTAGGAGATGAAATCACTCAAATTATTTGTGGTGCTCCGAACGTTGACGCTGGTCAAAAGGTAATCGTTGCACGTCCTGGAGCTGTGCTACCAGGTGGCATTAAAATTAAAAAAGCAAAGCTACGCGGAGAAGTATCTAATGGAATGATCTGTTCTCTTCAAGAGCTAGGTATTGAAGGTCGCCTAGTAGCTAAAGCGTATGCAGAAGGGATTTATGTTCTTCCTGAAACAGCTGTACCAGGTGAAAGTGCACTTCCTTTATTAGGCCTGGACGATGTAGTGCTAGAGTTAGGTTTAACACCAAACCGCTCGGATGCACTAAGTATGCTAGGAGTTGCTTATGAGGTAGGGGCTATTCTTTCAGAGGATATGAAATATCCTGAGGCTGCTTATACAGAAAGCAATGAAAAGGCAGAGGACTATTTGAAGCTTCGTGTGGATGCAATAGAAGAAAATCCTCTGTATATTGCTAAGGTTGTTAAAAACGTACAAGTAAAAGAATCTCCATTATGGCTACAGAATCGTCTGATGGCTGCTGGAATTCGTCCTCATAATAACGTAGTAGATGTTACTAACTATGTATTAATGGAATTTGGTCAACCACTTCATGCATTTGACTATGACCGTTTAGCAACAAAGGAAATCGTTGTTCGCCTTGCAGCTGAAGGAGAAAAGATGGTTACACTCGATGACCAAGAACGAACACTTAAATCTAACCATTTAGTAATAACTAACGGTAAAGAGCCGGTTGCTATTGCTGGAGTAATGGGTGGGGCTAATTCAGAGGTTCATGAAGGCACGACAACCGTTGTAATCGAGTCAGCTTACTTTGCAGCTGGATCTGTACGTCAAACATCGAAAGACCATAACCTACGTAGTGATGCAAGTGCTCGCTTCGAAAAAGGTGTGGATCCAAATCGTGTAAATATGGCAGCAGAGCGTGCAGCAAGCCTATTAGCAGAGCTTGCAAATGGTGAAGTACTAGCTGGTTCCGTAGTTGTAGATAAGTTAGATAAATCTCCAGCTGAAGTTATCGTTTCTCCAGACTTCATTAACAGTCGTTTAGGAATGAAGATATCTTTAGAGGATATGACATCTATTCTGTCTCGTTTGAAATTTGAATTCCAAGCAGCTAATGGATATTTATATATTAAAGCACCTACTAGACGTCAGGATATTAAAATTCCGGAGGACATCGTGGAAGAAATAGCTCGTATGTATGGTTATGATGAGATTCCAATGACGTTACCTGTGGAAGAGTCTAAACCAGGTGGTTTAACATCCTACCAAGCAAAACGTCGCCAAGTGCGTGGTTTTATGGAAGGTGCAGGACTTTACCAAGCAATTACGTACTCATTAACTTCTAAAGAAGTAGCACAAAAGTTTGCTTTAGAAACTGCTCCTGTAACGGAACTATTAATGCCAATGAGTGAGGAGCGTAGCACGCTACGTCAAAGCTTAATCCCTCATTTGCTAGAGGCTGTAACGTATAACACTGCTCGCCAAGCAGATACCGTTGCGTTGTATGAAATTGGTTCTGTTTTCTTAGGAGAAACAGCATCTGGATTACCTCATGAGCAAGAGCATTTAGCAGGCGTTATTGCTGGTAAGTGGGTTGAGCATAGCTGGCAAGGAGAGAAAAAAGCAGTAGATTTCTTTGTTTTAAAAGGAATTGTTGAAGGTTTAATGGATTTACTTGGTCATACAAGTGAGTTAACCTTTGAACGTACAGTAATGGAAGGAATGCATCCAGGAAGAACTGCAATTATCCAATTGGCAGGGGAAGAGATCGGTATTATTGGTCAATTACACCCGGCTGAACAAAAAGCACGTGACTTAAAGGATACGTATGTATTCGAGCTGAATTTAATGAAGGTATTAAACAAAGATGCTGGAACATTGTATTATCAACCAGTTTCTAAATTCCCTTCTATTACGCGCGATATCGCATTAGTAGTGGATCAGGAAAAAGCTACTGGAGAGCTGCAAGCAATTATTCAACAATCAGGTGGAAAATTGCTTAAGGGTGTACATTTATTCGATTTATATGAAGGAGAAAAAATGGAACCAGGCAAAAAATCAGTTGCATTCTCTCTAACGTATTTCGATCCAGAGCGTACATTAACGGATGAAGAAGTAGTTAATGCACATAACAAAGTTCTAAAAGCATTAGCTGAGCAAGCAGGAGCCGAGCTGCGAGGATAAAGGCTGATCACCTTGCAGAGATGACGCAAAATCTTGCGGAAATGAGTCACAACCTTGCGGAGAATAGCTAACCTTGCAGAGATGAGCTAGAACCTTGCAGAGATGAGCTAGAACCTTGCAGAGATGTGCTAGAACCTTGCAGAGATGACTCTAAACCTTGCGGAGATGAGGGAATGTAAAATATTTTGTGTAAATGTATTACTATCTTTATTCTAAACACATACTTACTTTATCCGTTAAGGGGA
>NZ_JABAFC010000021.1 GCF_012843435.1 Psychrobacillus sp. BL-248-WT-3 | reverse complement strand
ATCGTCGTTGAAAACATTGTACCCAAGAGGGATTAATTTGACCCTTTTACTTTTTACACAATTATACGGACTTAATCTCATAAAGAGTAAGAAAGAGCCCATAAACAAGGTGGAAGTGACCCATAAATCAAAGAAAATAGCCCGTAAAGGTGTGAATCGCCCGTAGGCAGGCGGAAAGTGTCCCATAAAGTGTAGGAAGGAGCCCATAAACAGGTTAGAAGTGTCCCATAAATCAGAGAAAAGCGCCCGTAAAGGTAGGAACCGCCCATAAGCAGGCGGAAAGTGTCCCATTAATCTTACATAATTTATTTTCTTTGTGCCGCGTGTGTTTTACAAAAATAGGAATCATTATTTTAATTTTTGTACATATTAAAAATAAGAAAACGCTCAGATTATGAGCGTTTTAGCGTTACTTTATTAATCTCTATTCTTATTCCTCTTTTGTTTTCGAACGATAGGTCGATATATAAGGTGCGCTTGTAAATAACTGTTGCTTATCTGCGACACTGGTGAAGTCTAGTGCAACAGACTTTTCCCAGATTTCATAGCTATTAGGTCCATTCCATTCTGATAAGATAATATAAGTATCTGATTTTAAAGGTTTTAAAACGCGTAAAGCTATGAAGCCTGGTTCAGATTCAACAGTTGGAGACAGGTTTGTATATTGATGTTCAAATATTGGTTTACCTTCATCTGATACGGGGATGTGGTGAAGGACAAAGTATCCATTCTCATTAAAACTGCCGCGAGATTCTAAAATTTCATAAATACGAGGGACTTGAAAGACGGATTTACCAGTCGTTTCATGAATGAGAACTGAATTTCCCGTCCCATGTAAAATGTATATATTTTCATTGGGATGTTTATCTTTTATGGACTGCATAAACTCAGGCGTTCCGGACGTCATATATAATTTCATTAAACTTCCTCCAATATATTTATATTTTGTATTTATATTTTCCCCTAATTTGCAAATTTAAAAACAACCTTTTTTCGGGATGGTTTGAAATGAGGACAAATTTATGACAATTCCCGTTTATAACTATACATTAATTCAAGAAACGTCTATAGTTGAAGCGTATATTGGAAACGGAATGTAATCGTTATCAAAGGCAATTCAAAAGATTTTCTTCAGGCATTGTAGTAAAGTATTATCATGTAATGTATTTAGGTATAAAATAACATGTTCATAAGAAGGGCAGGAAATGAAATGACTACTTTTAACGACACACTTTTACGTGCAGCGCGCGGTGAGAAAGTGGAACATACACCTGTATGGTATATGAGGCAAGCGGGAAGATCGCAACCAGAATATAGAAAAATTAAAGAAAAATATTCTTTAGAACAAATTACCCACGAGCCAGAGCTTTGTGCGTATGTGACACGTCTACCAGTAGAAAACTACAATGTAGATGCGGCTATTCTTTATAAAGACATTGTAACTCCACTTGTAGGAATCGGAGTAGACGTAAAAATAAAATCTGGTGTTGGACCAGTCATTTCAAATCCAATACGTACCGTACAAGATGTGGAAAAACTAGGAGAATTCTCTCCAGAAGACCACGTACCATTTGTTTTAGATACTATAAAATTATTAACGACAGAACAATTAAATGTCCCACTAATTGGTTTTGCAGGTGCTCCATTCACATTAGCAAGCTACATGATTGAGGGTGGACCATCTAGAAGCTATAACAAAACGAAATCATTTATGGTATCTGAGCCACAAGCATGGTTTGCTTTAATGGACAAGCTTGCTGATATGATTATTATTTACATAAAAGCACAAGTTAAAGCTGGAGCTAAGGCCATCCAAATTTTTGACTCTTGGGTTGGGGCATTAAATGTAGAAGATTATCGTATCTTCATCAAACCAATTATGACTCGTATTTTCTCAGAAATACGTGAGACAGGTGTTCCGTTAATTACATTTGGTGTAGGTGCCAGCCACCTAGCAATGGAATGGCATGACCTACCTGTTGATGTTGTGGGGATCGATTGGCGTCTGTCTATCGAGGAAGCTCGTGCAAAAGGGTTAACTAAACCACTAATGGGTAACTTGGATCCTTCTTATTTAATCGGAGATTGGACAGAAATTGAGAAACGTGCAAAAACAATTATTGAACAAGGGGTTGCTCATCCGAGCCATATTTTCAACCTAGGGCACGGCGTATTCCCAGAAGTTGATCCGGATGTCTTGAAACGTTTAACTGCCTTTATTCATGATTATAGTAGAGAACTTATTGCAGCGAAATCTAACTAAAAAACTTTTGAGGTGACAAAAATGAAGAAGACAATGGGATTATTAGTAATGGCATATGGAACTCCATATGAAGAAGCGGATATTGAACGTTACTATACGCATATTCGTCATGGTCGCAAACCAAGCGAAGAACAATTAGAGGATTTAACGGGCCGCTATAAAGCAATTGGAGGAATCTCTCCGCTAGCTAAAATCACTGAAAACCAAGCAAAAGGTCTTTGCAACCGTTTAAATGAAGTACAAGATGACATTGAATTTAAGTTATATATAGGCTTAAAGCATATCGAACCTTTCTTAGAGGATGCAGTTGCAGAAATGCATAAGGATGGAATTACGGAAGCCGTTTCCATCGTATTGGCTCCACATTTCTCGACGTTCTCTATTAAATCATATAATGGACGTATTAAAGAAGAGGCTGAAAAACTAGGTAATCTTAAAATAACTTCAGTGGAAAGCTGGTATACAGAACCTAAGTTCATCCAGTACTGGAGCGAGAAAGTAAGCGAGGCTTTTGCTAATATGTCGGAAGAGCAACGTGAAAAAGCCTGCTTAATCGTTTCTGCTCACTCTTTACCTGAAAAAATTAAAACTTTGGGAGATCCATATGAGGATCAACTAAAAGAAACAGCAGATTTAATCGCTGAGGCTGCTGGTGTAAAAAATTATGCTGTAGGCTGGCAAAGTGCTGGTCAAACTCCTGAACCATGGATTGGACCAGATGTACAAGACTTGACTCATGATTTACACAAAGAAAAAGGCTACACAACATTCGTTTATACTCCAGTAGGATTTGTTTCAGAGCATTTAGAAGTTCTTTACGATAACGATTACGAATGTAAAGTGGTTTGTGATGAAATCGGTGCTACTTATGTGCGTCCTGCTATGCCAAACGACCAGCCTCAATTTATTGATGCTATGGCGGACGTAGTTATGAAGCATTTAAAAGCTTAAAAAAAACGTTTGATAAAATGCTCTAAAAGTTATTGGCTTTTAGAGTATTTTTAGTAAGTATATGGAGTTTTACATTACCATTCTGGGAGGATTTTTCGAATGAAAAAGGTCATTATCTCACTAGCACTACTTGTAGCTTTAACATTGGTAGGCTGTGGTGAAAAGGAAGAAACACATTCAAGTACTAGTCATCAAGGAACATTAGAAGAGGTTATGGTAGAGATTCAAACACCTAAAGAGTTACCTATTAACGAAGATATCAAGCTTTCTGCTAAAGTTACTCAAAATGGGGAAGCAGTAAATGATGCAAATTCTGTAGAGTTCGAGGTATGGGAATCAGGACTTCGTGACGAAGGACATATGGTAGAGGGTAAGCTTACAGAGGATGGTGTGTATGAAGCTGACTTTACTTTTGAACATGACGGAGTTTATTATATGTTTGCTCATACAACCGCAAGAGATATGCACGTAATGCCTAAACAAGAGCTTACAGTAGGTACACCAGATATGAGTAAAGTGTTACCTGACGATAGCGATAACTCAATGGAACATATGAGTGAAAAACATTAAATTTTACTTGCGTAAATAAACAATAGAGAGTATTATAATGACTAGTTGACCGAAATGGTTTTCTGGTCATTTTTTTATGAGGAGGGATAACCAAATGGACCGCAAACAGGAAATTTTAATAGCTGCCAATAAATCCTTTTCTCTTTTCGGATATAAAGCAACAACTATGGAGCAAATAGCCAAGATTGCAAATGTAGGAAAAGGAACTATATATAATTTCTTTGAAAACAAAGAAGTCTTGTTCCAAGAAATTGTCCTTCATATGATTGAAGAAATGAAACTGGAAGCTGTTAATGTCATTATTGAAGATGCTCCATTTCAGCAAAATGCTCATGCAGCGCTCATGAAGATGCTCGAGTTCCGTGAAACACATCAATTGTATGCAAAGATAATTGATGAGGAAAAACAATGGAAAACTCCTGCAGTAAAGCATGTCATTGGCCAAGTCGAGCAAGCTATTGTTTCGTTCATATGTGAGAAAATCAATAAATATGTTAAAAAGGGAGAAATCCGACAAGTAAATGCAGAGCTTGTAGCATATTTATTACTAAAGGCTTATGTTGCATTCGTAAATGATTGGAACTTAACCCACGATGATTCATTATCTGAAGAAGATATTGCTAACTTCTTTCAGGATACAATTTTTCGCAGTCTCGCAATTTGAGACTCATTTTTTTAGTCAAAAGTGACTAAATGAACATATCGGTCATATAGTATTAGGAGGAATCGACATGATAAAATCGGAATGGAAAGGTATTTTTAAAAACAAAAAATTATTGATTTCAATAATTGCAGTTTTATTTATTCCAGTGATGTATGCTGGGATGTTCCTATGGGCTTTCTGGGATCCGTATGCTAATTTAAGTGATCTACCTGTAGCAGTTGTTAACTCCGACGAAGGAGCAGAGTACAACGGAACGGAGCTCTCCCTAGGTAAGGAGTTAACAGATAAGCTACGAGAAAGTGGCCAATTTAAATTTGTATCTGTATCTGAAAAAGAGGCAGATGCCGGTTTATTAAACCAAGATTATTATTTATTAATTGAGATTCCAGAAAACTTCTCTGAACATGCAACGACTTTATTAGATGAGAAGCCAGAAAAAATGGTCATCACTTATAAAGCAAATGAAGGATTTAATTTCTTATCATCGCAAATAGGTGAAACAGCAATGGATCGTATTCGTGCAGAAGTGAATGAGCAAGTATCAGCAACTTATGCTGAACAGCTTTTTGATTCGATTACGAAGCTAGGTGACGGATTTGCGGAAGCCTCTGATGGGGCAGGGCAGCTAAAAGACGGCGTAGCTGAAGTTAATAATGGTGCCTCTAACCTAAAAGGCTACTTAGAACAATTAGCTAGTAGCACGATTGAGCTGAGTGATGGTACTAATAAGGTAGTTGATGGTATTAATACAGCTGCTACGGGATCTAAGGATTTAAATGAAGGTCTGGGAACACTTGCGGATGGTTCTTCTCAGCTTACAAATGGCGTTAGTCAAACGGCTGAAGGGGCCGCAGCTTTAAATAGTGGTATTAAAGAGTACACAGCTGGTGTAGATAAACTAAATGAAAGCTATCAATTACTTAGCGAAAAGGAAAAAGGCCTGCTAGATTCCTTGGCTAAGCTTCAAGCGAGTAGCTCCAAAATGAATGACAGCACAAACCAACTGGCTCAAGGCTCTGCTAATGTAACAGCTGGTATCCAAGCCTTATCTCAACAATTAGGTCAGTTAACAGCTGCTTTACCTCCAGAACAGTCGGCTGCTATTACAGAGACATTAAAGCAACTAGAAGCTGGTAGTACCTCAGTTTCCACAGGCTTAGAACAATTAGCTGGTGGAACTCAGGATTTAACTACTAGTACTTCTCAAATAGTAAGTGGAGCAGAACAGCTGAGTGGAGGTTACTCACAAGCAAAGCAGGGTGTTTCTCAATTAGCATCATCTTACGCAGCATTAGTAGAAGGTTCATCTAATCTTGCTGGTGGTACGACTACCCTAAATGAAAAAATGAACGAATTCAACGCTGGAATCAGTCAGGCGTATGCTGGATCCTCTAGCCTTGTGAAGGGCTTGAACGAGCTAGCTAACGGCTCATCTCAATTGAAAGAGGGTACTGGTACACTTGCTACGAAATCAGGTGAATTAGCAGATGGTTCTACTAAACTAGTAGAAGGTACACAATTATTGGCAGATGGAACGGAAACCTTGCAATCTAGCTTAAAAGAAGCAAGTGAGCAGGCAGGCGAAGTAACACCATCTGAATCGACTTACGAAATGGTTGCATCCCCTGTAGATGTTAATATCGTAGGGGTCAATGAGGTACCTAACTATGGAACAGGCTTCACACCTTATTTCTTATCACTTGGGTTATTTGTCGGTGCATTATTAATTTCAATTGTCTTCCCATTTGTTCAACCAGCAATTGCTCCAACAAGTGGGGCCAAATGGTTTGCTAGTAAAATAACGGTTTTAAGTGTGGTAGGAATTATTCAATCGCTGTTTGTAGTTGCGGTTGCACTATTTGTCTTAAAGCTTGAAACTCAAAGTGTAGGACTGTTCATCCTTTCTGCAGTCATTACAAGCTTCACATACTTAGCATTAGTACAGCTGCTTGTTTCGATTTTAGGTGATCCAGGAAGATTTGTTGCAATTATTGTCCTAATTCTGCAACTCACAACAAGTGCAGGTACATTCCCATTAGAACTAATACCAGCACCGTTGCAATTCTTTAATAAATTGTTACCAATGACTTACTCAGTCCAAAGCTTTAAAGCATCTATTTCTACAGGTGATTTAAGTCATTTCTGGTTTAATAATAGCTTCTTACTTGGCGTAATGGTAGTGTGCTTAGTAATAACATTCGGATACTTTATGTTATTGTTTACAAAACGCTATTCTAAACAAACAAAAGAAGCGTAATATAAAATTATTAAAGCTCCTCACATTTTACGAAAAGTAAAATGTGAGGAGCTTTATTTTGTACATATTGTTCCGTTAGACTTCCTGTTTTTCCTTTTTCAATTTTTCTACTAGAGGCATCACTTGCTCTGCAAACCGCTTCATTTCCGTGTGCTGAGGGGAAAACTGAAGGATTAACAGATTTACTCCAGCTTCCTCAAACGAAATAATTTTTTTAGCAAGTTGTTCCGGTGTGCCTATTAAGTCTGGCCGTAATCCTCGGTTGGAAACGGAATAATCCTTGAGCTGCACCTCCACGTTAAGATGAGATTTGCTAACAAAATCCTTGTAGCCCTCATAACCAGGAGAACCTTCTTTCACTTCCGTAATGCGAGCAAGTTCTTGTTGAACTTCCTCCTCGGTATCTCGACAAATGATATAGGCAGACATCCCAAACGTTTCTAATGGTTTTTCCCCAAGCGATTGGCGTCTATTTTTCATATCATTAATTTTTTCAGCAATTTCCTCGACTGTGCCGCCATGCATAACATAGGAGTCACAGGTTTTAGCAATTGTTTGCTTTCCAGCTTCACTTTCTCCACCAGCATATAGGGGGATATGCTGGTTCATTGGCTTGGGAGACAAGTAGGTGTTTTCATATTGATAAAACTGGCCAGTATAAGTAAAGGGTGTTTCTTTCCATAACCCTTTTAAGATGTGGATAAACTCCTCTGTCCGTGCATAGCGTTCATCATGTGCTGTGAAGATACCTCCATATTGTCTTGCTTCCCCTTCCCACCATGCAGATACAACATTGAGAGAAAAACGCCCGTTGCTTATGTGATCTATATTTGCGGCTGCTTTTGCCGTTAACGCAGGATTATGGAAGCCAGGTCGAATAGCAGTTAAAATTTCTATGCGTTTCGTGACGGCTGCGATAGCTGCAGTAGTTGACCATGCATCTAAAGAGGGACTCTCCACTCCTTTAATATCATTAAGATTTAATTCAGCTATTAAGGTTAAATCGTAACCCCATTCTTCTGCATTTTGTGCTAGCTCTTTTACATATTCAAACGTTGCAGGCATAGCCTCATCTGTTACATTTCGTAACCATCCACCGAATACAGGCAACCAAAATCCATACTTCATTATTTATTCTCCCCTTTTATTTTATTAATTCTGAAAATTATTATAACTAATCCTACCATAATACTTGGTTATTAACAATTAATCATTAATGGTTAATCTGATTCATCCATATACGCAAAAAAACCAGCTAGGAAGGGGAGCTTCTAGCTGGTAATTTAAAAAAATTATAGGTTGTTGCATTTATCACAGTGGTTCCCATAGCATTCATGTTGCTCTTCAATTGGCTCGCCGCATGTTACGCATTTCTTTTTGGGCAGGTTACGGAAAAATTCTAATACGTTTTCTAACATATATATTCCACCTCCATCTGTTATATAACTGTTTCGATTGAATTCATTGTAATATAACACAGAATGTTTTGTCAACACTTTCTATAGATTTTTGCTAAAATAGGAATAAAGGAGTGATACCCATGTTTTTTATTGATAATAAAGGAATTACGGATCCACGTATTAACTTAGCTATTGAAGAATATGCTCTCAATACTATGGATGTAGAGAAGGATTCATTTCTTCTGTTTTACATAAATCAGCCATCAATCATTATAGGGAGAAATCAAAACACAATTGAAGAAATTAATACAGATTTTGTAGAGCAAAACGGTATTATCCCAGTACGCCGCCTTTCTGGTGGAGGAGCAGTTTATCACGATCTTGGTAATTTAAATTTCAGCTTCTTAACGAAGGACGATGGAGATAGCTTCCGTAACTTTAAAAAATTTACCCAACCAGTTGTAGATGCTTTAAAGAAAATGGGAGTAGATGCAGAGCTTTCTGGAAGAAATGATATATTAGCTGGAGGAAAAAAAATCTCTGGTAATGCTCAGTTCTCCACTCGTGGAAGAATGTTCAGTCACGGTACACTAATGTTCGATACTGAAATCGATGCCGTTGTTTCTGCATTAAAAGTTAAAAAAGACAAAATTGAGTCAAAAGGAATTAAATCCATTCGTAGTCGTGTTACAAATATAGTAGATCTACTGGACAAGCCGATGACGATAGAGGAATTCCGCTTAGCGATACTTTCTTCTATTTTTGGAGGGGAAGACAAGGTTCAATATTGGGAACTAACGGAGGAAGACTGGGCTAATATCCACAAGCTATCTGAAGAGCGTTATCAGAAATGGGAGTGGAACTATGGAAAATCGCCTAAATCTAATATCCAGCATTCCCACCGATTCCCTACGGGCAGTGTAGACGTTCGTCTGGAAGTAAACAAGGGAGTTATAGAAGAGGTTAAATTTTTCGGAGACTTCTTTGGAGTAGGAGAAGTGGAAGAGGTAGAAGTGCTGCTTGTAGGCAAAAATTATAGCAAGGAAGCCATTGAACAAGCTCTAGAATCAGTAGACGTACCAAAATACTTTGGTGGGATAACGAAAGAGGAATTGATCCAGCTAATGTACTGATTAATTGTTCGAATAGTACCGAGTAAACAGTCCATATCTAAATGGGCTGTTTTTTTTTGTTTAAAAGGCACATCAAAGACCCGTTTAGGGAGAACTTCGATGATACCTTTTACTTTTTTTATATCTGAAATAAGTACGATAAAAAAACGCACCTGGAGGATCCAAATGCGTTCATCATTCATTATTTTACTTCCTTAAAGCCTTGACTAACTAGCATATCAGCTGATTTTTCCATACTAATTCCATTTTTTTTAGGGTCTTCGCTAAAGGTCATACCTGGCAGATCCATAATTTCATCAAAGTCGACAGCCTCATAATCTATTACTAAGGATTCGATTGCCTTGGTATCATCATACTCAAGTTTATGTGTTATTCCATCAATGTTTTGGAATTGTTCGGTCATAGGCTCAAAAAGTTCTTTCGCCTGTTCTTTCGATTCAATACCAGCTAGTTCATACTCGATAACATTTTCTGTTGTTTGCTTTGTAACTTTATCACCTTTCGCCGTGTACTCTAACGTTGTTGCAATGCCATTCTGCTCAGCCTCAAACGTTCTAGTTGTTTCATCTTCACCACATGCTGTCAGAAATACAGCCAAAACTACTAACGTAATAAATCCGATTAATTTTTTCATTATTAAACTCCTTGTCATTTGTTATTTTAATATAGTCGTATAGGTGCATTACATTAAACCTTCACATTTTGATGAGAGGTTTCCTCTATATACAACATACAACTTCAACCTCCTAAACTCAGCAATAGGTCATTAAATAAAAATCAACCCTTTCTACTAATTTATTAGCAAAATGATTTCAAAACAAAAAGCCCCTGTATAAGTCACGTATTTTCATAACTTCGGCAAATCAGTACTACTAATATTATGGAATAACTACATGATTGATCTTTTTTATGTAAATAAAGAGGATCTTAATTTTGCTGAATAACATATAAGTTTTCAAAGTGACGTTTGTATTGTACAAGGGGTAATAACTGTCATTTTGATGAAATCTTTTCGCTAATGAAACTTTTACCCGTTTTTACCATTTATTAAACATAAAGTGGTAAAATATATAAGAAAAGTAATTGTAGTAGGAGTGAGGAAATGAAAAAGAAGTCAGAGAAGCTGTTAATAGCAATGATATTGATGTTTAGTTTTGTTTTTGTGAATGGGACAAGCATGGAAGCTGCAAGTATAGTCATGTGGGGGAAAACAGAACTGAAGCTAGGTCAAATTGGTAAAGCGACTATAGTAAAAGATTCTACTTTAGTGAAGATAGGGGAGGACGGATCCCTTCAAACAATAAGAAAGCTGAATCAAGGCGATGAATATCGTGTATATAGCTATAAAAGTACACACAATGGATTATATGGGGTTGGTGGGGGATCTTATATTCAAAAAAACAATAATGTCCTATACGAAACTCCTTCCAAATCAAAATTAGCTCTTTTAGAGAATCCGCCGAAGACTTCTGTCCCGACAAAACCTGCAAAATCAGAAAACGGTAATGGTATAGAGGTTGTACCCGGTGCTCCTACAAAATTTCAAAACTGTAAGGAGTTAAACAAGGTATATCCACAAGGAGTAAAAAAAGGGCATCCTGCTTATGCGTCAAAGCATGACAGAGATAAGGATAACTGGGCATGTGAAAGATAATATGAGTACTAAATTTAATGGTGTTTCCTAAGGGAATACCATTTTTTTGTTGTTTAGAATTATAAAATTCTAAAACCTGTGGATAAATTAATGTCTAGCTCCACCGCCTTGCCCATCGAGGTCAAATGGTTAAAAGCTGCTCCTGCGCAAGCTCGTCGCAAACAAGAACGTTTGCGGTGACTGAGGAACTGCCTCCTCACTTTTCATGTTTCAATAAACTTCCATCGACATATTTTTATTATTTTTGTAGGATAATAATATATGGAAGGAAGTTGATGATTTTGTTTAATAAGTTTATGAAAATATTTATAGTATTACTTTTATTTGTAGGTCTAGGTTTCTCTAATCAATTAACTGCTGAGGCCGCTCCAGTTATGTGGGGGAAAACAGAGCTTAAGCTAGGACAAATAGGTAAGGTTACTATATTAAAAGAGACGAAACTCGTAAAAATGGAAAACGGTACTTTAAAAGATGTACGTAAATTAACAAAAGGTGAAGAGTTTCGTGTCTATAGTTATAAAAGCGAACATAGCGGTCTCTACGGTGTAGGCGGCGGAAGCTTTATACAAAAAGATACTTCTAAAGTGAAATATGAAACACCATCAAAAAGTAAGTTAGCATTACTAGAACAGCAAACTACTTCCCAAAGCAATGCAACAAAAGTTATGTGGGGAAAAACAGAGCTGAAAAAAGGACAAATAGGTAAGGTTACGATATTAGGGGACACACGATTAGTTAAGTTAGAGAATGGTTCACTATCAACCGTACGTAATTTGAAAAAGGGCGAAGAATTCCGTGTGTATACATATAAGAGCGAGCAAGGTGGCTTATATGGTGTAGGTGGCGGAAGCTATATACAAAAAAGCACAAAAGTTAAGTATGAAACACCATCTAAATCAAAGCTAGCTCAATTAGAGGCTTTATCTGCCAAAGAAATGAAGGTACATTTCATTGATGTCGGTCAAGGAGATTCGATATTAATCCAGTCACCAAATGGGAAAAGTATGCTGATTGATGGGGGCGGAAAGTCAAAAGGTGATACAGTTGTCAAATTCATCGAATCTCAAGGGATTACAAAGTTAGATTATGTGGTTGCTACACACCCTGATGCAGACCATATCGGGGGACTAATAAAAGTTTTGGAATCTAACATTAAAATTGGTACATTTATGGATAGCGGTAAAGTGCATACTTCAAATACTTATAAGGACATGCTAACATTAATTCGTAATAAAAATATAAACTTTAAAATACCAACTAAAGGTGAAAAAATTACATTTGATAATTTAAATCTGCAAGTGCTAAATGTGGGAACAACTAATAGTAATAATAACGACGCATCTATCGTACTAAAGCTAGCTTATAATAATATTTCATTTCTTTTGACAGGTGATGCAGATACAGGAAAAGAATCAGAAATAATGAGCAAATATAATGTAAAATCTACTATTTTAAAAGCTGGTCATCACGGATCAGATACAAGTAGTTCCGAAGCCTTCTTAAAAGCAGTTAAGCCAGAAGTTACGATACTTTCTTATGGCAAAAATAATCAATATGGTCACCCACATAAAGCAGTGGTGGATCGTCTAAATTTATATAAATCAAGTATTTATCATACTTTATCAGGTACAATAACAGTTAAAACAAACGGTACAAGTTATTCAGTTAGTCAGTAAAAATATCTTCGGCACAGGAGACGCGTCACACTATTAAAACTTAGGGAGTGAAGGTAAGTGAGCTCAAGTAAAAAATATACACTTGATCGTATTGAAGAAGGTATGTATGTTTTTTTAGAAGCACCAGAAGAAATGAACCAGCTGATCCTACCAACATCTACTTTTGATCTTGAACTAGATGAAGGCGATATTGTTAATATCACAACAACTGATGAAGGATATCAATTGGAAGTTTTAAAAGAAGAAACCTTAGATAGACGTGAAGAAATCAGTGCTTTATTAGAAGATCTAATAAATAGAAATAAATGAAGAGACTCGGTCATAACTAGTCTCTCAAGTAAAAACGTGAAATCGTAAAACTCGATTTCACGTTTTCTTTATTATAAGGCCGGTCCGTATACTGTAGAAAAAAATTTCTCCTTAGTTGTGTGAAGAGGAAGCCGTTAAGATAGCTGAGCTAAAGGAATCGTTAGTTGAATAGTATATAGTGAATATATATAATATATAAAGAGGTCTGAACGTTGAATGTCTAAATTAAGTTGATTGTAAAGGTATAAGTTTATTTTAACCATACTTCGAACATATTATCGAGGGATTTACGATAGATACACATATGGATGTAAAGGAGGTATCTGCATGCAAATCATTATATCTAACAGCTCAAAGGAACCGATATATGAACAGATATACAAACAAATTCAAACTAAGATCTTGTCAGGTGAATTAATAGAAGGAGCCGCTTTACCTTCTATTAGACAATTGGCTAAAGATTTAAGAGTCAGTATGATCACTACAAAACGAGCATATGAAGAATTAGAAAAGGCAGGCTTCATATATTTAATTGTTGGAAAAGGTTCATTTGTAGCGGAACAAAATTTAGATGTTATTCGAGAGAAAAAATTGCGTGTAATTGAAGAACAATTAAGTGCGGTTATCTCTAACAGTAAAGAATCAGGGTTATCTTATGAAGAATTACAAGATTTATTAAAGCTGCTGTACGAGGAGTGAGAGGAATGGGAAATGTAATAGAGTTCCAGGGGGTTTCTAAAAAATTTGAGACATTAACTATCGACAATGTAGATTTACAGATAAAAGAAGGATACACAACAGGATTTATTGGTCCGAATGGATCTGGTAAATCGACGATGATCAAGTTAATGATGAATCTTTTACAGCCGGATAAGGGAAAGGTAAGTGTATTTGGAAAAAATTATGCCAGCCATGAGAAAGAAATTAAAAACCGTATAGGCTTCGTATACGACAGCAATATATTTTATCAATCCCTGAATTTAAAAGAAATTAGTAAAATAGTTGCTCCCGCTTATAAAGCATGGGATGATCAACAATTTAATCAGTATGTTAATCAATTTGAGTTACCTCTAAATAAATCTCTTAAAAATTTTTCTAAAGGTATGAAAATGAAAGCTTCTATAGCTATTGCCTTATCTCATCATGCAGAACTAATTATTATGGATGAGCCGACATCAGGATTAGATCCTACGTTTCGCAGAGAGTTGTTAGACATTTTTCAAGGAATTATGGTAAATGAGGGAAGGAGTATATTTTTTTCAACGCATACGACAAGCGATTTAGAACGTTTTGCTGATTATATTGTATTAGTTGATAAAGGGAAAATTCTTCTTAACCAACGTATAGATGAGTTACAGGAACGATATGTCGTTGTAAAAGGAAGCACGGATTTACTAGACCGAGATACAGAAGCACATTTCATTGACATAGAACGTTCTCAAGGAGTATTTCAAGCTTTGTCAAAAGATGCAGAAGAAGTACAGAAAGTCTTTGAGGATCATGTCGTGATAGAGAAAGCCTCTTTAGATGAAATAATGTATTATATGAAATCTGCCCAAAGAAGCAAGGTAAATAGTTAAATTTATAGGCTATGTTAAAGGTAAAGGTTGATTTAAATACACGTAAAAAATGAGCTAGGATATTTTCCTGGCTCATTTTACTTTGATATTGCTTTTTACTAAACCAGCTAATAGGATGTCAATATTTTTCTCTAAAATTCTACATAACCTTATGTTATACTATTTTGAGCATGACAAATAGCCCTCCAAAAACCTTTTGGAAGGTTTTCTCTTTGTTACATGTAACCGTTAATTACGCTATATCTAGGAAATTCTCTTTTCTATTTAATAAAGCATAAATCCAATGAAGCAGTTTGTTAATGCAGGCTACTATCGCTACTTTGGCAGGCTTGCCTTCTGATTTTTTCTTATTATAGAATTCTTTCAGCTTTTTGTTTCTTGAACTTCTGATACCGCATAATACGGCAAGATACAAAGCATGGCGTAATCTACTAGAGCCTCGTTTAGTAATACGATTGGTTGTGGCAGTAAACTTTCCTGATGAATGAACACTGGGATCTACTCCTGCAAAGGCAACTAGTTTTTTCGGGTGATTAAACCGTTCGATTTCTCCGATCTCAGAGATTATCGTGCAGCGATCTTTTCTCCGATTCCTGGAATCGATTGGACAAACTTGTAACCTTCTAATTCATTTGCCAAGGTCACTATACGAATTTCCAACTCCGAAAGGTGTCCTTGGTACTGAAAAAGCATTTCAATATACATTTGAAGATTGATCAAGTGACTGTGATACACCACTTTTTGAAATGGATTTCGATAGGCAGAATCCATTAGTTTTTTTGCCTTCTCCAATGCCCATAGATTAGAACGTCTTGGACAAAACTCCATCACACAATCCGCTAACTTACTTTCTCCAGCTGCTATTACATCTTCTGAAGTCGGGTATTTCTTTAACATCAATAAAGAAACCTTTGAATACAGATCACCAAAAACCTTGCGATATTCAGGAAACACTTGATCTAGAATAGTGTGAAACTGCAGCTTAGCCTCCACATACATATTCGTCACAATCTCCTGTTGTCTCGATAGATTTCTAAGATTTAAGAGTTGAATCCCTCTTTTTTTATGAGGTTCAAAATCTTCTTTGTAATAGAGCACACACAACTGATACGCATCAATTGCGTCTGTTTTTACCTTTCGTAAACTAGATCTCTTCGCCTGATAAGAAATAATAGGGTTAAGCAAGATATATAAAACCTCGTTCTCCTCCAAGCATTGAATAACAGGAGAATGGTAATGACCTGTAGATTCTAAAATGACCATAGGCATTTGCCCGGTCATCACTTCAATCTCATGTAAGAAGCCTATAAAACGGTCTAAATCCTCTCGTGTATGCTTCATAGAATAACTCTTTCCAAACGGCTTCGATTTATCTAAAAATGCCTGAACTTGGCTCTCTCCTTTTGCCACATCCAGACCAACTACTGGGTTCATTTAACTTCCTCCTCTGACGCACTCACCAGTACCCCTGTTCCTCCTTGTAGTGTCATAGCTTCGCTTGTTATACGAGATCTATGTCCCAACCAGCCTCAAACATGTTTCTACAAGTAGGGGGTGGACAGTTTAGTTCACGGGATCATTGTCCCACGCACCCGTACGTCCTACCCTGGCTACTGATATATTAAATCCTATAAAAATAAGGTCAACCAGTAAAAACTGGTTAACCTTATAATACGAAAGCACCCGTTAGTTGAACATCTTATTACTATTTGAAAATGATTCATTATTCTTCACTTCTTTCCTCTGGCCCAAATTGCGACCAACCATTATAACCTGATAATTCATACTTTAAATATCCTTGGGAATTTACCTCATAGATGTTTATAATGGCGACCGCTTTTGTAGGTTGTCTTGTATAAAAATAAAGAATACTATCTTCTTTTTTTTCGCCATCCTCAATGTAATAGTGCAAATATACACTTACATCATTTGTTTTTAATTCTTTGGTACTACTAGTAATTTTACCTGTTTCTCCAGGACCAAGACTTTTTATTGTTCCTAACTCTACAAAATCACGATTTCCGTTATGTGAGAATGTAAGATCAGGTAGACTTTGATTACTCAAATTATTCACCTCAATAGTAATTCCTTTATCATATTTTTTATACTCGTCTGGTGACCCATCTAAAAAGAATAATAAATATATAGGTAAAATTATGAGCAAAATTGCAAGTATTAACCCAAAAGATATAAAAGGAATAAGAGATGTATTAGTTTTCTTCATTATTTAACACCTACTCTCTTTATGGATAGTATATTGGTAATATAGGGATATTTGAAATAATGATTGATTATTTCGGAAAGCGAATATTTAACTAAACTGCTGCTTTACTTCAATAAGAAAAAAGGCTTTACTCCTTCTTGAAGTAAAGCACGCGTTAGTGAATTAGTGGTGATCATTCTTATACTTCAACCATACATCTATCTCTGCTTTTAAGAATCTTTCCTGATTATCGATTTTTAAGTATGGAATAAATTGATAAGTGTCATAGCTACTTAATTTTGCCTTCTCAAATTCATCTTTTTTAATAATGCCTTCTAATGATTGCTCACTTATCTGAAGATATTCGGAAAGTTGTATTTTAGTCATTAAATCAGGCATTGAATTCGTTACTGTTTGAGGATTACTTACCTTACTTAATGAATTTGAAAAGGTGCTATAAAAAATAAAAGAAGATATTACTACCGATATACCTAATATAAATGCACCAATTATATAAGTTGACTGTTTCAAGTCAAATCCCTCCATAAAATAAATTTATTAAACTGCATTATTTGGTCAAGAAAAAAGTGCAACCCCCTGCCTTGAAGTAAAGCACCCCCTTCGTTCAATAATTTACATATATTAACTTATTCAACACAATAGTATAAAAACCTTCTTAGTTAAACTAAACTGCCCCGTTAGTTTAAGTGTAACATTTCACAAACTAAATCTCCTCAAGAAAAAACAACCCTAGCCTTTAACATAGCCAATTTATAAATGAGTCTATTTCATAAATAGCAACTTAACAATTTACCACCATCTTTTTCGCTGGATTGATTGAAGCAGCAAGCGGCGAGTCTGACTGGATGAGCAAAACAGTTAGACATCACTACCACGCGCGTAAAAGATGGGTGATGGCTGATCACTCTCTCACTAAAAGACTTCGAGATATGAGCACAAATCAATTCTAATTTATTTTCTAAAATGCCTATAATTTTCTATTTATCATTCGTATTCTTTTGTAAACATAGAGATTATGAAATTGATTCAAATAAATAACGTTTTAAAAGACTTTAATAATATATTAAGGTCTTTTTTTTTATAAAAATCAGATTTTTATATTGTGCATACCGTTAATATAGTATATAGTGTGTATATATTACATATACTCTTTTACTTTATCTATGTCAGGAGGGGGTTCTAGCTCAGTTAATTTCATAAATAGCTTTTTAACATTTAAACATGTACATTTCTATCTAATGATTGCGATAGGAGGTGACTCCAGGGGGATGAGTTAATGAGCAATAAAAATCGTGTCAAAGAAAAGTTTTATAGCACGCATTTTAATTTTAATAAGGGGTGAGGAAAATAGAAAATTTAGTAGAGTTTAAAAATGTCAGCAAATATTTTAAAGATTTCTCCTTAGAGAATATGAATTTACATGTTAAACAAGGGCAAATAACAGGATTTGTAGGGGCGAACGGGGCAGGGAAATCATCCACCATGAAGCTAATAATGAATCTTTTACAACCAGATACAGGTGAAATAAACATATTTGGTAAGGATTATGCCAATCATGAAAAGGAAATTAAAGAGCGCATAGGATTTGTTTATGATAGTAATGTATTTTACGAGAGTTTGAATCTAAAAGATATCCGTAAAATAATTGGCCCAGCTTATCAAAATTGGAGTGACAGTCAATTTAATGATTATGTTAGAAAGTTTGAACTCCCATTAAACAAAGCTATTAAAACCTTTTCCAAAGGAATGCTGATGAAAACTTCTTTAGCAATAGCCCTATCTCATGAAGCTGAATTTATAATGATGGATGAGCCGACAGCTGGTTTAGATCCCGTTTTTCGAAGAGAATTGCTGGATATTTTAAAAGATATGATGGTAGATGGAAGGCGGACTATCTTCTTCTCCACCCATATAACCAGTGATTTAGAAAGAATCGCAGATAATATTACTTTCATTCATAAAGGAAAGATTCTTTTCAACGAGTCGATAAGAAATATACAGGAGCGTTATGCATTAGTAAAAGGAAGTGCAAATCTAATCAACCAAGACATTGAAAAATGTTTTATCAGTATGGAACGTACCTCTACAGAATTTCAAGCAATAACAAATAATGCAGAAGAAGTAAAAAGATTATTAGGAGCTCAAGTGGTTATTGAAGAAGCTACCTTGGAGGATATTATGTTTTATACGAAAGGAGCTATAGGGCAATATGTATAATTTGATAAAAAAAGATTTAGTTATTCAAAAAACACAGATACTACTTTTTATTCCGTTTATTATGTTCTTTGCAATATTTGCTGATCATATGAGTCCAGCCTTTGTTTTTCTGATGGCTAGCATGTATATACCACTGAATGGATATATTTACGATGAACAAGTAGAATCTAATATACTTCTTAATTCTTTGCCTTATACGAGAAAAGAGATTGTGGCAGCAAAGTACATCGGCGCTATTGCATATATGATTGTATCAATAGGAGTAGCTAGTATTATTTTTTATATATTTAGTTATGACTTTTTGATAAAGGATATATCTATCGCCATGGGATTATTCTTCATTTTCACAGCAATAGCCTTTCCGTTATTTTATATTTTAAAACCCGGATATATAGGTGCAGTGGTTATGGTTGGATTTCTATTCTTAGCTGTTGTTATCCCGCCAGTCTTTCAATTCCTGACCAAACATCTCACTGTGATTACAGATTTTCTAACTAGCATGTCGACAACAACTCTTTACCTTAGTGGCGCAGCTACCTGCATTATAATTTATCTAATTTCCTGGATGGTTAGCCAATCTGTATATCAGCGGAAGGTATTTTAAGTTTGGAAAATTGGAGTTCAGAAACGTTCATCACTAAAAAAGGAATGTCTCCAATCTGAGACATTCCTATATAGGCTATTTTGTTTAAATAACATGTCTTAAAGAATCATATACAATTGTGATACACTTTTCTAACCGACGGGATCGGCTATTCTCATCTACTATGTGAAGGCTAATACCGTACTCATTAAATAAGCTTTTCAATTGTTCATTGTCCTGTAACCTCTGTTTTTGTGAGACAGGAAGTCTGGTTCCATCCATTTCATACTCATTATGAGGTTCTAAGTAAATGTAAGTATCTATTTGATTTACTCGACTCTTAATCATTTCGCTCAAAACTGCGCTTTTTTCGCCGATACTTTTTAATCTGAAAAACTGGGTGTATGTTTCCTCCGTATCAATAAAGAGCACTTTATTGGCTGTAGGCACCGCTTGCAAAATAGCATAGCTATGTCCAAAAGCGATTTGATGGAAGTCCTCTGGCATGTCGATATCAAAACAACCATTGATGTTATCGTAGAAGGCTCTACCGTATTCTTCTACAAGGTTCGTTTGAAAGTGAGCAGCTAGTAGCTTAGCCATCGTTGACTTCCCTGTAGACTCTACTCCGCATAAGCAAATTCTTTTAACGTATGATTCCCTTACAGCTGGAGGTAGCATTTCCCAATACGAATAGACACCTTTATCTCGTATTTCTGTTGCGGAGATAGGATATTGGGTGCTCAGTCTATCAAAAAGGATATGCTCACTATCTGGAAAGTACATATTAAAATAATCTTCATAGTCAGCTTCACTACTAAACACATAATCTAATTTTCCACCAAGCTTTTGAAGCAATTCCTCATTGGCCTGCTTCACTAATGGATCTGTCATATACCCGTCTGAACGACGCTCATAGTGAGACAGCACACGAACATTCGGCATATCTTTTGTGGCTTTAGTAACCCAACGCTCTCTTAGACGAGGAGACACCCATTTAAAATTACTGTTTAGACACAGGTCTTGCTCATAGGCTTCATCGTAGCCTACAACTACAAACAACACATCTACTAGCGAAGCAGCTTTTATAATACAGCTGAGATGCCCCATATGAAATGGTAAAAACTTTCCTCCATAATAACCAAATGTTAAATTTCGGTCATATTCCTCAATTGGAAGGCCGTAGTTCATACGCTTCTCCTTCAAGATTATGTTGCGCTCTGTGCATTTTCAGCCAGTTTACATATCCGTAAATAGAGTTCACTAAAAATGCCGACCACATAACAAGCATTGACCAGTCATTTCCGCCCGTTTTTGTAAGTGTGATCACCCAAAGGACAATTGTTAATCCATTGACAGCGATCCAAAGCACCCATTGCTCTGCATAACGTTTAAGCATCAATATTTGAGCTAGAACAGATAACACAACTGCAGCTGAATCTAATCGAACCTGTTGGCCACCAATAGCATTTAAAAGGTAGGCATAAGATATAGACGCTACAATAGAGATAACAATTATATACATCCATCCTTTTTTGTCTAATCGTTTTACAGAGACGTCTTCGCCAATTGTCTGAACTTTCGTTAGGTTTTTTCTCCATAAATAGATTCCGATAAACTGTATTGGAAAATAGAACAGTCCATTCAGCATAGACTCCCCATATAATCCATACGTATAGGTGATGTAGGCATAAGTAGACGTGTTTACAATACCAAAATAATAATTACTAATTTTCCCCTTTGCTACCAATACCACACAAAGCATACCTGTTAGTGAGCTTATTAGACCTAATAATGAATCCTTCCAAGCAAAAAACAAATAAATATTAACTAACGTAAATACACCCAACCAAACTTTTTCAAATAAAGTCCAGTCCTTGAACATTCCCATCACTCTCTCCTTTATTCATCATCTTATTCTCCCCTACAATAATTCCATACAATCCTCAGGAGGTTCTTGCAAATAAGTAAAAATTACCCTCTTTTATAAGAAAATGTATCGAACAATAAAACAATAGATTATTCTGAGAATAAATACAATATCCTTTGAAAAATAAATTTTTAAAATGTCACCACCACAATAGGAGAGGCTTAAAAAATATGATTGTGGTATGAATTCTTTGGGTGTATGAAGAATAATAAAGAAAGATTTGATATGATAAGAGAAGAACTTTTTAAGGGGGATTACTGTGGACACACACCGAGTGCTAGTAGTGGAAGACGATAAGAAAATTGCAGCACTACTGGCAGATACATTAAGAAAATATCACTATGAAGTACATACTATAGAAGACTTTGACCATATAATTGAGGAATTTACAGCCTTTGATCCACACATTGTTTTACTTGATGTGAATTTACCTTCGTATGACGGCTATTATTGGTGTAGACAATTAAGACAGCTTACGACTTGTCCGATTATTTTTGTTTCGGCAAGATCAGGTGAAATGGATCAGATTTTTGCTTTAGAAAATGGGGGAGACGATTTTATTACGAAGCCTTTCCATTATGAAATCGTCCTAGCTAAAATACGAAGCCATTTAAGAAGGACGTATGGGGAGTATGCAGCAAAGCAGGAGGAGAGAATTGTCCGTGCTGGAAAGCTTCAGCTATTCTTGGAGCGGATGGAGCTACATATCGGTAAGGAAGAAATTCCTCTTCAGAAGAAAGAGTGTACCATACTAGAATTACTTTTAAGAAACTATCCTAAAGTAGTGACACGGGAGCAACTATTAGAAGAGCTCTGGGATGACCAGTCCTTTGTTGATGAGAACACATTGAATGTGAACATGACAAGAGTCCGTAAAAAGCTTGCGGATTACCATGTGAGCTCCACCATTGAAACGGTACGAGGAGCAGGTTATCGCTTAAACCTTAGTTCGGAGGAATCCTGATATGTTTCGTTTATTTATAAAAGAACATTCTATCTTTATCATATTTCAAATTTTCCTTGTGTTATTTATCATGCTCCTTTATTGGCTGGATGGCTTTCGAAACGTTGATACTGCCGTATACTCAATCGTGATTAGCACTATCCTAACACTTACCTTTTTAGGAACGCTTTTTATAAAAAAAATGTCGTTTTATAAAAAAATACTATCTGTTCCAAACAAAATAGAAGTAGTCTTGCAAAAAGAAGGATACTCCCCAGAAGTAAGACAAGTGGAGACCTATTTGCAGCACATCTATCGTTTATATCAAAAAGAGGTACAGCTTTTATATGCAACTCAAAACAGGCATCTGCAATTTATGAACAGCTGGGTTCATCAAATGAAAACTCCAATTTCTGTTTTAGAAATGATGGGACAAAATGGGGAACAGATGGACTCTAAAAGTGTTCTCGAGGAAACGGATCGATTGAAGCGAGGATTAGAAGCCGTACTTATGAATGCCAGGCTTGATACCTTTGAAGAAGATATGCACATAGAACAAGTGAATTTAAGGCAAGTTGTGGCAGAAGAGGTTTCTAAGAATAAGCGATTGTTTATTAGTCATCGAGTTTATCCAGTCATTGAAATGGAAGATGATTGTTTAATCGCGACGGATGCTAAATGGATCCGTTTTGTTATTGCTCAATTTATAACAAATGCTGTTAAATACACGATGAAGGAAAATAAAAAGATATTTTTTGAAACTACTTTAGAGGACGAAAAAGTAGTATTGAGTGTGAGGGATGAAGGGATTGGTATCCCGGCCTCTGATATAAAACGTGTGACCAAAGCCTTTTTTACGGGCGAGAATGGACGTAAAAGTGGGGAATCTACTGGAATGGGATTATATTTAGCTCAGGAAATCTGTAATCGTTTAGGTCACAAGATGAGCATCAAGTCGATACTTGGTGAAGGGACGACAATATCGATCCTATTTGAGAAGTTAGATTCTAAGGAAAGGGATGACAAGGATGTCGATATTAGTTCTTGATGACATAACGAAGGTTTATGAAGGAAAAATAGCTCACCTTGCCATTAATCAGCTTAGCTTTGAAGTGGAAAAGGGAGAGTTCCTTGCAGTAATGGGTCCATCAGGAAGTGGAAAAACTACTTTACTGAATATAATTTCCACTATTGACCGACCAACCTCTGGGGATTTCTTTATAGACGGCTTAAACCCGCTGGAGCTGAAAAAGGATGATTTGTCTTTATTTAGAAGAAGACAGCTTGGATTCGTATTTCAGGATTTCAACCTTCTCCCAGCGCTTACTGTAGAGGAAAATATGATTCTCCCTTTAACCTTAGATGGGCAGCCTGTAGGGACAATGAGGGAAAAAGTCATTGAGATAGCGGAATCGTTGGATCTAATGAATATTCTAGAAAAGAGACCAGCAGAGATCTCTGGTGGTCAGGCGCAAAGAACTGCGATAGGAAGAGCTTTGATACATGGGCCGTCTATTATTCTTGCGGACGAGCCAACCGGGAATCTAGATTCTAAATCAGCACGTGATGTATTAGAAATATTAACTCAAGTTAATCAGATGAGTAATACGACCATTGTTATGGTAACTCACGATCCGATAGCAGCAAGCTATTGCGATCGAGTGCTATTTATCAAGGATGGAGAGTACTTTAACGAGATTTATAAGGATGATCGAAGACAAACCTTCTTCCAGAGAATATTAAACGTCCTTTCTCTCTTAGGTGGAAACGTTAACGATTTAAACTCTTTGCGAATGCCTTGATAATTTTCGAAACATGAAAGTTAGGTGGAAATGTAAAATGACCTTTCAACAATTTGCTTATCATAATGTCATAAGGAACAGCAGGATATATGCAGCTTTTTTTCTAGCTAGTAGCTTTTCTGTTATGGTGTTCTTCGTCTATACGATGTTAATGTTTCATCCAAAGATTGAGGATCAGTTTTTACGTGATATAGCATTTGGTGGAATGCTGATTGCTGAGATTATATTAATCATTTTTACATTGTTTTTTTTATTTTATTCGATGAGTGCCTTCATACAGGCTAGGTCGCATGAGTTTGGCGTACTACTGAATCTTGGGATGCAAAAGCAACAGCTAGGTCGGATGATTTTTATAGAAACAATGCTATTAGGACTTATATCTGTTACTGTCGGCATATTCTTTGGCTTTTCATTTTCCAAGTTCTTTTTTATGGTTATCCGAGAGCTTTTTTTACTCGATAGCCTTCCTTTGTATGTATCTTGGAAGCCATTTGCATTAACAATCATCGTTTTTGTTACGATGTTTGTCGTGATTTCTTTTAGCAGTGTCGTTTTTATACGTAAGAAAGATATCATCCAGCTTCTAAGAGGATATAGTAATGACGAGGAACCGACTGCATATAAAAAATGGAGAGCATTACTGGGGTTTGTCCTCATTTTATCTGCCTACGGACTTGTTATATTCTCGGCATTTCAAATGCATATTGCCCTTAGCTTCGTCATTGTGACATTAGCATTTTGGGGAACGTATTACTTTTATACGGACAGCATCCTCTACCTGCTACAGGTCATTCGAAACAAAAGAAAACTTTATTGGCGGTCTTTTCGGTTAATCGCTTTCGCAGATGCATCGATTAAAATTCGAGAGAATGCCAAAATGTTTTTCGTTGTAACAATTGTATCCTGTATAGCCTTTCTTTCAGTGGGAATCGTTACTTCGTTTACTTCCTTTACCGCACAGTTTAGAGAGTTAAACCCTGTAAGTATTTTCTACTCTAGTGATTGGAATAACCCCTATGAACAAGAGCATGTGACGAAGCTAACCAAGGAGTTGCAGAATGAAGGGCTTTCTTATGATTTAGTTAAATTTAACCTGAAGAAGCAGACGTCCTCCAGTACAGGAGAGACGGTCAACGTCATTAGAGAATCAGAAGTCAATAGCCTTGCACTTGCACTCAAACTTCCTTTTGTTGATTTGCTACCGGGACAGGCATTGTTAGTGCCCAATACAGAAGAGGACTTTGGAAGTATCCGAGTGGAAAATGAACAGACAGTGTTAGAGGAAAGTAATATTCCTCTTCGTATTCAGGATATTTACAATAAGTTAATTTTTCCTTCCCTAGCAATCAAAGATCGCACAATCATTATTAGTGATGAGGACTTTTCATTAATAACAGAACCATTGGCGGGGTATGAGGACCAGCAATCGAGAATGACCTTTTATGCCTTCCATATTTCTGAATGGCTCCGTACGAAAGAAATTGGTACTAGTTTAGACGAATTAATGAGTGAAACTGTTAGTTCTACTGGTATAAATTCCAATCCTTTTTATTACGTAAACCCAGGGTTGAACTATTCCATTATTCGCGCGACCTTCTCATTACTTCTATTCACGGGGCTATTAGTTGCTGCAGTACTAATCCTAGCTGCAGGTAGCTTTGTTTACTTCAAGCTATACACAGATTTGGAGAGAGACAAGAAGCAATATGATGTACTGAGAAGAATGGGAGTAACAGATAGAGAGCTAGTGAAAATCGTTAATAGGCAGCTAATTCCGCAATTCTTTTTACCTTGGGGACTAGCAATGATTCATAGCACCTTCTCCTTCTTATTTTTACAGGCGTTTTGGGTGGATCTAGCTGCAGTTTCCATAGCAAAAGAAATGCTAATAGTTTTAATCGTGTTTACCATTATCCAGCTGTCCTATTTCTATTTAATAAGATGGAGATATATTGCCCATATTCAAGAATAAAATATGCATGAAAGAATGGGGCGGGGTTATTACTCTGCTCCCATTTTGCTTTGGAAGCAAATGGTGCAAACCTTCATTTTATATTGAATTGTCAAAACTTTTCTTATATAATTAAGTTGGGGATTATGAATGACTGTTCATTCAAGAAAGATGGGAGCTGTAAAAAATGAGTTTAGTGACACACGTTCAACAAAGGGCCTTAAAAAATCCAGACAAAATTGCTTATCATTTTATGGGAAAAGACACTACTTACGCAGAATTCAATCAGTCGGTAGAGCGCTTTGCGGCTGCTTTACATTCATTAGGGGTAGAAAAAGGGGATAATGTAGGGTTTCTACTTGGAAATTCTCCACACTTCTTAATTTCTCTTTATGCAACCATGCGTTTAGGTGCAACCGCAGTACCGATTAATCCAATATACACACCAGATGAAATTAGCTACATCGTGAAAAACAGTGACGCTAAAGCTATTATTGCCTTAGATGCGTTTATACCACTAGTAGAAAAGGCAGCTGGTGTTTTTTCAACAGTAGAAAACTATATTATCTGTGAGACCGATCCATCAACAGCTGACAAGCTTGCAGCTCTTCCAGCTACCTTAAAGCCTAAGGTGAAATCGTTTACATATTTGATTTCTACAGCAGTGGAAGCAGTACCTCATGTGGAAGTTCATTCAGATGACACAGCTGTCATTCTATACACATCTGGTACTACTGGACACCCTAAGGGAGCAATGCTGACATTTAATAATATTTACTCGAACGCTCGTGACGTTGCCGAGTATTTAAACTTCAGCACAGACGACCGAGTAATAGCGACACTTCCAGTATTCCATGTATTTGCATTGACGGTTGTAGTAAATGCACCATTATTAATGGGAGCTACTATTCTATTAGTTCCTAGATTCAGTCCACAGGAAGTGTTTCATGTTATTAAAGAGCAAGAGGCAACTGTCTTTGCTGGCGTACCAACGATGTTCAACTTCCTATACCAATTCCCAGAAGGAAAGGTAGAAGACTTCTCTACGATTCGTTTGGCGATTTCTGGAGGATCTTCCTTACCGGTTGCTTTATTACACAACTTTGAGGATAAATTTAAAGTGCGTATATCGGAAGGATATGGTTTATCAGAGGCTTCTCCAGTAACTTGCTTTAACCCAATAGATCGTGACCGCAAGGCAGGATCCATTGGAACTTCTATAGTTAACGTAGAAAACAAAGTAGTGAATGAGCTAGGGGAAGAGGTACCGGTAGGAGAGGTTGGCGAACTAATTGTTCGTGGACCGAACGTCATGAAGGGCTATTACAAGATGCCTGAAGAAACGGAAAATGCTATTCGGGGTGGCTGGCTTTATACAGGTGACCTAGCTCGTCAAGACGAGGAAGGCTATTTCTATATCGTTGACCGTAAAAAGGATATGATCATTGTCGGGGGCTATAATGTTTATCCTCGCGAGGTAGAGGAAGTATTATTTGCGCACCCTGGTATCGTGGAAGCAGCCGTTATCGGCGTTCCAGACCCTAACTTTGGAGAAGAAGTACTTGCCTTCGTTGTGAAAAAGGATGAATCCTTAACGGAAGAGCAGCTTCATGATTATTGCGCTGAAAAACTAGCAAAATATAAGATTCCAAAAAGCATAGAATTTTTAGAGGAGCTTCCAAAAAATACGACTGGTAAAATACTACGTCGTACATTGAAGCCAACATCCAAAGCAAAATAACAGAAACTGCCTCCTGAAATGGGAGGCAGTTTTTTTAGTGGGAATTAAAATATAGTGCACATGTGTAAATCTAGTTGAATCGAGAGAGTTGCTGATTGATTGTAGTAATCTATGGGTTGATTGTCGTAAAGTAGCGTGGGATTGTAGTAAAACACGGACCCATTGTCGTAAATTTAGTTGGACCGAGAGAGTTGCTAATCGATTGTAGTAATCTATGGATTGATTGTCGTAAAGTATCACGGGATTGTAGTAAAATACGGACCCATTGTCGTAAATGTAGTTGGATTGAGTAAGTTGCTGATCGATTGTAGTAATCTATGGATTGATTGTCGTAAAGTAGCGTGGGATTGTAGTAAAACACGGACCCATTGTCGTAAATTTAGTTGGATTGAGTAAACCGCAGAGTATTGGGTGTTTGGGTAGTAAGACGGCTTATTGCTCATCTCCTGAAATGCGTTTGCCTTATGAAGAGATCAACTTTGCTTAATGTTAAATATGAAAATATTCATGTAACATTCTTTTTTTCGGGAATTAAAGGAAAATGATTTATAATGTCGAAATAAGAAAGACAACAAGAAAGCGAGGAAAAATAATGACTAAAAGACGGTTAGAAGCAAAGGACTTATTTAAACTGCAATCTATTACAAATCCTGTAATTTCTCCATCAAATAAGGACGCCTTATTTATTAGAACTGAAATGAATGAGAAGGATAATAAATACTATTCTTATTTGTATCATGTAGATTTAGAGACAGATGAGGTGGCCCAGTGGACACATCTGAAGGAACGTATATCATCACCATGTTGGTCCAAGGATGGAAAATACATAGCGTTCTTGTCTAGTCGAGATGACAAAAACCAACTCTTCCTTTTATCGTCTAAGGGTGGCGAAGCAAAGAAGCTAACCACTTTTGAAAAAGGAATCTCAAGCTTCCACTGGTCTCCTTGCAGTAAAAAAATCTGGTTTGTCGCGCCTTTAAAAGAGGGGAAAAGCTGGACAGACGACCCTGAAAAAGAAGAAAACAAGCATCCCGAGGCATATGTTGTAGATAAGATGAAATATCATTCAGACGGAGTAGGGCTATTGCCAAAGGATACGTATAGACAGATTGGAATAATCGATATACAAACAGAGGAAGCTGTACAGTTTACGGAGGGAAATCATCAGCACAGCCTGCAGGCAGTCTCACATGATGGCAAGAAAATAGTAATGGGAGTAAATAGAGAAGAAAACCAAGACTTTTCATTTAAACAACCTTTGTATTTAGTAGATGTGGAATCGAAGGAAGAGAGCATATTAGTAGATGAAGAGGGTTATTTCGGAGGCGCTGCTTTTTCACATGAAAATGACTATGTTGCTTTTGTAGGATCAAATAGAACTTATGAAAATGCAACACACGATGAAGTATATATTTATAATGTTCAAACAGGTGTAAGAGAGGCCTTAACAGAAGGAATTGATGCTCCAGTCGGAGATTACTCCGGAGGTGATTTACAGCAAGGAGCAAGTGCACCAAGTATAGCCTGGACAAAAGACAACTATGTATATTTTCAGCTCTCTACTATGGGTGACGTCCGCCTCTATGTAGCTTCCTTAGAGGGAGAGATCTATCCAGCCACACCTGAAAACGAGCATGTTTATGGATATGACGTTGCGAAAGATGGCACATTTGCACTTGCAGCAATTAGTAATTCAGTATTTCCCGGGGAATTATTTAAGCTTAATTTGACGACTGGTGAGAGAAAAGCACTTACTTCATTCAATGAACAACTTCTGGAGGAAATAGAACTTGTCGAACCAGAGCCGATTGTTTACAAGGGAGCTAAGGACTGGGATGTTCACGGATGGCTGATGAAGCCAGCAGGTTTCGAGGCTGGAAAGAAATATCCGCTTATTGTAGAAATTCATGGTGGTCCCCATACCATGTATGCGAACACCTTCTTTCATGAGCTTCAGCTCTTAGCGGCTAAGGGCTACGGCGTATTATATGTAAACCCTAGAGGTAGCCATTCCTATAGCCAAGAATTTGTAGATGCGGTAAGAGGCGACTACGGTGGTGGAGATTATGAGGACATTATGGCAGGCGTTGACTATGTGTTGTCGGAAAATGATTGGATTGACCATGATCGTCTAGGAGTAACAGGTGGAAGCTACGGTGGTTTTATGACAAACTGGATTGTTGGACACACAAATCGCTTTAAGGCTGCAGTAACCCAACGCTCTATTTCTAACTGGGTTAGCTTTTACGGCGTTTCTGATATAGGATATTATTTCACTCCATGGCAAATCGGTGGAGATATGACGGATATTAATAAACTTTGGGATGCATCTCCATTAAAATATGCGTCTCAGGTGGAAACTCCGTTACTTATTTTGCATAGTGAAAACGACTATCGTTGTCCAATAGAGCAAGCTCAACAGTTGTATATTACTTTAAAGGGAATGGGGAAAGAAACAAGCTTTGTACGTTTCCCGCAAGCAGATCACAATTTATCGCGTGTCGGGTTACCAAATCTACGCCAAACGAGACTCGAACAAATTACGGGATGGTTTGAAAAGTATATTTAAGCATTAAGAAAAGCCCTTCATCTCCTTTTTAAGAGAATGAAGGGCTTTATTTAGATCTGGTTTTTCTTTTTATGAAAGCCATTTTTGTAATAGCTAAATACTAAGCCGATGATCCATATAGGACCGACTATTACTGCGACCCTTGTATCAGGGAAATAAGCCATGAGACCAAGCACTAATACTAAAAAGGCAAGCACGAGATACGAGCCGTAGGGATAGAATAATGCCTTATAGGAAAGTCTTGAAACTTCTCCCTTAGTTAAAGATTTTCGGAATTTTAATTGAGACATTAGAATAATTCCCCATGTCCAAACTGCTCCGAAGGTCGAGATGCTCGTTACCCAAATAAATACCTTTTCCGGTACTAAGTAGTTTAGTAAAACGCCAAACAATAATAGTGCAGCAGAGAAAATAATAGCTTTTGAGGGAACGCCAGTACCGCTGATTCGCTTAAAGGAAGCAGGTGCTTGTTTTTGCTCTGCTAAATTAAAGAGCATTCTCCCTGTACTGAAAATTCCGCTGTTACAGCTTGATAACGCAGCGGTAAGAACAACAAAGTTAATAATACCCGCAGCCGGTCCAATACCAATTTGCTCGAACATTAAAACAAATGGACTACCGTTGTCTCCAACCTCATTCCAAGGATAAATCGACATAATAACGAACAAAGCTCCCACATAGAACAATAAAATTCGCCAAAATACTGTGTTGATGGCATTAGGAATAACCTTCTTAGGATTCTTTGCTTCTCCAGCTGTTACTCCAATCATTTCAACACCTAAGTAAGCAAACATGACCATTTGTAGAGACATGAATATACCCGTTATTCCATTCGGGGCAAAGCCACCGTTTGTCCATAGATTGCTTATACCAACGGCTACACCGCCGTTACCTATTCCAAAAATAATAACGCCAAGTCCCACGAATATCATTGCAAGGATTGCCACAATTTTAATAAGAGCAAACCAGAATTCAAATTCTCCGTAAGCCTTTACGGCAATCAAATTAACTAGAGTCATAATCACCAAAGCAGCTAAAGCCCAAATCCACGATGGCGTATCAGGGAACCACATTTTCATGTATACTCCAACTGCTGTAATTTCGGCCATACAGGTGACAACCCATAAAAACCAATAATTCCATCCAGTTATATATCCTGCCAGCGATCCTAAATAATCCTTTGCATACCTGCTAAAAGATCCGGATACCGGGTTATGGACGGCCATTTCCCCTAGTGCTCGCATAATAATGAAAATAGCTAGGCCTCCAATAATATAGGAGATCAGAATAGCTGGTCCGGCTAATTGAATGGCTGTTGCGGAGCCTAAAAATAGTCCGACTCCAATGGCAGCGCCTAACGACATTAAGGTGATGTGCCGTTGTTCCAAGCCTCGTTGTAATTGTTGATTTCCACCCACGAGAGTAGCACTTCCTTTTATATATGTAATTTTCACAAATAACACTTTACCACAATAGAAACTATATAGGAAATATTCTTTCGAAAGAATAGTATGATAAAATTATATGCATGGAAGTTAGGGGGCATGAAAGTGAATGACATTAATATAAGACCGGTAAAAGAAGAGGAACTATATCGATTATGGGAACTGAGCCTAAAAGAAGAAGCCCCAGAATGGAAAAAGTGGGATGCCCCGTTTGAGCCTTACACTTCCATGACTTATGAGCAATTTATTTTAAAAAAAGATTATTTTATAAACCAAGATGATTTTTGGGGAATCTATTATAAAGATGAATTAGTTGGAGCACTTTGTTATTACTGGGAGCATGAGGCCTCACTTTGGCTAGAGATGGGAATTCTTATCTATGACCCAAAATCATGGAATTCAGGAATTGGAACAAAGGCACTTAAAATGTGGATCAATCATCTATTTACGGAGCTGCCTCTTGTACGGGTTGGCTTTACAACCTGGTCCGGCAACGAACGAATGGTCAAGGTTGGAGAAAAGTTAGGTATGAAAATGGAAGCGCGCATGAGAAAATGCCGTTTATATAATGGAGTCTACTATGATTCGATACGTATGGGCTTATTAAGAGAAGAATGGGAAGAACAAAATGAAGCCTCTACCTGAGCTGAACAATACTGCCTTTCAAAGCACTGAAGATAGGATTCAGTGCTTTTTATATTGACTGAAAATTAAATTATTATTATAATTATTGAAAATAGATGGTCAGGGGATGGTAGTGAGATGGCTGAAACTGAAAAAATAACAATAAATATGAACGTGGTGGACTTAGGTAAGGCAGATTTATTAATAGAGCAGGGCTTTTATTCGAACAGAACCGACTTCATCAAAACTTCTATTAGAAATCAACTAAACACGCATGCGCAAGTAATCGATCAAGCAGTGACAATGAAAGCTTTTAATATGGGAGTTAGCTATTATGACAAACATACATTAGAGCTACTGTCGGAGCAGAATAAAACCCTGTCCCTTAAAACAATAGGTATGCTCATCCTAGCTAATGATATAGATCCAGAGCTGGCACTAAAAACCATTAACTCTATAAAAGTATACGGAGTAGTTAGAGCCTCTCCAAAACTTAAAGAAGCACTACAACCAGTGATGAATTAAAGGGAAATGTCGATGTAAAACAAAAAATGAGCTGGTATATTTTAAACTGTACCCTAAGTAAAGGACATTTTAAAAAAAGCTAGGCAGCCTTAATTAGATGATCTCTGTATTCAACAGGGGTCATCTTTTTTAAATCCCACTGATATCTATAATGATTGTAATAGGTCATGTAGCTCTTGATTTCCTTCTTTAGCTCATCCAATGTATCACATGGCCTGATATACGCCTCGTCCTTAAAATGCCCAAAGAATGACTCCTGGGGAGCGTTGTCCCAACAGTTTCCTCTCCTTGACATGGACTGTCCTAATTTATATTTCTTCACTAGCTTTTGGTAAATAGGACTGGTGTAATGTCCACCTTGATCCGAGTGAATAAAGGCGCCTTCAGCCAACCTCACTTTCCGATTTTTCTTCAGCTTATTTAAGGTATTGAGGGCTATATCGAGGGTGATTTGATCTGATACCTGATATGCCAAGATTTCATTAGTCGAGGAATCTTTGATTGTTGATAAATATGCCTTTTTCCCTTTTCCGTAAAACAAATAGGTGATATCAGTCAGTAGTACCTTAAAAGGAATGCCTTGTTTGAACTCCCTGTTGAGTAAATTGGGGACTACCTTATGTTCCTGACTGGCTTTCATAATTCGCTTATATGGATTGGCCCTTCGAATAGGGCAGACAATGTCATATTTCTTCATGATTCTCCCAATTTTTTTCAAATTATAGACAACCTTAAATTGACCCTCCAGGGTCATTTTGATCTGACGGGCACCTTTCTTACGTCTTTTGAACCGATAAGCTTTTAGGATGATATCCCGTGAAGCTTCGTCCTTCTTATCCTTGTGTTTCCTTTGTTCTACCGCTTCCTCAGAATAGTGGTTATAGTAGCCAGAGCGTGATACGCCGGCTATTCCACATAGATGACTGACCATTCTTTTCAAGTTGTATTTAACAATGACAGACTGGATCAGATTAAATTTGTGTTCAGCTGTAAGCGTTATTTCTTCTGTTGTCCCCTTTCGGCGAATCGTATCTTTTTTAGAAGTTCATTCTCTGCTTTCAACAAATTAACTTGTGCTTCCAACCTGGAACACTTCTCTTCTGGAGTAAGTTCTCTTTCACGAGGCCGTCCTGAATTATTGAGCCTAGTATCCTCCAAGCCAAGAATTCCGTCTTGCTTGAATGCTTTTCTCCAACGTCTAGCTGAATTGCGGATACGTGACATCCCTATTACCTCTATATCAAATCCAGATGCTTCAAATATCTCCCTAGGAAACATGCCATTTTCAGATTGATTCATAAAAAGTTTCTTGAACTCATTGGAATATGTAATTCCTTTTTCACTAACCGACCTAACATAAGGATTTTTAGATAATAGGCTAATCTCTTTCTCAGTGAATGTCTTTTTACTCATCTCAAACTCTCCTGTCTCGTTCCTCTTTAACTAATTCTACACAAAAAGACCCTATAGAGTAGACTCTTTTTAAAGTGTCTACTCTATAGGGTACAGTTTATTTTCTCCCAGCTCATTTTTATGTTGATTTATTTTTACTTTTTATTCTAAAGTTACATCAACGAATACCTCAAGTCCATAACTCTCCATATAGTGAGAATTTAAAATGTCTCTAAAGTATTCCTTTGCTTGTTCTTTATACTGTGCTTCTGCAATTCTAACTGTAAAAACTTTTTCTTCAGGACTTAAACCCATACCATGGACAGTAAACTCCTCTTTTGCATAATCATAGATTTGACCAGAAAACAGCTTATCAATACCATCTGCTGTCTTGTTCCCTCCAAATTTTTCTTGTACGAAAAAGATGATAAATCCAGATACAACTATACATAAACCTAACTTCATTTTCTTCAAAGTATCACCTCCAAAGTTTCTATTCCTTCTTTATGCATTTGTGCAAGGTTCCGCACCATCTCTGCAAGGTTTCGAGCGATTAGTGCAAGGTTCTACCTCGTCTCCGCAAGGTTGAGGAGGATTAGCGCAAGATTTTCCTTTATCTCTGCAAGATTCCGGATTGTCTCCGATTAGCGCAACACTTCGTCCAATATGTGCAACACTTATAATTCCCGCAACACTTTATAGGATATCCGCAACACTTCCAGAATTAGCGCAACACTTCACGCCGAAGACGCAACACTTTTCAATTTCCCGCACCAAGCCAGCTACTTTACCTGAGTCCACAATATAAAACTAACCCCTTGGGATCCGATCGTTAGTTAATCCATTGTTCCATTATCGTAACTTCTTTACTCGTAGCATCTAGCTTGATTTGTCGGCCGATTGGCATCGTTAGCATTGGATGTGTGTGGCAGCAGTCGAAGTCTACTAGGATCGGGATATTTAGGTCTCCGATTGTTTCCAGTAGTATATCAGATGGCTGTTTGCCTGTTCCTTCATCATCGAATAGCTCATGCTTGCCAAGGATTATTCCTCCAATTCGATTGAATACGCCGTTGACCTTTAATAAATTGAAGTTTTTCTCCACGATAGAGGCGGATTTCATCGTGTCCTCGATTAGGAGGATGTCGCCTGCTTTAATGCTTGGCATATAGGGGCTTCCCCAAAAACCATACATGGCGTTAAGGTTGCCGCCGATAAGTCGGCCCTTAGCGATGCCCTTATTTAGACAAACCCACTCATTTTCTCGCTGATCCTTTTCTTTTGTTTTAACCTCCCAGTTTACCATTTCATCTGTCCAATAGGGAGGGGTTGGGATGACATACGGTGCCTGCTGCTCCTCGATTAGCATTTGATTGAAATAGTCATATGTATAATTGACGAATGGCTCAAACTCTCCAAAGGAAGGGACGAGTGCTGGACCATAAAAGGTTGGTATTCCTGTTTGGGCGTAAAGTGCTAATAGAACTGCTGTTGCATCCGAATAGCCGATTACAATTTTGGGATCCTTTTTAAACGCCTCATAGTCGATATATGGGAGAATGGCATTGGAATTGGTACCACCTATTGTAGACATGATACATCGAACATCAGGATTTCGGATCAGCTCATTTAGTTCCTCTGCCCGTGCCATTATACTACCTGATCTATAGTGATCGTGTTTTCCTGTCAAGCTTCCTTCTACTATCTCAAATCCCTTTGATTGAATAAAAGCCTTCGAGCGTGCAAAGCGCGTAGGGGAGGAATAGGTAATTGGGGAAGAGGGTGAATAAATTCCAATTTTATCTCCCTTTTTTAGTCTGTTTAGTAAAGTCATTAAGCTTCCACTCCTTTATACATACTATAAAAGAAAAATAGCAGCCTAACTAGAAGTTTTTGAGAATTTAGATTAGTATTTCAATTCTTGTATAAAAAGGATATATTAAATAAAAAAGGGGTTAGGTTATGAATGATCATATTTTATTAGAAAACAATGGGTTTTATATTAGTACGGATAAGAGGTTACTAGATATAGATGTGATTTATAATTATTTAACGAACGAATCCTATTGGTTAAAAGGAGTAACGAGAGTATTAGTGGAGGCTTCCATAAATAACTCTGTATTGTGCTACGGCATATATGAGGGAGACCCAACATCTGGTGCAGCCAGACAGGTAGGGTTTGCTCGAGTAGTATCAGATTTAGTGAGGCATTCATGGCTAGGAGATGTATTTGTTTTACCTGATTACAGGGGGAGGGGCTTAAGCAAATGGCTGATGAGTGTTATTGTTGAGCATCCGAACTTAAAGGGAACAAATTTTCACTTGGCTACCAAGGATGCGCACTCCTTATATGAACAGTTTGGATTTAAGCCGTTAGACAGCATAGAAAAGAGGATGGCTAGACTGCATGACTGGGATGCTATTCATGCAGGCTACAACAGTGTAAATAAGGGATAGGGTTGTGATCCATACATACTTGATGAACTTTAAAGACTTTGTAACAACCTTTAACCATATGACGAGTACTTCTTCCAAACATTTTATATAATAAAGGAGACAAAAAAAGAAGGAGCTCACTTAGATATGCAGTTAGCAATAACCTTTAGTATATTGGCAATTAGTATTGTCTTATTTATAAGCAATCGAATACGAGCCGACTTAGTGGCACTGCTTGCACTTTTAGCATTTGTTATTACTGGCATTTTAGAGCCGAACGAGGCGCTTGTTGGGTTTTCTAACTCTGTAGTCATTATGATAGCAGGTTTATTTGTCGTAGGAGCAGGCATAGTAAGAACTGGACTTGCCCAAAGTGCGGGTAATCTCCTTCTTAAATGGTCTGGTAAAAGTGAACAAAAGCTATTTATTTTATTATTAATAATAACGGGTAGTGTTGGTGCATTTATGAGTAATACAGGAACGGTTGCATTAATGCTGCCAATCGTCATTAGTATTGCAATTAGCATCAATAGCAGCCCGTCCAAATATTTAATTCCACTGTCTTATATTAGCAGTTTATCTGGCTTATTGACCTTAATAGCAACGCCTGCCAACCTTATTGTCAGCCAGGTACTAGTAGACAATGGCTATGAAAAGCTTGGATTTTTTGAAATTACGCCGGTTGGTATAATTGCTATTATTGTAGGTATTTTATATTTTGTTGTAGCGAGAAATGTAGTTCTTCCAAATGGCAAAAAGAAAGATGCTGTAGGTGCGGGTCATAAGCTATCGCCTAAACAGCTAGCGATTGATTATGAGCTTGGGGGAAATCTTCATCGCTTGAAGGTTCCTGAGCATTCTTTAATGATTGGAAAGAAGTTGACCGATCTAAAGCTACCGGCAAAGTATCATCTAGCGATTTTGAAGATAGACCGCAAATCCACAGAGGGGATCAATCTGTTACCAATGACGTACCAAGAGATGGCTGGTCCTCTCAGTACAGTCCAGGCAAAAGATGTCCTTTATATTCAAGGTTCCTTAAAGAGAACAGAGGAGCTAGCAAAGGATTATTTGTTAGAAGTAGATGACGATGATTCGATGCCGGACTTATTAGTTTCCAAACAGCTTGGAATCGCGGAGGTGTTATTGACTCCCCATTCCACATTAATTAATGAAACGATAGCGAGTATTAAGTTCCGCGAAAAATATAATTTAAACATTCTTGGCGTAAATCGCAAAGGGGAATATGTACTAAGCGAAATGGCAGATGTCCGTCTACGCTTTGGGGATGCCCTACTAGTACAAGGGGCATGGGAGGAAATTGAGCTCCTCGCAAAGGCTACCAATGATGTAGTGGTTATTGGCCAACCAAAGGAACACGCAAGTATGGCGGCAGCTAGTGGTAAGGCGCCGATTGCTGGAGCTATTATGTTATTAATGATTATTTTAATGATTTCCGAAATATTTCCTGCCGTAATTTCTGTTTTAATAGGTGCGGTGTTAATGGTTGTGACCGGATGCTTACGTAACATGGATGATGCCTATGGAAAGATGAACTGGGAAAGTATCATACTCATAGCCGCCATGCTTCCAATGGCCACCGCATTAGAAAAGACAGGTGGTATGGTGATTTTATCGGAAGGCATTATCGATCTTCTAGGGGACTTTGGGGCATTAGGTGTCTTGGCAGGAATCTATTTTATCACCATGGTATTTGGGCAATTTATCTCTAACACGGCTACGGCAGTTTTGTTTGCACCAATTGCCATGACTGCTGCCCTTAGCATGGGAGCTAATCCATATACTTTCTTAATCGCTATTGCGGTATCGTCATCAATGGCTTTTGCAACTCCGGTTGCCTCGCCGACCAATGCATTAGTTATGACGGCTGGGGGCTATAAATTTTTCGACTTCGTAAAGGCAGGGATCCCATTACAGCTTATTATGTTTGCAGTTATGATGATTGTTATTCCAATATTCTTCCCTTTATAAAAATGGTAAAATATTCATAAAGTTAATAAAGGGGGAAGATATATGAAAATGCCAACTCATATCGCTGCAGCAGGGGGTATCGTAGAAAATGAAGAGGGAAAAATTCTTTTAGTGAAAACAGAGCATGGCGGGTGGGTTTACCCAGGCGGCCAAATAGAGGTGGGAGAAAACCTGATAGATGGTTTAACGCGAGAAATAAAAGAAGAAAGCGGGATTGACGTAGAGGTATCCTATTTAATAGGGGTTTATTCAAATACCGGTATGTATAAATGGTACGATGGCATTACGGACGTCCCTACTAAAGTAATGTTTGATTTTGTTTGTAAACCAATTGGTGGGGAGCTATGCACTTCTGAGGAGACCTCTGAAGTACTATGGGTATCAAAGGATGAAGTACTTAGCATGATCACGGCTGATGCAATCAGGAAGAGATATCAAGTCTATTTGGAATTTGAGGGTAAAGTAGTGTATCAGGAATACGTAACTAATCCTTCATTTGAATTAAAATTAAACAGAACCATATAACCAAATGAGATATAAACAGGAGCTAGCCTTAAAGGGTTTGCTCTTTTTTTGTTTTTTACCTTCCAGAAAGGGTAATAAAAAAATAGTAACATCTTCCTTTTATTAGTCTGCTGAATATGATATAACTAAAAGTGTTAATTCAAAGTAAACAACTTGGTTTAATACACTTCATAAAAGGGGTTAGACGAATGGGTAGAGAATTTGTAAATATTTTTGATGGATGGGCAGAGTCCTACGACGCATCGGTGTCAGGAAAAGACCCAGAATATCGTGATGTTTTTGAAGGCTATGATTCTATTTTAAATGAAGTAGTTAATCGAATTTCCGGTACTTCTATAATAGAGTTTGGTACAGGGACGGGTAATTTAACAGCACTGTTAGTGGAAAAAGATTTAAGTGTAATTGGCTTCGAGCCAAATGAAAAAATGAGAGAAATGACGGCAAAACGATTTCCGGATAAGGAAATTCTAGACGGTGATTTACTTCAATTTGAAATTGGAGAGGGAAAAATAGATACAATTGTTAGTTCCTTTGTATTTCATCATCTAACGGATGAGGAAAAAGGAAAGGCTCTAAAGCTGTATTCCGAACTTCTCGAACATAACGGCAAGATAGTATTTGCGGATACTGCGTTTATCACAGAGGAAGCAAAGCTAGATCAGATTAAAAAAGAAAGAGCTAGAAACTTTCACAACGTAGCAGACGATTTAGAAAGAGAATACTATACAACGATTCCAATTCTAACGGAATTATTCGAGGAAGCAGGATTTCAAGCACATTTCTCGAAGATGAATGATTATGTCTGGATTATGGACGCAACGAAAAAATAAGGAGCGATTTATAATGAAAAAAATGAACGTAGAAAGCTTTAACCTTGATCACACAAAAGTAGCAGCACCATTTATACGCCTAGCAGGAACAAAAGAAGGAAAACATGGCGATGAAATATACAAATATGATATTAGATTTAAACAACCAAACAAAGAACATATGGAAATGCCAGGGTTACACTCTCTGGAGCACTTAATGGCTGAAAATATTCGTAACCATACGGATCAAGTCGTAGATTTAAGTCCAATGGGCTGCCAAACTGGTTTTTACTTATCCGTCATAAATCATGAGGATTATGATGAGATTCTTGTCATTCTTGAAAAGACGTTAGAGGATGTACTGCAAGCAACGGAGGTACCGGCTTGTAATGAGGTACAGTGCGGGTGGGCAGCTAGCCATAGTTTAGAGGGAGCAAAAGAAATTGCTTCTGAAATGCTTTCTAAAAAAGATGAATGGCGACAAATTTATAAAGAGGAAGCATAAATGAATATTTTTAATAGCGTGCAAGAATTGATAGGAAATACACCCGTAATAGAAATAAATAATATATCTATTCCTAACAATTGCCGCATATTTGCAAAGCTTGAATACCTAAACCCAGGTGGTAGCGTGAAGGATCGTCTTGGTCTAGCGTTAATCGAGGATGCAGAGAAATCCGGTAAGCTTACTCCTGGTGGGACAATCATAGAGCCTACAGCAGGGAATACCGGAATTGGTGTTGCACTCGCAGCAATTGGGAAGGGGTATAAGGTTAAGTTTGTAGTTCCTCAAAAGTTTAGTCTCGAGAAGCAGACCCTTATGCGAGCACTGGGTGCAGAGGTCATAAATACGGACACAGCATTAGGTATGCAAGGGGCTATTAAGAAAGCGCAGGAGCTAGTGAAAGTCACACCAGGTGCTTTTTCACCCTCTCAATTTTCTAACCCTGCTAACCCAAAAACTTATGAGCATACACTTGGTCCAGAGCTATGGAGAGATTTAGAGGGACAAATTGATGTGTTTGTAGCTGGAGCTGGCTCGGGTGGAACCTTTATGGGCACGTCCACCTTTTTAAAGGAACGGAATAAAAAAATAAAAACAGTAATCGTAGAGCCTGTAGGTTCCATTTTAAATGGTGGAGAAGCTGGCTCTCATGCAACCGAAGGAATAGGCATGGAGTTTTTACCGGAGTTTATGGACTCATCTTATTTCAATGCCATTCATACCGTTAGTGATGAGAACGCCTTTGCAGAGTTGCGTAGACTCTCCAAAAAAGAAGGCTTACTGGTGGGAAGCTCCTCAGGTGCTGCCTTCTACGCAGCAATGAAGGAAGCAGAGGTGGTATTAGAGGGAAGTCATATCGTTACCATCTTTCCGGACTCTAGTGAACGCTATTTGAGCCAGAAGGTATATGAATTATTCAAGGAGGAATAAATAAATGCGCGCAAAAACAAAGCTTATTCATGCAGGAATCGTTGGAGATGAAGCAACAGGTGCCGTATCCACACCGATTTACCAGGTGAGTACGTATAAGCAAGAAGCCGTTGGTAAATTTAAAGGCTATGAGTATTCACGAACAGGTAACCCGACTCGACATGCATTAGAAGTATTAATCAGTGATTTAGAGGGTGGAGTAGCAGGCTTTGCCTTTTCTTCCGGAATGGCTGCGACAAGCTCGATCATGATGCTCTTCAGTAAGGGCGACCATGTCCTATTAACGGACGATGTGTATGGCGGAACATTCCGAGTGATTTCTAAAGTATTGAATCGTTTTGGAATCGATTCTACATTCGTCGATACAGGGGATCTTTCTAATGTCGAGGCAGCTATTCAGGAAAATACGAAGGCTATTTTCTTGGAGACTCCAACAAATCCTTTATTGAAGGTAACAGACATAGAAGCTATAGCAAAATATGCAAAGGAAAAGGGACTCTTAACCATAGTGGATAACACGTTTATGACTCCTTATTTCCAACAGCCAATTGCACTTGGTGCAGATATCGTTGTGCATAGTGCCACAAAATATTTAGGAGGCCATAGTGACGTAGTAGCAGGTCTTGCAGTGGTTAATTCCGAGGAGCTAGCGAGTGAGCTGCATTTTGTACAAAACTCCGTTGGTGCTGTGCTCGGACCGCAGGATTCCTGGCTGCTGATGCGAGGGATTAAAACACTAGGCTTACGTATGGAAGAGCATAATGAAAGTGCCCAACGAATAGCAGAGTTTTTAAATGATCACGATGCAGTCGGAAAAGTATTTTATCCTGGCCTCTCTTCTCATCCAGGCCATGACCTGATGCAAAAACAAGCTACAGGATTTGGAGGAATGATCTCCTTTGACGTTGGAAGTGCAGAAAAAGCAGATGAGCTGTTGGCGAAGTTAAAATACTTTACTCTTGCGGAAAGCTTGGGAGCTGTAGAAAGCTTAATCTCCGTACCTGCACGTATGACTCACGCCTCAATTCCGAGTGAACGAAGAGCAGAATTAGGTATTACCGATGGATTAGTTCGCATTTCTGTAGGTATTGAAGATGTTGAGGATCTAATAGAAGATCTAGAGCAAGCCCTAAGATAAATAAATGTTCAATTATTAAAAAAACAACCTACCGGTGATAAAATCTCCTTGAACGGTGATAAAAAGAAACGAACGGTGATAAAACCGTATGAACGGTGATAAATAGAAACGAACGGTGATAAAACCGTACGAACGGTGATAAAGTACATTCGGTACTGCAGATTGTTGAATAAATTTCTAGAGACCCCTTTACTACTAGGGGTCTCTTTTTATTGGCAACAAAAGATAAAGTGATCCTCACTGTTCCAAACGTGTAAATCATCTGCGATGTATCCGCGTAACCACAATAATCCATCAATCTTTCTAAGGTAAAAGCCTTTTGGAAAATTATCGTCTTCACTGACTATTTCTGACGCTACTGTGATAGAGCCAGAGGGGGCTTGTTGCGGGACTTGAATTTTTGTATTTCCTTCAGGTTGGTCTAATAACTCTAACCTTAGATAGGGACCTACCTCAAGTGGACAGAGATTTAAACCTACTTCGCTCGCTCGTTTAAATATTTGAGACATTGTGGCTCCTTCTCGGAAACCAAGTTCTCTGACGGTTAGCGTAACCGTAGTAACACTATACTTATTTTTAGAAGGAGAGAATTTATCAGCAGATAGTAGCTTTTCTGCGTATTCATTCAGCCTAATAGAATGGTTTTCGAGTTTCTGAATAATGAAATTTTGTTAGTCCACCAATCTCTAGCGTTCTAGTAATAGCTGAGTCACCCAAATCTAGTATCCCTCCTTAAAAACAGTGTTTATTTTAGTAGCGTAACTTTATTTTCTTTCTTCGTTTTCTAATTCCTTTTCAATTTCTAGATCACTTAATGATACTAGCTCATCTTTTGTTCCAAACCTTTTAATGATAATTTTACCGACCTCGGACTTTTCTATTGCATCCCTCACTGCTGTATAAATGACTACGTACAAAATGATTAAACCAAGAATCCATAGCAGTATTTCCAACTACTTCTACCCCCCAAAAAGTCTTTTATAAAGATTTTAAATAATCGCCTAAAATTTAAATAAATAACTAAATATTACATTTATTAACTATATATGAAAAGTGAGTTGAATGTAATAAATATGCGGAATTTAAAATTATTTATTCTATTTTTTTCTATTGCGAAATAATGTTTTATTCCAATGACATAGGGAATTATTAAAGATAGACAGGTGTAGAAAGAAAGGAGTAATTTAAATGAATACAACTAAAGCAGCAATTATTACAGGTGGAGGTGGCGGCCTAGGAAGAGCGGCGGCATTAAAATTAGCTGAGTCAGGCATCAATATTAGTATTATTGATGTTTCGGAAGAGCAAGGAAATGAAACGGTTCGTTTGGTAGAAGAAAAAGGAGCTAAGGCCATCTTTATCAAAGCTGATGTAACGAAGGCTGAAGAGGTTAAAAAGTATGTAGAAAAAACAGTGGAAACCTTCGGATCAGTGGATATGTTCTTTAACAATGCAGGTATCTCTGGCCCAGGTAAGAAATTCTTGGACAATTCGATTGAACAGATTGACCTTGTAGTAGATATAAATCTTCGAGGAGCTTTATATGGTTTATACTATGTGCTACCTGAAATGATTAAGAATGGTGGAGGTAGCATCGTGAATACTTCCTCTACTGCTGGATTAGTAGGGCAGGATGGTGTCGTGAGCTACTCGGCAACGAAGCATGGTATCGTAGGAATTACGAAATCCATAGCAGCAGAATATGCAAACCAAGGTATTCAGATTAACGCAGTGGCACCAGGGTCAACGGAAACTCCTATGGTGAAACAATATAGAGAAGCGAATCCTGAGCTATTTAAAACGGTCTCTGCGGGTATTCCACAGCGTCGCTTAGGACAACCAGAGGAAGTTGCAGAATTAGTGGCGTTCCTGTTGATGAGTGAGGCAAAATATATAAATGGTGCTGTTGTACCAATTGATGGAGGATTTACTGCTGTCTAGGTAACTTATTTAGACAATTGCATACTATAACATTAAGGCATACCACTTTTGTGGTGTGCTTTTTATATAAGTAGTTGAGAGCTTGTTAGTTAAGTATAGAAATATCCTAGTCGGACAAAAATGAAAAAAGGAATAGGTCCGAGCCTATTCCCAAAACGAAAGAAATACAAACGAGAAGTGTTACCAGAAAAAGGCCCCAGCTAATGCAACACCTGCTATGGCACCTAATGCAATACCATAACCAAATCCTGGTCCAAAGCCCCAAAACCCAAATCCATATCCTCCAAAGTTGTTCTCAGGACGAATCCATACCATGTTTTGATCTACTTTAGTAATTCTTCCTACATGCATTTTTCCTTGTTTATCCGTGATTCGCACTCTTTGTCCATGATATTTACAGCATAAATTATACACTTGTGACTGACTCATTTTTTGTCCCCCTCTCTCAAAAAATTACATACAAGTATGTTTTATAACATATGCCGTATGAAAGTTTTCACGGTAGACAATCGTCTATTTACTATAGACATAAGTTTTCAAGCAAATCGAACATATAAAAGAATAAAGAGAAAAGGATGAGATGTTGGCTGTCATTAGAACCTCTAAATGGTTATATCAATTTATAGAAGCATGCGAGAAGAAAGATGGGAAGGAAATCTATCTTCGGCAAGGGGAAATCCTATGTGAACCCCTAATGGAGGTTTTCCCGAATGAAACTAGAGAGGCTGTGCACTATGAGCTTTTACAATACGGTTTATTTGAGCCAAATGAATGGGAAGGCTTATCGGAAACTGTAGGGGAGCTAGAAAAAAGGAAGGTTTGGGAATTAGTAAACAACGAATACAAACGGTTACGAAAGCGGTGGGGTGGTCCAAAAGTTCCGATTTATATATTCCCAATAAAATTAAAAGGAACAAGTCAGGCAAGAGAGCCTTTACCTGTAAAAAATGGTGTTGCTTATAAAAAAGCATTATTTTTATTTTTATCGAAGGACCTTTCAGAAGAAGAGATAAAGGCGACCTTAGTACATGAATATAATCACGTATGCAGATTAAATTTCTTAGATCTTACCCCTTCACAAACAACGTTGGCAGACTCTTTGATTATAGAAGGCTTGGGAGAGTATGCTGTAAAAGAGGAGTGTGGTGAAAAGCTGCTAGCCCCATGGATAGCGCTTTATCCTTACGCGGATGCTACCGAGATATGGAAGCACCGTTTCGTGCCATCCCTAGGGTTAGAAGGTGTAAAAAATCATCAGCTATTTTTATTTGGTCGTCCCAGAAGCTATTTTCCAAAGTGGATAGGCTACAATATAGGCTATCAAATAGTCGATACTTACGTAAAAAATCATGGACCGTTTCCAAAGGGCGAATTATATCACAAACCAACTAAGGAAATAATAGACGGATCTGATTTTGCTCCAAAGCCTTAATCTTCGTTTATAACTGACATTTAAAAATTCTATAGCCTATCATGTTTCCAAAATCAGCTAAAAATTGATTATGCTCATCCCAGACTTCATATAGTGTCATGTCAATATAACTGGATGGATTCATGTCTTCAATTTCTACTGGGTTCATATCGGCTGGGTTTTCTAATATCTCTATATGTGAAAAACCAGCCTTTTTTAAAATTTCTTTCCACTCTTCCTCATCCATCAGCTGTTGAATCCCATAAAGCTCCAACACTTTATGTTTTACTTCCTCCGAAGCATTAGAAGCTCCCGTCATTTCAATCAACAGTAGCTTTCCGTCCTTTTTTAATAGACGAGCAGCCTCACTCAAAGCTAGTGCAATATCCGTAAATACAAGGACCGATTCAGAAATAATAATGTCAAACGAGTCGCTTTCTAATGGTAGACACGTAATGTCCCCTTCGATTAAGTGAATGTCAGCCTCCAATGGTTTAAACCTTTCTCTCGCCTTCTCAATCATAATTGGATGATTATCGACAGCAGTTACATTGCAACCATACTTTGTAGCTAAGAAAGCGGAGGTCTTTCCTGTACCGCACCCTATATCTAATACTGACTGAGCTGCCTGAATTTTTTCTTTCCCTAATATAAATTGTGTTAATCCAAATCCCCCTGGATGCGCACTTCCGATCCCAAAATAAGACAGTAAATCTAGGTATTTATTTGACATGAAGCAACCTCCTAAATTAGTTACAATATCATATGCACAAAAAGACTAACCTGCTAGGTTGATTAAAGGGAAAACAGTAGGTTAAAGAGAATAAATAAAGAAAGAGTAATAGAAATAGGAGATTTCAAAAATGGAGAATGTACCAGGAAATAGCACCATATACTTAACTGAAATGACAAATGACTATCTGATAGATATTCATTCGTATGCATCAAAGGAAGAGGTTTGTAAATACCAACCATGGGGACCAAATAGTTTCGAGGACACTAAAGCTTATTTAGAGGAAGTTTTAGCAGAGACCAAGAAGGAAACAAGAAATAGGTACGTGTTTGCGGTTATTGATAAAGAAAACTGCAAAATGGTAGGAGCAGGTGAGTTATTTCATATAGACCTGTCTAACAAAAGTGGAGAAATAGGCTATATAATAAATCCAGATTTTTGGGGAAAGGGTATAGCTACTCAAGTTGCCAATATTTTAATTGATTATGGATTTAATGAACTAAAACTTAACCGTATTTATGCCACCTGTGATGCAAGAAATAGTGCTTCTGAAAGGGTTTTAAAGAAAGCAGGTATGAAGCAAGAAGGACTACTAAGAGAGAATATCCTATTAGACGATGGGTGGAGAAATTCACTTCTTTACAGCATGTTGAATCGTGAATGGAATACAAAATCATAGGGGGTATATGATGGCAGATCTATTTCAAACGTCAATTGAACAATTTTCGAAAGCACACGACGACTTCATTGAGGCATGGAACGTAGCAATGTATTCAGGGGATACTGCAGGTCTTGAAATCATGACTAATAATTACTATGTTACTTTTTTTAATAGCCATGTGGAAAGACCAGAATTCTTTGACCGTCCCGAGGCTATACAGGGAATGAGAGAGTCAGTGGAAGCGTTGCAGGGTGCAAAGAAAAGATTTGAGCATCGTATTATTAGACAACGTGATCCTAACAGATTCGTTGTGTTTTATGAAATGATTATTGAAAAGAACGGACAAGAGCTGACTCGATTCTTTACAATAGAGGATTGGGAAGAGAGAAACGGGCAGTGGTTATTGAACCGAGAAGTTACTGAGCATATTTAAGGTATGAGGCGTGGAGCCCCGAAAAATTTTCGGGGCTTTCTTGTCTACCTCATAGCCGCAGTTTATCCGCTACGCGTGGTCTGAGCCAGTACTCTCTCTCCCCTAGAACGACTTCTAACCACTAGTGTTTACCTCTATATATCTGTACTACTTCAAGTGCCTGAAACTAGGTTGATTATGTATCCCCCTCATGTTTTCTTCTTATAGTAATGCCCAAATTCATTAAATTGAAAATTCGAGAAATTTAAACTTTTAATTTCCCTAAATTACCTATTGTATAATTATACATAAAGGCATATATTATATAAATATTAGAAAAATCCATTAGCTAGAAATAAAACAGATTACTAAATTAATAGCTATCTGATAGTGGATGAAAAGTAAGGGTGAATAAGATGGATAACTGGCTAAATTTATATAATAATATGGGAGATTTTTTAGCACCGAGTATGGCAAAGGATCATCCTAATATTCCAATAGTTAAAGAGGAAGGCTGCTACTATTTTGGAGCGGATGGAAAGAAATATTTAGACTTTACATCAGGTATTGCCGTTACAAATACCGGACACCGTCATCCGAAAGTAGTTCAAAGTATTAAAGATGCTGCGGATCAATTAGTTCATGGGCCTTCAGGAGTTATTATGTACGAATCGATTCTACAGCTTTCCAAAAATCTTGGAGAAGTGTTACCAGGAGATTTAGACTGTTTCTTTTTCGCCAATAGTGGGACAGAGGCTATCGAGGGAGCATTAAAGCTAGCGAAATTTGTAACAGAGAGACCGTATGTTGTTTCATTTACGGGCTGCTTTCACGGTCGTTCACTTGGTGCACTAAGTGTCACAACGTCTAAAAGTAAGTATCGAAAATTTTTACAGCCATCTCATTTATCGTACCAGATTCCTTATGCAGACGCGAAGAGCTGTCCAGAGGGAATGGATCCAGAAGTATATTGTGTAGAGCAGCTAGATAAAGACTTTAAGAGACTCTTTAAGCACCAAGTAACTCCAGAAGAAGTTGCTTGCGTTATTTTAGAGCCAGTACTAGGTGAGGGTGGATACATTATCCCTCCTAAATCATGGGTGAAGCGAATTCGAGAAATTTGCGATGAGCATGGAATCTTATTAATATTTGATGAGGTTCAAACTGGTTTCGGAAGAACAGGAGAATGGTTTGCTGCACAATATTTCGAGGTTACTCCCGATATTATGGCCATTGCAAAGGGAATTGCGTCTGGTTTACCTTTAAGTGCAACCGTTGCTTCTAAGGAATTAATGAAGAAGTGGCCATTAGGAATGCATGGGACAACATTCGGTGGAAATCCCATTGCTTGTTCAGTTGCCTTAACTACACTAGAAATTCTCCATGAAGAGAACCTAGTAGAAAACTCTAAAGTTGTAGGAGCATATGCAACTGAAAAGTTAAACGTGCTAAAAGAAAAATATCCAATCATTAGCGATGTCCGTTCTGTCGGTTTAATGATTGGTATCGAAATCTCTAATATAGAAACTGGAGAGCCAGATGGACAAGCCGTGATGAAAATTCTTGACTATGCACTAGAAGAAGGCGTGCTCTTCTATCTTTGTGGAAACGTCGGTGAAGTAATCCGTATGATACCTCCATTAACGGTAACAAAGGAACAAATTGATGATGGCTTAACAATGCTTGAAAAAGCAATTATTCGATATACAAATGAAATAAAAATAAATGAGATAAAGGGGTAAAACATTATGAAAAACAAGTTATTTCTAATCATGCTAACAATGATTATTGCTTTACTAGCTGCTTGTGGAACTAAAGACGATGCGAAAGAGGATGCTGGATCGGGTTCTACACCTTCTGAGGAATTACCAGTATTAAAAATGGGGACTTCAGCTGACTATCCACCATTTGAATTTATCGATCCAACAAAGAGCGAAGAGATTATTGGTTTTGATATTGACCTATCCAATTTAATCGCTGAAAAGCTAGGATATAAGATTGAAGTAGAAAACATTGATTTCAACGGATTAATCCCAGCGATACAAGCAGGTAAATTAGACTTCGTATTAGCAGGAATGTCACCAACAGAAGAACGCGATGAAGTTGTAGATTTTTCTATCCCTTACAACGAAACAGTACAAATGGTAGTGACTAAAAAAGACAGTGGTATTAAAACAGTGGAAGACTTAGCTGGTAAAACAGTTGGGGTTCAAATCTCATCTGTTCAAGAAGAGCTAGCAAATGAATTAGCAGAAACAGTAGACATGAAAGTGGAGAGCCGTAACTTAATCCCAGAGGTTATTCAAGAGCTAATGACTAAGCGTTTTGATGCAGCCGTTATAGAGGATGTAGTAGCTGAAAATTATACACAGCGTAACAAAGATTTAACTTACTTCCCAATAGTAGTAGAAGAAATAGATACTAAAGCAGCAGTTTTCCCTGAAGGCAGTGAGCTGAAAGAGAAGTTTGATAAAGCTATTAATGAGTTAATTGAAGAAGGAAAAATTGACGAGCTTAGAGAAAAATGGTTTGTAGTAGAAGCAGAATAATATAGATAAAAAATATAATAGTTTGAATAGAAAGGAGGGTAACGATATGTTAGATTTTTCTGCAGTCGTTCCCTCTATTCCTTATATTGCAAAAGGAATAGGTGTTACACTTCAAATAGTTGTGGGAGCCACAATTTTAGGTTTAATTTTAGGGATTTTGTTAGCTCTATGTAAAATAGGGAAAATAACTGTATTACGTCTATTAGCAGATTTTTATACATCTATTTTCAGAGGAACTCCCCTTGTATTACAATTAATGATTATTTACTATGCGATTCCTCAGCTTTTTGATATTACGGTAGATCCGATGCCAGCAGCAATTATAGCATTTGGATTAAATTCAGGTGCCTATATCTCTGAAATTATTCGTGGTGGGATTAATGCTGTTGATAAGGGGCAGTTAGAGGCTTCTTTAGCTTTGGGTATACCTTATTCGAAGATGATGAAGGATATTATTCTTCCTCAAGCGATGAAAAATATCATGCCTTCCCTTATGAATGAATTTATCACATTAACGAAGGAATCAGCGATTGTAACAGTAATTGGTGCACTAGACATTATGCGCCGTGCATACGTCGTGGGCGGATCTTCTTATCGTTACTTAGAGGCATTAATGATTGCTGGAGTGATGTACTATATCCTTACACTTATTTTATCATTCCTTGGCAAAAAGCTAGAAAAGAGGATGAGTAGAAGTGATTAAAGTAGAAAAATTATATAAATCATTTGGAAAAAATGAAGTCTTAAAAAACATATCCACTGAAATTAAGGAACAGGAAGTAATTGCAATCATAGGGCCCTCTGGTTCTGGTAAGTCTACTTTTTTACGTTGCTTGAATTTACTGGAGGAGCCTACTAGTGGTGTGATTAGTATAGGCAATGATGTTGTAACAGATAAAAAAACTAATATTATGAAGGTACGTGAAAATGTAGGAATGGTATTTCAACATTTTTATTTATTTCCTCACAAAACGGTACTAGAAAACTTAACGTATGCACCAATGAATGTTCAAGGAAAATCAAAGGAAGAGGCAATAGCTGTTGCAGATGACCTCTTACATAAAGTCGGACTCTTTGAGAAACGCTCGGAATATCCAAATCGTTTATCAGGCGGTCAAAAGCAGCGTGTAGCAATTGCCCGTGCGTTAGCAATGAACCCTTCTGTTATGTTGTTCGATGAGCCAACTTCTGCCTTAGACCCAGAGATGGTAAAAGAGGTTTTAGCTGTTATGAAGGACTTAGCAGAATCAGGTATGACAATGGTCATCGTGACACATGAGATGAACTTCGCAAAAGAAGTAGCAGACCGTATTTTATTTTTGGATGGTGGAGTTTTAGTCGAAGACACCCCTCCTGTCGAATTCTTTAGCTCTCCAAAGTCAGAGCGTGCAAAAGAGTTTTTAGAGAAGGTTTTATAAGGATTTAAGAAATAATAAAAGCAAAGCAGACTACAGCAAGCTCAAAACATTGGGCTTGCTTTTTTGTTGTTAATTGTAAGGGTATGAAGGGAAGGACTATTTCAGTATTCATTTTTAAATAACCTCTAAAAACCATAAAAGCCGGCAGTCCCCAAATAATTATAATTTGAATAAGTGAATCAGTATCTATATTAATGATTCATCCATCCCATCTACTACTGAGCAATTTATTCACAAACTGAACTATTAGTTTAAGTGTAACACTTCAAATACATTGGCATCTTACAAATATTGACTCTTTAACTTTTACAAAGCCTTTGGTTTGGATAAAGCAAATCAGACTCAATAAGGATAGCTATAAAGAAAGGAATTTTACTAGCTTTGTAGAATTATAGAGGGTGATGAAATAATGAAAGTAAACAATCCTCAATTTGTAAAGGGGTGTAAATATGAACAGTGGATTGAATTTTGATGGGCTGGTCTATGACAAGGAGAGAGGAAACTATCATGGAAAAGTGGAAATAGCGACTGATTATTTTATAGATGTAACTATTTCTCCTGAGTCCTATGATAAAAAACTGGTATTTAAATTAGCCGAAAATACCTTTAGGAAAACAAGAGTAATGAATGAATCATATAAAGAAAAAATAGCAGGGGATTTATTAAAACTACATAATGAAGTATGGAATGAAGGCAAAATAATCAGTAAGAATGAATTTAAAAAACGAATTAATATACAAGGGATTTTAATTTTTTGTGAGGGAAATGCCGAATTGTACTATGACGACGGGGACTTATTCTGGGGTCACACGATAGTAGTAGATGTTGATGAAAACGGTTTGTATCAAGAAGCTCAAATATACGGATGAACGAAATAATATTATGATCAGGAGGAACATATGACATTTTCCAACACTATTAGTTTAGAAAAGTCACCTAGTAATATAAAAATCAGTGTCTTAGAAAAGGAAATAAACTTACCAGACAAAATTAAGTCAAAAGTAAATCAATACTGGGAAACGATCAACAGACAAAATACTTTTAGAAGAGGGGAGGTCTTTACTGTTCATTAAATTCAAGAAGATGAAAATGATTTATTCATTTCCCTTATCCACACTGACTATGCTCATTTTCTTTATAGTAGGAAAATGGAGTTATCAGCGGAGTACGACTGCACCGTTGTCTATCCTGCTACACTTGTCCTTACTTCGGACCAACATCTAGTTTATGGTCATATGAATGAAGGCACAGCCAATCCGGATCGAATTCAATTAGTTGCTGGTGGCTTAGACAAAAATGATATAGAAGAAGGGCATATTAATATACACAAAAATATAATAAGAGAGATACAAGAAGAGCTAGGTATTAACCTTACTAAAATAATGTGTTTGTCACCTTTGAGTCCATGGCTAATAAAACGTGGAGGCCAATCATTAGTTTTAATAAATCGAGTAACCATTGATTTAACTTCTCAAGAAGTAAAAGAAATACATAAACATTATAAAAATGAATTATATAGTAAAGGAGAACTTCCAGAATTCAAAAGAGTAGAAACAATTCCATTTAACAGTAGAGGGCTTAATAGATTGTTATTAAGTGATTATTGTAAGGCTGACTATATAAATCCGCTATGTATTTATTTACTAAAGCAACTAAAAGAAAATAAAACGTGACTCTAAACGTACTCATTGCCTATCAGGTTTATAAATAAAAAGCTAATTTATTATTAGACTTATTTTTACATAGTATAGAGAGTTATTGAATTATTTTGAGAGGAGGAAAGTATGAAACGGTATAGTTTATTGTTCTTAGTTTTATTGCTTCAATTTCTAATTACTGCTTGTAATAATGAACCACTAATAGAAGTGGAAACGATAATTTCTACTATTAGTGATGAGGAATATGCTAGCGTTGGTGGCACTAAGGATTTAAATGACCCCCAGCAAGAAGACTTCAAAGTATTAAAATTTAAATTTTTTATGGAAAACACGAACGCTGTAACAGATCGTCAAATAGAAATAGATGTAGACTGGAGAAATACGTTAAATAGTATAGATGGAGTGGATCGTTATTGGCATGGAAGTGAGGGTGAACAAGATAATCCAAGTGAAAATTTTGCAGAATATCAGCAAGAAGTGGTTTTTTATGCAAAAGGATTATCGGAAGAGAACATTAAAAAAGCGTTCGAGGATTCAAAAGTTACAGTTTCATGGACTGACAATAAAGAGCTTGTAGAAAAACAGTATATAATTGCAGATTTAATAGAGTTTAAGGAGTAAGAAGCACTTTTACTGGCTTAGCTAAACATTCGTTAAATTTAAGCCCTATAAAAAATAGCCCCTTTTTGACGTTTATATATGCAAAAGATGGGCTATTTTTTATAAGAATATCTCCTGAAAGCAGTAAGTGCTTTTCCCTGCTTACTAATCTACATCTACTTCAACTGCTGGCTGACTTTTTTTGTTGAACAGCATCCCAAAAAGGAACGTCATAAAGATAATTCCCATTACAGTGATGATGATGCATCGAACAATGTAATCAGAATCCATCGCAAAGATTACGTCTTTACGGAACCAGTTTTGGAAAGGTAGACCAAAACCTAAGAGAACAGCGAAGAAGAGAAGTTTCGTCCAGATGCTTTTTCCCTTCATTTTTTTGATAGCTCCATTTACTACTAAACGAAGTAAAGCAAGACCTAAACCTACGCAAAAGAATATTATTAGATAAGTAACTATATCGTCACCGGTAACTAGCGCTGCAATCACTAATCCTAAAGCTATAATCAATGAACCAAACATTAATATATATTTTTTATTCACTTAACATTCTCCTTTATAATAAAGTACTGAACAACGTGTTGATTGTTTGCTTTATTATCATATGAAATTAGAGAGTAGAAAGCAATCGACAGATTTTTAGAAACTGTTTAGTGATTACTTATTAAGTATTAACAAAAAAAAGAGAGTTATGACAATGTCATGACTCTCTTTTAAATCTATTTAGTATAATCCACAACGATGTAAGGCTGTAATTGGAATGGTTTTGGTGCAATGTTACGATCGTTCCACATACCGAACCATCTTTCTAATGGATAGAAGTAATATCCGTCCTGCCAATGGTCAGATGTATCATACGGGTCTGCAAAGATAAGCATGTCATCACCAATACCTGGTGTTCCATTATTATCATATCCAATAATGGCTTGCCAATGTCCATCCCAATCTGCCCACTCAACCATAATTGGTCGGTCATTAGAAAGATGGCCAGTTAACCATTTAACAAAATAGCTATCCTTAGCATCTGTTACCCATGCTTCAGTAGTTTCACTATTTTCAGAAGCATATAAGCTGTTCCATGTGAAAGTAGCAGGAAGGTTTCCTACATTATTTCCGGTTTCACCATCTGCTTCTTGAATTAGATCGTCTGCTGCATAATTCACCTTATAGCTTGTCTCTACCACTTTAAAGCCCTCTAGACTAGTAAAGAAATTATGGAGCTGGCTAACGTCTGTCCCGTATTCTGGGAAGTTGTTTGCAGAACCAGGCTTTGCTCCTGGAGTGTCCAAGTCGGTCATTGCTTTCATTTGCTCAGCAATATCCATTTCTGTCATGTCTGTGAAGCCAAAATGGTTAGCAACCATTAATGCGGTAACAGGTCCACAAGACCATTCCGTTGTTTGCTGCATCGTTTGGAAATTTTCGATTAGTAGTAATTGATCATCTGATTTCATGTTGTAAAAATCAGGGGCTTTAAAATAACGAGACTCTTTGTTATCGCCAGCTTCTGCATAGGCATCAGCACCGCCGTTTTCATCATAGTCTTCGCCTTTAATCATAGTTGGTTTAACTGCCACAGTAGTTTCGGCTGACGCTTTTGTGTCTACTTCCTTGTTAACCTCCGCTTGTGAATCTGTGTTCTCTGAGCACGCAGATAATAATAATAGCATTGCGGATGCTAAAACTGCTGTAAGGGTTCTTTTCATTTATCCCCATCCTTTTCTTCTTTTTTTGAAACACAAGAATTTATTATATAGAAAGTAGGGAACAAATCAATAGATCGATTTATATTATTTTTTTACTTTATTTTGAAATTAGCTTTAAGTCAAATACGAACAATGAAAAAAGAATAATGAAATTTATATGCTTTTTAATAATAGTTTAAATTACATCTAGCTGGACACCCTACGCAGGGTGAGCGATTAGCATTCATCTGTCACTCCAATCAATACATAGTTAATGTTCGTGTTTAATCTGTAAAATGCTTTTAAGGAAATTTGCTCAGCTTATTAACATAAAGCTATGTTAAAGGTAAAGGCTGATTTTAAATATACATAAAAAATGAGCTAGGATATTTCCTACCAGCTCATCTTGCTTTGACATTGATTTTTTACTAAAGCACCCGTTAGTTGAATAACCGTTTAGGTTGTTTCTTTACGTAAAAGTATATTAGGTACTAATCGAATATAAATTAGTTCCCCCACAAGCTCAACGATTGTCTGCGTCACGATTACGGCAGCTACCAACGAGCTTAACTCGTCAGGCAACGCTAAGGCGAGAGGAAGTACCACAAGCGAATTGCGTGTTGAGCCACTGAAGATAAGGGCACGACCTGAACCTATATCGAGCTTAAACCACTTGGCTATGAACCGAGAAATAACAGGCACAATAATCATAAAGACAATATAAATCGGAATGACTTTGATAATTAAGTCCATGTAGGTAGATAATTTACCGATTTGAGACGCAACGACGACAAAAAGGGTTAGTGCCATGAAAGGAACGGGCAGCCATGCTGATAGATTTAATATTCTATTGCCAACAGGTGCTTTTCTTGCATACAACTGTATAGCAATAGCAATACCTAGTGGGATAACGATGAGACCAAAAAAAGCTTCCAAGAATGGAACAGGTTCTACGATTCCTGCTGCATCCTCTCCCATAAACAGCCATAAATACAGAGGCAAAAGGAGCATTTGCGTAATGAAAAGAATCGGTGTTGACATCAGTATCAGCTTTTCATTTCCACGACCTAAAGCTGTAAAAACAATTACATAGTCTATGCAAGGGGTTAGTAAAACTAAATAGACACCAAGTAATAATGGTGGATATTCGGGCAATAACTTTGATAAAAGCCATACCACAATAGGTACTGCTATATAGTTAACCGTTAATAGAGCCCAAATAAAACGTCTATTTGCAAACGACTTTTTTAAGGATGTAAAAGGTATCTGTGAAAACATACTATACATCAAAATAGCGATGACCACAGAAATCGTAACATCTAATTGTCCTGAAAAACCAGGAACTATTAGTCCAAATCCAGCTGCCATTACTAATACCATGACATATAGCCAAACTTGGTTATTTTCAAGTTGTTCTCTAGTAATCATGAATAATATTTCTCCTCTGATTTTTAGATATTAGTTACATTAAATCTGCAGTTCATAGTTTAGATGATGAACTTTTATAAAGCAACACTACAAGCAACATAGAGTTTTACCGTAGTAGAATCAATTTTGCTTCTTCAACTAAACTGCCGCTTTAGTTCAATAAGAAGAAAGGCTTTACTCCTTCTTGAAGTAAAGCACGCGTTAGTTTAAGTACAATACTTCACAATCTTTTCTATGACTTTATGAACTTAATTCCTTAAATGCGTTATCAATGCAAAAATTATGCCGCCTTTTGGGTTCTCGCCAGATTTTTGTGGATTTACAACGATCAGTAATATGCAGAGTCTTATGCAATAACTGAGATTGTACAGCATTGTTGAATAAACGGGAATAGTGTGACAATATATCAATTTCAAATTTATCCCTTGAACCTCAAGTTACTTGAGGTTTTATAATGAACTTATACTTTTGTTGGGAGGAATTTTGATGAATAACAATAACAGGTTTTCCATTGGGGAGTTTTCAGAAAAGACAGGATTACCTATTCCTACTTTACATTACTATGATGAAATTGGTTTATTACGACCAGAAAAGAATCCTTCTTCAGGGCATCGCATTTACAATTATCAAGATATTATAATATTGCAAAAAATTATAAGTTTAAAATTCCTAGGATATAGTTTGGATGAAATAAAAAATTTATTAAATAAAACAAGCTTTACCGTTGATTTAAACGAAAGCTTGTCTCTTCATTTTCAAGCTTTAGAAAAAGAAAAAAAACAAATCGAACAGTCAATGAAATCTATTAATAGAGTAATTAGGTTAATGGAGGAAGAGGGAACAGTGGATAGTAACTTATTATTTACCCTTCTTCACGGTATGCGTACTGACCATATACAAGAAGAATGGATTAATCGTCATATGTTAACGGATATCATGGAAGAGTTAGAAAAGAAATCGGAAGAAGAAAAAATCTCTTTAGATAAAACGTTTACTCAATTGTCTAAAGAAGTGAAACAATTATAGGGTAAACCCGTAGAGGACCTGAAAGTACAGCGAATGATTAAGAACTATATAGAAGGAGTTTTTTCATTTTTTGATGAGGATTTGATGCAAAAACTCGCTGATACGAATATAGAAGGAGAACCTGATTTTCAAGAATTTGATAATATGACACCTTCTCCTTTTACAGAAGATGAACAAAAATGGTTTGAACAAGCGATAGAATATTATATTCAGCAAGAAGAAATGGAATAGATATTAATGAGCTATACTCTTAAATTATAGTTGGTCTATCTTATTTAAAACAACACACTTGATTTTCCATTATAGGGCGATTTAATAAAGTAACTAAAGTCTAATTTCTCACTTATAAACCGAGAAATTAGGTTTTTTTATGTTTAGATTTTCTTATAGCAGTAAATCTTCAAAATTCTTACGCCCCCCTAAAATGCTACCAAAGCTGGTTTGGGGGCATTTAGTGAATAAACAGCTAAAAACAAATCCCCCATTCAAATGATGAAGGGGGTAGCTGGGAAATGTATCTCCATGCTTATTTATTTTGATGTCCGATTTTTTACTAAAGCATTCGTTAGTTAAAATTACTGTTCTATCTAAGCAGTTTCTGAACAAACTTTGTTTTCCAAATTCCAAATCCTATTAAAGCACCAAGCATATTAAGAATAAAATCATCAATATCAAAACTTCCTCTTCTAGTAACTACTTGAACTACTTCAATTACAACTAGCAATATACTCAACGAAATTATAAAAACACTTATCTCTTTTGCCTTTCTTATGCAGTAAGGTAAGTAAATCCCCGCTGGCAAAAACATAAATAAGTTACCAAAGAGATTTTTAATAGGTATATCTATATTCATACTTCCGTCAAACAATGCCCTTATATATGTATTTATAGTTTTAAAGGGTATAAAATTAGATGAGTTCTTTATATACTCTATCATTGTTATACCAGACCATAAAAAGCCTCTAGTGCCTAAGAACAATAGAACTACTAATGCAAATAAATAAAACACGAAACTTATGTTAAGAACAATCTTTATTACTTTTTTCATTTTATCCCCCTGTACTTGATATCCTTTTGTTCAATAAGAAAATGGCTTTACTCCTTCTTGAAGTAAAGCACCCATTAGTTCAAAAAATAATGAATAAAGGAATGAAAATTAAACCAATTACAATCCATACACTAAGTTGATTATCAATCCGTTTATCTAAAAATTTTAAATGTCCTTCAAACCTTTTGGAAAAATAACTTAGAGTAAAGAAAACTAGTGCAAATATCAAAAATTTGAACCATACATTCTGTTTAATAACAGGTTCAATAAAATAAAAATAAATAACAAACGCAATCATAGCCGTTAATAATTGTATCAAGCTGAATAGTCTCAATTGAATCCACTCCCGGTTATTGCCATACTGCCTATATTAACTACTTCGACATCTTTCAAAAAATGACTTCTTCAAATAAACTGCGGCGTTAGTCAAAATACACCCTTTGTCTATAATTCTATTAAGTTGGCAATAATCCTTTTAATATTACTATTTTAGGGGGAATAAAATTGTTACTGTCAAAAGCATGGGCTTCGTTTGAAGCGGATAAGCGAATAGAGGGCTTTTCGCCACAAACGTTGAAGGCCTACCAATTACAGTCTTTGCTATTAATTGGTTATTTTAAAGACGTAGAGATGGCATTGCTGGATACAAATCAACTAAAGGAATATCTTGCTGTATCCGGTAAGCATTTAAAACCAGCCAGTCTTGCACATCGTATTCGCTTTATGAAATCATTTTTTCGTTGGTCTCATGAAGAAGGATACCTTAGTAAGAATCCAACTTCCAAAATTAAAGAACCCAAAGTAGGGAAGCGGATACCTAAGTATTTAACAGAACGGGAAATCGAACACCTTCGTGAATCCTGTCATTCCCCAATGGAAAAAGCGATTTTTGAATTCATGTTTTCTACCGGTTGTCGAATTGGAGAAATAGTTTCGTTAGAAAAGAACCATATTAATTGGTCCAATCAATCGGCGATCGTTCGAGGTAAAGGTGATAAGGAAAGGGAGGTATATTTTAATACACGTTGTGACATATGGCTTAAACGCTATTTAGAAAGCCGTAATGACCATAATCCAGCCATCTTTGTGACAGCAAGACAGCCGCACAAAATGAGTGTCGCCCAAATGCGATACATCATCAAGCGGATCTCCAATCGTGCCGAAATTAATAAAGAAATTCATCCACACCAACTTAGGCACAGCTACGCAACTCATTTGATGAATAATGGAGCTCCTATTGAAGTCATACAGAGTCTTATGGGGCATGAGAAGAGTGAAACCACTAAGATCTATGCTCAGCTAAGCGGAAGGTTAAGAAAAGAGTATTATCAGAAGTACTTTTAAATGCAAAAGGAGACTGGGACAAAACCATCCTCTTAAATGAAAAAGCCGATGAAATTTTACAATAAGTAAAATTTCACCGGCTTTAT
>NZ_JABAFC010000020.1 GCF_012843435.1 Psychrobacillus sp. BL-248-WT-3 | reverse complement strand
ACCTCTTTGTAGAAAGGGAGTAGCTCCGCCACTTCTTTTTCTCGAAGGTCCTCTGGTAATGGTGTTTTCTCCAGCACTGCTAGGCCGGTTTTCCCGATGTCTTTAAAGACATGTTGGAATTCTGGGAAGAACCGATCTGTCCATCGAATGATTCGATTTGTAATGATGCCAAGCTCTTTCTGAAGCGAGGCGCGATGGGATGCACCATTGCGCAGTTCCGCTTCGATACCTTCTAAAATGCGTGGGAAGCTGAACCGCCCATCGCGGATTAGCTTGGCGATGACCATCGCATCCTTCACATCGTTCTTTGTCTGTAGATTGTCATCCAATTCTTTGGATTTCTTCACGTGACTAGGATTCACGAACACATAGCGGATGTCATGCGCGGTTAAATGGGCCGCTAGGTTCATCCAGTAGTGTCCTGTTGGTTCGAACCCAACAAGGATTTCTGATTTCTCATGTTTGTTTTGTAATACAAGTAGCTGTTCATAGAAGGTCGTAAATCCTTCTGCCGACTGTCTGATGGGAAAGGACTTATGCAATACTCGTCCACGGTCGTCTACAGCACATGCGTAATGTTTGCGTTTGGCGATATCGATTCCGATGACCAACGTCTTTTCAGTCACTTGATTAATTTTATGATTCGTACTATTATTCATAAGGGGCCCTCCTATATATGTTTTGAGTATTCATTGGTTGTTACTCTAGCATCATATAAGAGGGTTCTTTTTTTTTCAAGTGCCTTTAAAGTTATAATACAGGAATGCTCCAGCGGGATGAGTGAGACAGATAAGACATCACAACCACGCGCGATAGCGATGGGTGATGGCTTATCGCTCACCCCGCGGAAAGCGTCCGGCTGGGGCGAAAAATCAATTCTACTCTATGATTTAAAGATTTCTTTGCATTATAAATCAACCCTACCCTTTAACATAGCCTTTATAAATGATCGTATTTCGTCCGTGCTACTTCTATCAAGCTATTTAGGACCTGACCTTTAAATGAATCTTCTACTGATTGACCGTCTTCTGTGCAGAAATAGTAGCACATTTTTTCTTGATTATAACTGAATCCCAGCTCATTTAGCTTTTCGTGTAAATTCTCTGGTAAGCCATCTAATCCAGTCTTTTGTTTAAAATAATCAGTTGCTAAAATGTAAACGTCTATATCTTTTACCCCAGTAGAAACAATAAACAAATCATGGTCCTGTTTTAGAATCCATTGCTTCTTAGAGTATAAAGAGATTTTCTTGTTTTCTAAAAATGCAAGTCCATTTGTATTTATACCAAATAGGTTTTTTAGGAGAATGCGAATCTGCTCTCCAGTCCAATCTTGCTGTTGATTTTCCAGGTACCATGTAATGGCTGCCTTTGGAGTAGGCTCTTTCAGGTTTTCAGCAGTTTCTATGTCTAACAAGTATGCTTTGTCTAAATCTATGTAAAAAGCATGGGATATAAAATGGGAGATAGATTCGGTAGTTACCTCTACTTCTTTAGAACTAAAATACCGATCCATAGCTTCTATTTTAGTCATCTCTACTAACTTGTCTTCAATTACTTCATTTTTAACGCCTTCACTTTTTAAGGTTTGGATGATTACTTCATCTATAGACGGATGGTATTTTGGAGAGTGTAAGAATGGCATAATATTCCTCCTTATTTTTAATTATCATACAATAAAAGTGGATGGGGTGCTTACATTATTTAAATAATTATTTAAAGAAATTGAAAGAATCAACTTAAGAAATACCCCTTTATAGGAATCGTTAATCTATTTCATAGAATTTAAGTATATAATTTTATACGTTTATATTATATGATTATTTAGAAATATTAAATTTATTTAAAAGTAAATATATTTTATAGGAAGGTGTGCCTATGAGTGATTATCTAATTCAAAATGTTCAAATGTGCTTAGAGGATGGCCAATTAATCGAAGGAGAGATTTTAATTGTTGACGGAAAGATAGCATCTATATCTGAAGGTACAATGGAAGAGTTTACTGGAGAAGTCATTGATGGCAAGGGATATGTTGCAATGCCTGGTTTTATAGATATCCATATTCATGGCGCTGCGGGGGCTGATTTTATGGATGGAGATCTCAAGGCTACGAAAGAGATTGCCGAATATTTGCCTCAAGAAGGAACAACATCTTTTTTAGCAACAACTATTACTCACTCATCAGAGCGAATTAAAAAATCAATAGAAGTAAACACTCGATTCCTGACGGAGGGTATAGAAAATCAGGGAGCAGAGATGCTTGGTTTTCATTTGGAGGGGCCATTTATACATCCAGAGCAGGCGGGGGCCCAGCCGCTTCAGCATATACAAAAGCCTTCTGTTTCTAGTTTAAATAGTTGGTTTGGAGAACAACTAAGCAATTTGAAGGTGGTTACATTGGCTCCTGAGCTCGACGAAAATTTTGTCATGATTCAGTATTTAAAAGAGAAAGGAGTTATTTCTTCCGCAGGTCATTCGAAGGCGTCCTATCAAGACATTAATAATGCAGTAAAGAATGGGTTAACACATCTAACGCATTTTACTAATGCGATGACAGGTGTTCACCATCGAGAAATTGGGATGGTTGGAGCAGGATTCATGAATGAAATGCTTTTTTGTGAAGTGATTGCGGATGGTATCCATTTATCAGACGATATGCTTCGATTAGTTTTTAAGGTGATTGGACCGGATAGAGTCATTCTCATTACTGATTCTATGCGAGCGAAAGGACTTCCGGATGGAAACTATTCACTTGGGGATCAGCAGGTCAACGTGGTTGGTCGAACTGCTACATTAAAATCTGGTACGCTAGCTGGAAGTGTACTAAAAATGAATGAAGGTTTACGAAAAATTCAAGACCTAACTAATTTACCACTTCATGAGTTAGTGAAAATAACCTCAACAAATGCAGCGAAAAGATTAGGGGTAGATGATCGAAAAGGGAGTTTAGCAGTTGGGAAGGATGCCGACATTGTATTGCTAAATAACTCCTTTGAAGTACAATATACTTTTTGTAAAGGAAGGCTGAGTTATTCTAATGAGCAAAGGTAATATAACATGGTTGGAAGTTAAAACTTACGAAGAAATGAGTAAAATGGCAGCTACTATTTTTGAAAAGCAATTAATAGAAAAGCCATCTAGTGTATTAGGATTAGCAACAGGAGGAACTCCGATAGGTTTTTATAAAGAATTAGTGCAATGTTACATAAATGGTGATATTTCTTTTGAAGAAGCAAGTACGTTTAACTTGGATGAATATGTAGGAATCGGGCCGGAGGAGGCTACAAGTTACCATAAATATATGCAGGAGCATCTATTTAACCATGTAAACATTCCAAGAGAAAATGTTTATCTTCCAGATGGCTTAGCAACGAATTTAGAGAAGGAATGTGCCCGTTATGAGCAGCAGATTGAACAAAAAGGCGGAATTGATCTTCAATTATTGGGGATTGGTGTTAATGGACACATTGGGTTTAATGAGCCAGGTACGTCTTTTCAGTCAAGAACACATGTTGTCGAGCTTGCAGATAAAACAAAACAGGATAATGCTAAATACTTTCCAGAAGGAAAATCAGTCCCAGAGCTAGCAATTACAATGGGTATTGAAACAATTATGATGGCTAAGCAGATTGTGTTATTAGCCTTTGGTGAAAATAAAATAGAGACTTTGAATCGCATTAAGGAACAAGGCATCTCCGAGGATTTTCCGGCAAGCTGTTTGAAAAAGCATCCTCATGTAACTATTATTTATGGAAGTTAAAAATATATATTATCAAAAAAATGTTTGAGGAAGATATAGTATCTCCTCAAACATTTTAAATAAGAAATTTCATTCTCTTCCTTCAATTGAACTTGATAATTATTCTACAGTTGTTTTATAAAATTAACTAAATCAAGCTGATTTTCCGGAACAACTCCGTGACCGTCCTCGTATGTTTTATATGTAACATTAGCTCCTAGTTCCTCAAAATAATTTTTACTTTCTAATCCCCAGTGAGATGGAATTACGTAATCATATTCCCCGTGCGAAATGAACATAGTCAAATGATCGACAGGGTGCTTTCTATATTCCTCTTTCACAAAATCAGGTAAATAACCGCTTAGGGCAGCTACTCCTTTTATTACATCGCCCATAGTAAGAGCTATTGTCTGTGCCAATACAGCGCCCTGACTAAAGCCGACTAAACTTATTTTACTTTGATCTAAGCTATATTCCTGTACAGCCTCTGCAATAAACTGGTGTAGGTAAGTTAATACCTTATCAAAAACCTGTCTTTCTGGTCGTCCCTCTTCCTCAATCGTAAAAAATGCATATCCAGGATTAAATACAATTGGTCCACGCAAACTAAATATATGGTGGCTACCCTCTAATTCTTTTACAAGCTGGAGCAAATCCTCTTCGTTACTGCCCATGCCATGAAATAAGAAAAGAGATGGCTGGTCATTTCCATTAGTGGTCGGTGCTATATATTTATATGTAAAAGGTGACTTCATGTTAGCTACTTCCTTCCTTCTTGTAGTAAATACATTCTATCATATGCTTTATTTAAAGATAAAAGATAGTGCAAAGAGCTTTTCTAGTTGTTTAGGAAATTATAAAGTTCTGAACCTGTGGGACGCCTTGCCCCTCGGGTCAAATGGATAAAAGCTCCGGTGGCTGAGGAGCTGCCTCCTCGCTTTTCTCCATTTGCCTGTCGGGGCAGAGACAGGCGATTACGCTTTTCTTGTTTTAACCAGATTAAAAAGGGAAAAGTAAACAAACAATATAAGTAAATAAGGAGATGGTTAAATGACTAATTCAAGGCAGATGCCAAAGGAAGAGGGTCTAGATCATAGTCTCACGTTGTTACGTGAGGGGTATATGTTTTTAGCGAATAGACGTAAAAGCTTTGCATCTAATATCTTTGAAACAAGATTGTTGGGGCAGAAGGCGATCTGTATGGGTGGCGAAGAGGCGGCTAAGCTTTTCTATGATAACGATAAGTTCATAAGAATGGGAGCCGCTCCAAAAAGACTTCAAAAGACACTATTTGGAGTAGGCGGAGTTCAAGGATTGGACGAGGAAGAGCATAGAAATAGAAAAGGGATGTTCATGTCTATCATGACGCCAAATCATCTAGAGCGTTTAAACCGTCTTACTCAAAAATATTGGGATATCAAAAGTAGAGAATGGGAACAGAAAGACCAAGTTGTTCTATATGATGAATCGAGAGAATTATTATGCAAGCTGGCATGTGAATGGGCAGGGGTGCCTTTAAATGAGGGCGAAGTAAAAAAACGTACAGAGCAGCTGACTAAATTATTTGAGTCTGCTTCTGCGCTAGGACCTGAACATTGGATGGGAAGGCATGCTAGAAAAGAATTAGAGGATTGGATTGGAGAGCTGGTGGAACAAGTAAGAAATAGCGAGCTACAGCCACCAGAGGGAACTGCTCTCAACAGTTTTTCCTTTCATAAGGACATAGAAGGCAAGCTATTAGATAAAGAAATAGTTGCTGTAGAAGTGTTGAATATTATTAGACCAATTGTAGCAATCTCCGTTTATATTACCTTCACCGGCTTGGCCGTTCATCAATATCCTGAAAATAAACCGAGACTTTTAATAGAGGAAGAATTCCTTCAAATGTTTGTACAGGAGGTCAGAAGATTTTATCCTTTTTTTCCTGCGACAATCGCTAGAGTGAAAAAAGACTTTATCTGGAACGAGTTTCAATTTGAAGAAGGAACCTTAACCTTATTAGACTTGTATGGAACCAACCATGATCCTCATCTATGGGACAACCCAGAAATTTTCAATCCCGATCGTTTTGCACAGTGGGACGAGAGCCCATTTAGCTTTATACCTCAAGGCGGTGGAGATTTCAATATGGGCCATCGCTGTGCAGGAGAGTGGGTAACTATTGAAGTAATGAAGGTGAGCCTTCAATATCTTGCAAATAAGCTAGAATACGACCTTCCAAACCAGGATTTAAGCTATAGCATGGTAAGTATACCAAGTCTTCCACATAGTAAGGTTATAATGGCCAATGTAAAAAGCAAGTAACAATAGGAGACTAAAGATGAAAGAATTTAAAATTACTTACTTCTTTGATGAAAACCACTATATAAGAAGGTTTATTCACTTAGAATCATTGGAGGAAGCGGAAAGTCTGATTCGAAATGAAAGGGATCGGTTTATTTCCTTTTGGGATAGTAGAGGCATCTACCATGAATTGAATACGAAGAATGTCCGTGTAACCCAACTGTCTGAATACCATCGTATAGATAAAAGTAAAAAGGTACCCAAATGAAGCATAGTCTTCATGGGTACCTTTTTTTCATATGTGATTTTTGGCTGTATTTTCTTGCTTTAAAGTCAGCCGCTGTTTCTTTCCATACAAGTTAACGAGTAACAAGCTGCTTATTGCAATGGTCCCACCAACAATAGAAAGTGGAGAAGGAAGCTCATGAAGCCAAATCCAAGTAATAATTATAGCAACAACTGGCTCTGCGTATAATGTATTGGAAATAGAGCTGGCATCGCTCTTAGATAACGCTATTGCCCAAGTGAGGTAGGCTAATGCTGTAGGAAATATACCAATGTAAATCGCAGATAGATTTGCTTCTACAGTTGCGTTTTGAAGAGTATCGAATAGTCCAGGTGAAAAAAAGAGAAATGGTACAGTACCAGCCCAAGTAAAGTAAGCAGTAAGCTCAATAGCGCTATATTTCTTAAATAAAGGCTTTTGATATACGAAAAAAATAGAAGTGGCAAAAGCTGCAATTAGAACTAGGAATACTCCCGGAGAGATATCAAAGGATGAGTCTCCAGTCCCTAAAGCGATAAGTATTATTCCAACAAATCCAAACCCTAATCCTACCCATCCTACTTTTCCTAATCGTTCATTTAATATAACGACAGCCATCACAGTGGTAACAATTGGTGCAGAACCGATAAGCATACCTGCAGTCCCTGCAGAAATGGTCATTTGTCCAAATGTCACGCAAACATGGTAGAGGCTAATACCAATCCACCCTAATATTAATATTTTCCATAGGTCGCTTTTCTCAGGAAGTTTAAATTTACTTCCTGGCCAGAATGCAACAACAGCAAAAATAAGTGAGGCTATCAAAAATCTATATAAAGATAAGTGACCCGGAGGAAAGCCTCCATTTAAACTTGCACTAATAGCTGCAAAAGAAGATCCCCAGATAGCTACAGTCATAATTGCGAGAAAAAAAGCTTTTGTATTCATCTATCATTCACCGAGCCTTATGTTGTAAGATTCTTTATTTTAATATAACTAAGGAATCTTACAACATATATGAAATTTAAACAACATGACGACAGCTATTTGTCACACAAAATATAAAAAATAGCCATTGTGTAGAAAATTAGTGACTATATTACGACATTGTCTCTTTCATGTCAGTCATATACTATTAAGAAACTAATGATTTACATTTGACATAATTGGAAAAAAATACTTATTATTTTGAAAGGGGTGATCTAGAAGCAGAATCGAAAAGAGAAGAGCAGCTAGAAAACAAATCGAAGGGGTAGGTCAATTGAAAAAGTTACTTTTTTTATTGCTGGTAAGTGGGTTACTGATGGTTGGTTGTAGTGATGATACTGGAACAACGGATTCTCAAAGTAAAGGGGAAATAACTGTATGGGCTCATCCGTACACGGACAATCAGGAAAAAGAAGGGGAAATGTGGAAGGAGTTAATCGCTTCTTATGAAGATGCCTCTGGTGTGAAGGTTAACTTCCAACAAATTCCTTGGGCTAATCGCGATCAAAAAATATTGACTGCACTTGCAGCAAATAATGGTCCAGATGTATTTTATGCCATCCCTGACCAAATGCCTCAATATGCTGAAGCGGGAATGCTAGTTGACCTTAGCCCTTATATGGAAAACAACGATATGGACGATTTTGTGGAAAGCTCCCTGGTTCCAACTAAGTGGAAGGGGAAAATGTATGGTGTACCGATTTTACAATCAGTCGAAACCTTTATGTACAACGTTGAAGTTGTGAAAGCGATTGGGGAAGATCCTTTCAAGCTTCCAACTACGTGGGAAGAGTTTGAAGAATGGGCAGCTAAAGCTAAAGAAAAAGGTTATTATGCTTCTAGCTTCCAAGGCGGAGGCTCAATGAATGGTACTCTGTATCCTTATTTATGGCAGGCTGGTGGTGAAATACTAACGGAAGACAATAAAGTAATGATTAATAATGAAAGTGGCGTAGAGGCATTTGAATTTATTAACAAATTATATGGTAATGGTTGGATTCCGCAGGATTCGATTACTGCCTTAGACCATGATGCCTTATGGGATAGCGGAAAACTGTTATCTATTCAAGGAGCAGGAAAATCAGTAAGTAGAATGCTAGAAAAAGAGACTTTTGAGTTTGTCATTGCTCCGCCATTAAAGAATAAAAAACAAGCTACCTATGGTACCACTGGCATGTTTGTTGTTCCGGTAAATTCAGATAATAAGGATGCAGCTGCAGAGTTTATTAAAGTAATTACAAATGCTGAAAACCAAAGGAAATTTAATAGAGAAACTCAATTCATTCCTACTAGAGAGTCAGCAAAAGATATTTATGACGATCAAAAATATCTCGCCCAATTAGCTTCTTACACGGAGTTTACACAGTCAGGAGTCATTCATCCGGAAGGGCGTAATATTATGCCGTTAATACAAGCAGAACTTCAAACCATGCTAGAAGGTAAGAAAACTCCTAAAGAAGCGGCAGATGCAGCAGCCAAAGCTATTGAAGGAAAGCTAAAGTAACAAGAAAAGAGAGCGTGATCTAAAGAATAGATCCCGCTCTCTTTTTTAAGATTTCAGGTCCTCAACCAACATGTCTTTACTAACTAATGGTTTTTCTTGTTGTACTTTTTGTTTTTGCTCAATTCTTCTAAAGGCTCTAAAACTTAACACGGTTATTGCGTAGGCTAGAAGGCTTCCTGAGAAAAGTGGTATGGCTCCAGGTAAAAATGTTAGAAAAAAATACATAGCTAATGTACTTGCTAAGATGCCAAAAAGCTCTAAGGGAGACGTAATAGCGATAAGAAACGACTGTTTTATGTATTGAAAGTAATTTAGTTCAAAATGAACATAAACAGGAAAGAAAAATAGTAGTGTAAGAATACTAGAGATTAGGATGAAAAATAGAGCAGGTAATAAAAAATTAAATTGGCCATTACTTAATTGAACAAATTGAAAGTCAAAAATTAAAAAATAACAAATGAAAGCAAAAAATAAGCCAAAACTATTTGCCTTCCAGAAGTCTTTTTTAAAGATTCTCCAAAAAGATTGAAAGACTTTAAATGGTTCTTTGCCCTCCTTCATGACCATCAATCTTACAACCCCAAATAATGCGACAGTTGAAGGGAATAGACCTAAAATCCCTAAGCCTAAAACAGTGAACATAATCCACAATAAATTCAAGTAAATTAGTGACAACATCCAATATGCAACTTTATTAAAATTATCCCAGTTCAGCTTCATTTTCTCCTCTCAAACAGAAGTCTATTAATTAAAGACTATTTATAGACATTGTCTCTTTATTGTTAATCATATAAGATAAGTAAAAGTTAACTTATTATTTTGTAATTTCAGTATATTTTAGGCTATTAAGAAAGTAAATAGTTTTATAATTTGAACTTGATAGCGCTTTCTTAAAATGTACTCGAAGTTTTTACAATTTATATCTGTGAATGTTGGAGACGTTACGGAGAAAGAACGAGCCAGAGCAGTTTATTAGGAGGAGGGATTTAGTAATTAAGTAACAGTTATAATCCAAACAAAATATTTTAAAAAGGGGAAGGGGTAAATATATGAAAAAGCTGTGGTTATTTTTAATATTGTTAGTATTTAGCGCCTTAATGGTAGCTTGTAGTGATGATGAGGCAGGGGAAAAAATAGAAACGTCTGGAGAAGCTGGAAAGGATGGTTTTTCAGGAGAAATAACTGTTTGGGCACATCCGTATACAGGGGACCAGGAAGTAGAAGGTAAAATGTGGGATGAAATTATTGCTTCTTATGAAGAGGCTACAGGAGTAAAGGTCAACTTTGAACAAATTCCTTGGGCAAATCGTGACCAAAAGGTTCTTACTGCTTTAGCTGCTAACAATGGTCCGGATGTATTTTATGCTATCCCTGACCAAATGCCACAATATGCCGAAGCAGGGATGCTAACGGATCTTAGCCCATATTTAAAGGACAACGATATGGAGGACTTTGTTGAAAGTGCTCTAGTTTCCACTACATGGAAGGATAAAGTATACGGTTTACCTATTCTACAAGAAGCATATACCTTCCTTTACAATGTAGACATCATCAAGGAAATCGGTGAAGATCCATCCAAACTGCCAGCAACATGGGAAGAGTTTGAGAAATGGGCAGAAAAAGCTAAAGCAAAAGGGTATTACGCATCTAGCTTCCAAGGTGGAGGTTCTATGAACGGTACATTATATCCATATCTTTGGCAGGCTGGTGGAGAAGTACTTACAGCAGACAATGAAGTAAAGATTAACAGCGATGCTGGTGTAGAAGCGTTCGAGTTTATCAACAAAATGTATAAAAACGAGTGGATTCCAAAGGATTCTATTACCGCATTAGAGCATGATGCTTTATGGGACGGTGGTAAACTGCTTTCTGTCCAAGGATCTGGAGCATCTATTAGCCGTATGTTAAGTAAAGACACATTTGAATTTGTTATTGCACCCCCATTAAAAAATAAAGAACAAGTTACGTATGGAACTACTGGTATGTTCGTAGTGCCTATTAACTCTGAGAATCCAGATGCAGCAGCTGAATTTGTAAAAGTTATGACGAATGCTGAAAACCAACGTAAATTTAATCAGGTTACTCAGTATATCCCAACGCGTGAATCTGCAAAGGATATCTTTGAAGAGCAAAAATATTTAGCACAGCTAGCGACTTATACTGAGTTTGCTTTACCAGGAGTTATACATCCAGAGGGACGCAACATTATGCCTTTGATTCAAGCGGAGCTTCAAACAATGATGGAAGGCAAGAAAACTCCAAAAGAGGCTGCTGATGCAGCTGCTGAAGCAATTAAAGGAAAAGTAAAGTAAATCTAATAGGGAGTTTGGTCTTTGACAGATCAAGCTCTCTATATGATTAATCTACATATGAAAGGGTGTTTACACTGGTAAATACAATAGGTAAACCTTTAGCGTCCAAGAAAAATGGGATGACGCTAAGGGCTAGATTAAAAAGACAATGGGATCGTAATGCAATCGTCTATATTTTTCTTATTCCGATCTTAATACATTTTGCTATTTTCCAAGTGTACCCATTCCTTTTAAGCTTTTATTTAACATTCATGGATTGGAAGGTAATTGGTGATCCAGAATTTGTAGGGCTTAAGCATTGGAAATACTTTTTAAGCGATAGTATAGCGTGGAAGGCCTTATGGAATACTGTGATGTTTTCGGTTTATTATATTGTCCCGACAATGGCAGTGGGCTTAATACTAGCCTTAATTATTAATTCGGGTGTTAAGATGGCTGGATTTTTTAAAGGGATTTTCTTTTTACCTGTTGTCACATCTTTTGTAATTATCGCTGGCATATGGGGATGGTTATTCAGAGGGACAGAGGAAGGAATGATTAACTATCTAATAGGGCTAATCGGTATTGAGCCTCAGCTATTCTTATCTGATTCTAGTCAGGCTTTACCTGTTTTAGCCGCATTAAGTGTCTTTAAGGTTGCCGGGAGCACTATGATTTATTACTTCGCTGGTCTCCAATCGATAGACAAGGGGCTATATGAGGCGGCTAAAATGGATGGCGCATCGACAAGTAAAATCTTTTGGAAAGTAACTTTTCCTCTATTAAAGCCTATTCATTTTTATGTAGCGATCACTACTACTATCGGGTCGTTCCAAATTTTTGACTCAGCTTACTTGCTAACAGGCGGAGGACCAAACTATGCAACAACGACTATTGTTTATTACTTATACAATCAAGGCTTTACTAGCCTGAATTTAAGCTATGCTGCAGTACTTTCCTATGTGCTATTCTTCATCATCCTAATGATCTCTCTCTTACAAAGAAGGTTTTTAGGGAAAGAGTCTAATCTCTACTAGAAGGGGATGAAAGTGTTTGAAAAAGGTAATTTCCTATGTTGCTTTGTTTATATTGGGTTTTTGTTTTCTAATGCCCTTTATCATTATGATTTTAGGGTCTTTTAAAAATGTAGAATACGCACAATTAGACCCGCTTTTTTGGATTCCAGATGAACCAACTCTAAAAAACTACTTTTATATTATGAGAGATGGCCAATTTCTCCGATGGATTTTTAACTCAGTTGTTATTACTGTGATACCCGTAGCGAGTCAGATGATTTTTTGTGCAATCCTAGGTTATATTTTCGCAAAGAAAAAATTCTTTGGGAGAGAGGTTATATTTTGGGTGTTTATGGGGGTTATTATGATTCCTCAACAATTGTTGATCATACCAAAATATATTATGTTCTCTGACTTTGGATGGATCAATACCTATTGGGCGCTTATTGTTCCAGAGCTCTGGGGAATAATGGGGGTTTTCCTAGTAAGACAGTTTCTACAGGGAATACCAAATGATTTAGAAGAGGCTGCATATATAGACGGGGCAAATGATTTACAGATATTCTTTAAAGTTATTTTACCTCTCTCTATTCCGGTAGTCGCTACAGTTGGAACTTTTGCCTTTATCTCCAACTGGAACGATTTATTTCAGCCACTAATTTATTTAACTCAGGAAAAAATGTTCCCAGTAACACTTGGCTTGGCTTCGATGTTAGGAAAGGAAGGAAACTTTGGGATAGAAATGGCAGGTTCTGCAGTTTCTTTTATACCAACTTTTCTTATTTTCCTATTCTTCCAACGATATTTTACAGAGGGAATTCAAATGTCAGGTTTGAAATGATGAATTCTAACCAAATAGGTTTTGATGTAAGGAGCGATTGAAGTGAAGTCAGTTATTGCTAAAGATCAAATGGTTTATATAGAAGAAAGGCCTAAGATGGATATTTTACCTTCCTATCTTATGATCAAAACGTTGTATAGCGCTATATCTCCCGGGACCGAGTTGAGTTTAATATCAGCGAGCAATGCCCGAGAGATTTCATTAGGGTATAGTGCTGTTGGTATTGTTGAGGAATGCGGGAACGAAATCACTGACTTTCAAGAAGGAGATATAGTTGCTTGCTACGGTGCACCCTACGTGGGGCATTCTGAGTATTTATGTGTACCAACCACCTTATGTGCCAAGGTTCCAATTGGTATGGATCCAAAAGAAGCATCTCTAGCTGGAATTGGAGCAATAGCTATTCATGCACTTCGAAAAGCGAAATTAGCATTTGGAGAAACAGTGGTGATTGTTGGGCTTGGATTGTTAGGGCAGATGATTGCAAAGGTAGCTCATGCTGCTGCCTATGATGTTCTTGCATACGATGTACAAGCTGAAAGAGGAGCTATGTTAAAAGAAGAATCAGAAATTACCTCCTTTTCGAAGTTAGAGGACATGAAAGAAGAGATTAATGTGCGTACATTCAACCGAGGAGCAGACGCTGTATTGCTTTGTGCGGGAGGCAAACGGTCAACGCTTACTGGTCAAAGCTTGGAATGGATACGCAACCAAGGAAAGGTCGTTATTGTAGGAGATATTGAGCCGGACTTTCCACGAGAGTTAATGTTTGGGAAGGAAGCTCAAATCCTCATCTCTAGAGCAGGGGGGCCAGGGAGATATGACCCTGTCTATGAGAAACAGGCAGTGGATTATCCTTATGGATATGTGCGGTGGACAGAGGGAAGAAATGTAGCTGAATATTTAAGATTAGTGAATGAAAAGCGTATTAAGATTAATTCATTTATAACGGAAGAAGTGAACATAGATCAGGCGCCAGCTGCATATAAAGATTTGACTGACAAGAAATCTAAAACCCTGACGAAGCTAATACGTTTTCGTTAGGAAGTAGTTTTATAACTGGAGAGGAGCATTTTAATGTTGAAGGTTGGCGTGATTGGTGGAGGATCTATTTCACAATTTCATATTACCCCTTATCTCTTACATAATCGGGTAGAGCTAGTAGCATTATGCGATCAAAACGAGCAAAGACTTACGGAATGTGGTCATCAATATGGTGTTACTCATATGTATACCAACTATAAAGACTTATTAGCTAACAAAGATGTAGATGCAGTAAGCATTTGTACATGGAACAATACGCATGCTGAAATTGCTATTGCTGCACTGGAAGCAGGGAAGCATGTGTTAGTTGAAAAGCCCTTATGCATGACGGTCGAGGAGGCGTTGGCAGTCGAGGCTGCGGCAGTAAAGTCAGGCAAAGTTTTACTCGTCGGATTTGTTAGAAGACATGGTAACAACTCTAATATCTTAAAGCAATTTATCGATCAGGAATATTTGGGGGAAATCTATTACGCAAAAGCATCTTGTTTAAGAAGACTAGGAAATCCAGGTGGCTGGTTTAGTGATAAATCTAAATCTGGAGGAGGAGCCCTTATGGATTTAGGAGTTCACATGATAGATCTTTGCTGGTATTTGATGGGGAGGCCTAGACCAGTTTCTGTCAGTGGCAACACGTATTCCAAACTCGGTAATCGAAGTAATGTCAAAAACCTTTCCTTTTACAAGGCTGCTGACTACGACTCTTCTTTAAACAACGTGGAAGATTTAGCAAATGGATTAATTCGTTTTGAAAACGGAGCATCTTTGGCGGTAGATGTAAGCTTTACGCTTCAGGCAAAAGAGGATCAAGTAAGCGTTAAATTGTTTGGAGACAAAGGAGGAGCTGAAATAGAACCAGAGCTAATTATTGTGACGGAGCAGAATGATACTATTTTAAATATTCTTCCGCAGGTTGACAACAAAAGCTTTGACTTTGCAGGCTCTTTTACTAATGAGATAAACCATTTTGTAGAATGCTGCTTAGATGGGAAATCGCCTGTTGCACCTGTTGAAGATGGGGTCGAAGTAATGAAAATGTTGAATGCTATCTATGAATCTGCTCAAACAGGTAAAGAAGTTTATTTGTAAGGACAAAGTTTGCTTAGAAAGGAGGAGCTAAATCGATTTGGGTAGACAAATTGGAGACTATTCTTTAAACCATTTAAAGGCATACCAGCCAATGCTTACTCGTAAGCCGGTAGACTTTCAGGTGTTTTGGGAAGAACAAAAGAAGAAAATAAGCAATATCCAACCAAGTGTCACAGTTGTTTGGAAGGATTACGTGATTCCTACTATGGAGGTAGCAGATTTAGTGTTCGAAAGCTGGGATGGGACACCATTAAAGGGATGGGCTATTAAGCCTAAAGGTGTTGAACGATGTCCTGTTATATTAAATATCCATGGATATACAGGTAGCCGTGGACTGCCCTTAGACTATTTAAAGTGGATTTCTATGGGGATAGCTGTGTATGCCTTTGATGTTCGAGCGCAAGGAAGCTCACCGGACTACGCTAAATACAATAATGGAAGTAGAAGTCTTGGTTGGATGCTAAATGGTATCCATGATCCAGATAAATATTATTATACGAATGTGCTTAAGGATTTACTAATACAGCTTGAATGGATTAATTCACCGGAGGCTCTTTTTAACCCAACAAAACTAGGAGTTGTAGGAAGCTCTCAAGGAGGGGGCTTAGCCTTAGCAATTGCAGGATTGGATCAAAGAATAGAACTAGTAGTCTCTGATTATCCATTCCTCGCAAATTTTGAAAGAGCCTTAGAGGTGTCTTTGGCAGGACCGTATATGGAGTTTATCAACTATTTCAAGTATACAGACCCACAATATGACACCTATGAAACATTGATGAATACACTTGGCTATATTGATTGTGTACATTTCTGTGAATCTATTAATTGCCCGACCCTAATGTCTATTGGATTAGAGGATTCTGTAACACCACCATCCACTGTCTTTGCAGCCTATAACTATTTACGAACAACAAGTAAGGAAATAGAAGTCTACCCTCAATATGCACATGAGGTTAACCCTTTTCATGAAGAAAAGAAGTTAGCTTTTGTCAGAAAATATTGGAGCTGAAGGGATAGATATAGGAGGGGAACAAATGAAAGTTAGTATAAGTATGTATAGCTTAGCTTCCACTCTTCGAGGAGAGAATTGGTCAGTTTCAGATTTTATTGATTATGCAAAAAATATATCTTTGGATGGCGTAGAGCTTTTAGATATTTACTGGCAAAATCCTGTTAACAAGGATGAAGAGATACAGAAAGTTGTCGAGAAACTGCACAAAACCAATCTAGAAGTATCAGCTTATGATATTACAAATAACTTTGTTCATCAAAACAAGATTGAACGAAAAGCGGAAGTTGAGAAAGTAGTAGAAGGCATTCGTGTCGCCAAGGCTTTGGATGCTAATACAGTTCGTGTTTTTTGTGGAGATATTAGAGAGGGCCTTATCTATGAAGATTGTTTTGATTGGATCATCGAGGGCTTGAAGGAAAGTGCAAAGGTAGCTGAACAGGAAAAGATAGTGTTGGCTATTGAAAATCATGGTCTTTTAGCGGGAAAAAGTCAGCAGATTCAGGAAATTATTAAAGCAGTCAACAGTCCGTATGTGAAATCTACCTTTGATACGGGGAATTTTTTATTAGTCCACGAAGAGCCTACGAAGGCATTTGACCGGCTTAAGACTGAAATAGCTCATGTGCACTTTAAGGATTTCAGAGAGAAGGAAGTTCATGAAACCGTAAAAGGCTTTCGTTCAACGGAAGGAAAAGAGCTAATCGGGGTTATCCCAGGTGACGGGAAAGTAGATTTAACTTATATCGTAGAAGGACTTAAAAAACAGGATTACCAGGGGTGGCTTTCTATTGAGTATGAAGGCTTTGAGGATGCGAAGCTAGCTAACGAAGAGGCGGTGCGTCGACTTAGAAAGCTGTTGAATTGAGGAGTGATTAATCATGAGAATTATTTTAGGTGATTTTACTGAAGTAGAGCTAGGACAGGCAAGTAGGCTTCAGTCTGTTGAAAAGCTAGTGGAGATTAACGGTGAACAAGTTTCTTTTGTTATGGACGCTACAGAGAAAAACTTAAGAGCTCTAGAGAAAAGTGGATATAATATTTTCATTCCAGCAGACTTACTTAGTTATGTAAATGAGGATAGTGACGCCAAGGTATATTTTGAATTGGAGTGTTATCCTTTCTACAAAAAAATAAAAGAAGTAATAGAGAATGGCAGCAAGGCAAATGGCGTATTTCGTTTTCGAAGAATGGTAAGAGAGTATAACCTAGATATTATGGCAGGAGACCTCTATGTACTTTCCTTATTATTTGGTGAACCTAAAGTGAGACAAATAAAAAGGTCTAAGCGAGATTCTGGTATAAGTCATATGATTCTCATGATCCGTTTTGAAAGTGGAGCCATGGCCCATGTCGAATTTACGATTGCAAATGTGGAACGAGTTGAAGTGGAATGGAGTGGAATGAAGCGTATTGTTGAATTTGATAGTGAGGAGTTGAACGGTCAGCTTCTTCCATTACAATACAATGCAGATGATGTATTGCGCTCTGCAAAAAAGGTAGATGCTGTACTGATTGAAAAAGTGAAATTCTATCGGGATTTCATAGCTGGAGGTACACTTATATGAAAATAGGTATGATGAGTTTTGCTCATATGCATGCAAACAGTTACGCGAACGCTCTAACAAAAATGAAAGACGTGCAGATTGTTGGTATCTTTGATGAGTCGGCAGAGAGAGGGCAACAGGCAGCTGCTTTGTTTGGTGCGCCCTATTTTAACAATCAAGAGGAATTTCTCTCCTTAGACATGGATGCAGTGATCGTTTGTAGCGAAAATAATCGACATAAAGAGATGGTAATCAATGCAGCTAAAGCTAAAAAGCATATTTTATGTGAAAAGCCAATTGCTACTAATATAGAGGATGCAAAGGAAATGATTGAAGTATGTAAAGAGCAGTCGGTCATTTTGCAAATAGCTTACCCCGTAAGATTTAGTACTCCAATTCGCCATTTAAAAGAGTTAATTGATAAAGGAGAGCTAGGAGAGATTATTGCTTTTCGTACCACTAATAGAGGACAAAACCCTGGTGGTTGGTTTATAGAAGAAGAAGCGGCTGGAGGAGGAGCAGTGCTTGATCATACGGTACATATGGTAGATATAATGCGTTGGTATATAGGACAGGAAGTTTCAGAAGTGTCTGCTATAGTTGACTCCTATTATCATGATATTGCAATAGATGATGCGGGTCTGCTTACGTTAGAATTTGCAAACGGTGTAATTGCTTCTCATGATCCTAGCTGGTCAAGATTTGCTCAATATCCCACTTGGGGTGATGCAACGATTGAAGTCATTGGTACCAAGCAAATAGTTAAGGTAGATGCCTTCAAGGAGCATTTCCGTATGTTTGTTAGTGGAGAAAAATCTCTTGAACACGTTTTCTATGGAAATGATATGGATTTTGGGTTAGTACAAGATTTTGTTCAATGTGTAAAAGAAGGAAGAGAGCCATCGGTTACTGGCTATGATGGTTTAAAGTCGCTTGAAGTTGCCTTGGCTGCATATGAGTCTAGTAAATTAAAGCAACCAATTAAATTATAGAATTCTACAGGCACGTGTCTAGAAGAACATGGGCCTTTTACTGTAGCTAGAAATCAAGATATTAATCTAAAAGGCAGTGATATTATGAATTTGATTACTTACTTTAGCAAACAAGAGCCAATTCTATTTGCAGGAGAAGAGTTAAAAAGGCTGTTAGAAAAAGCCGGTATCGAAGGCTCCTTGCAACTTGTTGAATGCTTTAAAGATAGCGATGATCATCAAATTTTATTAATTACGAGAGAACGATACGAATCATTATCGATTGATTCCAAGCTATCTGTGGAATTAAACCTAGATGGCTTTGCCATAGTAAAACAAGGTACCAATATCTGGATTATTGGGGAGGAGCCACGCTCTGTTTTATATGGAGTTTATAAGTATTGTGAAATGGTTTTAGGCTACAGATGGACTCAGTTGGACCAAGAAGAAATATTTCAAGCGCCGCTTCAAGAGCAAGAAGAGCTTTCTACCTTTAATCCTACTTTTCAAAGAAGAGGAAATATTATTGAAACCATTGATAACTCAACATTTATTAACTCGTTAATAGATTGGGGAGTAAAGAATGGCCATAATGAATATTTTTTTACTTTCTTTTTATGGGAAAAAGTAAAAAGGTATGTAGCTCCGACCTTAAAAAAAAGAGGAGTAAAGGTAACATTAGGCGGCCATTCACTTCAATTTTTATTAAACGAGATAGGTATTCAGAGTGCTAAGCAAGAAAATATTCAATTCTTTACAAGAGATAAGATAATACAGGAGAAGGTCATCCAAAAAATTGTAGCCATTTGTAAAGAGAATGAGGTGATTTCTAGAATATCCTTATGGCCAGAGGATGTTGGTATTGGAGAGAAAAACGCCAGTGACTTTATGTCGAGTTACATTTTATTTACTGAAAATTTAAATAAATACTTAAAGAGAAGTGGGCTGCAGGTAGAGGTAGAGCATATAGTCTACAACGCTGGACTTTCGTGGAGCATGCTAGAACGCGACAATAACACGAATATCTCGTCAGAAGTTGATATTCTATTTGCATACTGGGGAAGAAATTACGCAGAAAGTATAGAATCACAGGAGATTAATCAGCAAAGAGCTAATCATTCATTAAAGGATTGGAACGCGGGAGCCACACAGAATGGTAGAAATCTAACCGTTTTAGAATATTATAGCGACCATTTCATGCTAAGTGAGCTATTCCCACCTCTGGCAAAAAGAATTGATGAAGACGTAAGGGATTATCGACGTCAAAACGTAGCGGGAATTTTAAATCTCATTGTCCCGCCACATGTGAAAGACCACTCTACGGAATTAGACAAAAGTTACCCATGGATGTGGGCCCAACATTTTAATAATTATATATATACGAAGCTTGTTTGGGGACAGAGTTTAAGTGAGTCTCTAGAACAATATTTTCAGATCTATGCTTCTGATTCGACACAGATTAAAGAAGCATTTCTCTTTTTAGAAGAAATAATCTCTCCTCATACTAAATGGAATGTACCACTATTTCCAGCTAGAGTCGTCGATCCAGAAAAGATTACAGATACGGCAGAACGGCAGGGGGTTGTATGCTTTCTAAACGAGATCGGTAAGCATCTTGGTCAGACGGATTTTGAAGAGACAGAAAGGCTGCTCTCTACTCAATCGAAAGATGTTCCTCAATCTTATACACCAACAGAATTAGCCAACATATACTTCTATTTTTTAAAAACAGTAGCTGCAAGAACTCTAAAAGAATGGAACGAGAAATAAGAGAAGGAGGGAAGCGAATGAATTTTAAAAAACTTTACTATTACAAGCCTACACCAAAAAATAAAGAATCTAAAATTGTGGAGAAAGACCTAATCATCTACGGTGCAACTCCCGCTGGCTTGACGGCAGCTGTTCAGGCTCGTCGAAACGGATTGACTGTTGCAGTAGTAGAATTTAGCCGAAATATCGGGGGAATGACTGCCAGTGGGTTAGGAGCAACAGATCTTGGTGCTGAAAAGGCAATTGGTGGACTTGCTAAGGAGTTTTACGAAGAGGTAGCTAAATACTACCATAAGGAAAAACAATGGAGATTCGAACCTAAGGCTGCACAATCTATATTTGCCTCATGGATGGATAAGTACGATATTCCTGTATTTCTTAATGAGCATTTACAAAAAGTCCTTAAAGAGGATGGGAAAATAAATGAAATCATTATGGAGAGTGGTAATAGATTTAAAGGTAAAATCTTTATGGATTGTAGCTATGAGGGAGACTTACTTGCGCTAGCGGACGTTTCCTATTTTGTAGGTAGAGAGTCGAATGCCACTTATAAGGAAATCTATAATGGCGTTCAATTTGGTGCACCACATCATAAATTTGAGAAGTGGATTGACCCGTATAAGATAGAGGGTCAGGAGGACAGTGGACTATTACCAGGTATAAGTGTAGATAGTAAAGAGTCTCTAGGATACCAGGGACAGGGGGATCATCGGATTCAAGCCTATAACTTTCGAATTTGTTTAACAAATAACCCTAAAAATCGAATTTCTTTTCCAAAACCCCCTAACTATGAACCTCAGCGTTATGAGCTTTTATTACGCTATATTAAGTCGGGCGTGTGGGATGCTATGAAGCTACATACTCCACTCCCAAATGACAAATCGGATTTAAATAACCACGGTGCAATCTCCACTGATAATATTGGTAAGAATTATGAATGGCCAGAGGGTAGCTACGAAAGACGAGAGGAGATTTTTCAGGACCACGTAAATTATGATCTTGGGATGCTCTATTTTTTATCTAATGATGAACGAGTCCCACAGTCAATCCGTGAGGAAGTAGCATCTTGGGGGCTACCAAAGGACGAATTTATGGAAACGGGACATTGGCCGCATCAATTATACATCCGAGAAGCAAGAAGAATGATATCAGATTACGTCATGACAGACCATAACTGTCTTGGACAATCCTTTGTTGAAGACCCAATTGGATTGGCTTCCTTCCATATGGATTCTCATAACTGCCGACGTGTGGTGATTGATGGAAGATGTGTAAATGAGGGAGATGTGCAGGTCCCGATTTCTCCATTTGAGATATCCTACCGCTCCATACGTCCAAAAGTAGAGGAGTGTACTAATTTGCTTGTTCCAGTTTGTTTATCCAGTTCTCACATTGCTTTTGGATCTATACGAATGGAGCCAGTATTCATGATTCTTGGACAATCTGCAAGTGTTGCAGCCAATTTAGCTATTAAGCATAATACATCTGTCCAAGAAATAGATTATCAGGAACTAAAACAAGAACTGATGAAAGTAAGCCAGGTAGTTGAATGGAGTAGCGACATGAAGGATGACCCTATTAAACGTATGCAAGAGACATTCGGACAATAGTAGAAAGGATGACGTGAAATGAAAACCATACCTTGGGATGTTAGTAGACTAGCGGAAGTGGTTGAGCTCTGGAACAAAGAATTGGGAGAAGAATATCCAATGCGTCAAGAACTTTTTAACCAAAATAGTTTGGAAGACAAGAATGTCCTAGAAGATGGTTGTGCCATGGCGGTAGACGACCAAAATAACATAATAGGGTTTATTGTAGCTAAAAAATGGCAGGAGAACGTAGATATAAAAATGGATTCTAAAAGGGGGTGGGTTCAGGTAATCTTGGTTGACACAAATTACCGGAATAAAGGGTTAGGGACAAAGTTACTTAATAAGGCCGAAGAAACTTTAAAAGATCATGGTATAGAGGAGGTTCAGTTAGGCGGAGATCCTTTTCATTATTTCTCTGGAGTACCTCTACAATTTGGGGAGACACAACAGTGGGTTGAAAAGAAGGGCTATGTGAAAAGAATCGACACATATGACATGATTAATCATCTAAGTAAGAACTATTCCATGCCCGAAGACAAGACAGTGTCTTATTCAGCCTTACAACCGGATGAAAAGGAAGAGTTTCTTACCTTTTTAAACAATTCTTTTCCTGGCAGATGGGAATACGAGGCGATCAAATATTTTGAATCGAATGGAAATGGAAGAGAGTTTGTAGTACTCAAAAAGAATGGACGTATCATTGGATTTTGTCGAATCAATGATGATGCATCCCCAACGATTGCGCAGAATGTTTATTGGAGTCCTTCCTTTACAACTAAGGTTGGAGGGATTGGACCCCTTGGAGTAGATTCGAGCGAACAAAAGCAAGGATATGGATTAGGAATTGTACAGGCTGCAATGGTTCTATTACAGGAAAGAAAAGTCGAAACTATTATTATCGATTGGACGATATTAGTAGACTTTTATAAAAAACTAGATTTTGATATTTGGAAAGGATATGGGATTTATTTAAAGGATTTAGCAGGTACAAATTGAAATAGCGTTTACAGAAGAAAGAAGTACTCGATTTTAGACTCATTCAAAGTCGACAACCCTCACTAATCATAGCAAAAACTATTCTTAAGACTAGTACTAATAACTATATAAATAGGAGGAAAAATAAATGAGAGAATTCTTTAAAATTGTAATGATTACGGTTCTTTGTACAAGCGTGGCGTTAGGAAACTTTACGCCATTATCCATATCTCATGCGGAGGAAGCTTCAAGTGAGATACGAAATCCTGGATTTGAAGAGGTAAATAATGACCCTTCTACTATACCAGGATGGTCGATGGAAAATAACAGTAGTACTCCAGCAGTTATTACCAACACTATTTCTCACGAGGGGAGTCATAGCCTACACTTTAAAGACGAATCGGACAAAGCAGGTAGTAGGATATTTAGTGACAGAGTATCGGTCACTCCTGGTAAATCCTATACTGCAAAGGTCATGACAAATGTGGTAAAGCAAACTCATAATATTGTGTATGAGGTGCACTATTACGACAAAGACAATAGAAAGCTCACTAACAATGTCAAAACAGAGTTATTTGGAAACTTACCTAAAGACAATTGGACAGAACTAAAAGTCTTTACTGAGGTTCCTGCGAATGCAGCATATGCAAGGCTAGCCTTCTACTCTGGCGTAATTAGCTTAACAGAGGCTTACTTTGATGACGTTACTTGGGAGCAAGCAGTAGAAGACATTCCATTAGAAAGAGAATATGCTTCTCCAGTCGATTTAGGTGAAATGGTTAACGTGCAGTTAGGACAAGCAGCAGTTATTCAAAAAAATAGCCTTGGAGAAAATGAAGTATATTATCATTCTAATGGCCTTCCGGGAACATTTTCTGTTTTAAATGCTGAAACAGGAGAGCTTAAATTTTCTAAAGTAATAGAAGGAACAGAGGCTTTATGGGCAATCACAATTGGTTCCGATCAAAATGTGTATTTTGCAGGAACAGGTGATGGTAAGCTTTATCGATATTTACCAGAGGAGAAGAAAGTAGAAGAATTAGGGGTCAATCCATCTGATAACTGGGTATGGGATTTAGAAGGTACCGCTGATGGGAAGATTTATGGGTCCACTTATCCTCATGCAGCTGTATTCGAATATGACATAGAAAGCGGTGCTTTCCGTAACTTTGGTACTGCAAAGGAAGGTCAGCAATATGCGAGAGGAATTGGAGTAAGTGATGACTCTATTTACGTCGGAGTAGGTACTAAAAAGCATTTGATCAAGATTGATAGATCTACAGGAGAAAAAGAAGAAATAATAATTGAAGGCCAAACAGGTACAGATGGCATGATCGAAAATATTTTTATCGTAAATGATAAGCTGTTTGTTTCCGCTGGTTCAGTAACTATGCTAGTTCTTGATAGAGAGACGCATGAAGTGATTAATCAATTTAGTTATAGCAATATGATTTCAGACCCTTCTCCACACAATAACAATTTAATTTACTTTAAGTTTGAAAAGAAATTGTATCAGTACGATTTTAGTAAAAATGAAACAAAAGAGATTGAAGGTATTCCTTTATTACCAGACACAGTACGAGTTAAAGATATGGAATGGATAACATTAAGCAATGGAGAGACAGTTCTTGCTATGATTACGCAGTATGGCGAATATATATTATACGAGCCAATAAAAAATGAAATAACGTTTATTGACATGGATATTGCCTCACAATCCGTAGAGATTCAGGCTCTGGAAGCTGGTCAAGATGGAAAATTATATATGGGTGGCTATCAACGTGGACTAAGTATATATAACCCATTTACGAATGAAAGGGAAGTGAATATACCTTCCTTTGCCCAACCAGAAGGCATCGGCTTTCTAAATGACAAAGTATATTATGGAACATATGTAGGAGCGATGATTTATAGCTATGATCCGAACAAGGAGATAGATTTAAATAGTAACCCTAAGCTAGAATATGATATTACTGATCATCAAGATAGACCTTTTACACTTACATCGGGAGATAATAAGCTATTCGTTGGTACGGTACCAGATTACGGGGTATTAGGTGGAGTTCTAGCCATATTCGATGAAGACACCGGTAAATGGTCACAATATAGAAATGTAGTAGAAGATCAAAGTATTATTGGATTAGCCTATCAGGACGGAAAGCTATATGGCAGCACATCCATTTGGGGTGGACTAGGCTTGGACCCAAAAGCAAAAGAGGCTAAGATATTTGTATGGGATGTAGCTACTTCCAAAAAAATAGAAGAATTTACACCTGCTATTCCTGGAATAGATGAAACTCCAAGAATGATTGGTGAGATCTCATTTGGACCTGATGGTAACCTGTGGGGCATAGTTGATGGGACAATATTTGCGATGGATCCAGAAACGAAGGAAGTGGTTAAGAGTAAAACCATTCATCCAAGCTTATATAATAGCAGTAAGTGGCTACCTTACCGACTAGAATGGGCACCAGATGGAATGCTTTATACGACACTTTCTCGAAAGTTAGTTGCTATTGATCCAGAAACTTTGTCACATAAAGTTATCGTAGATCGCTTTATGAATAATATGACGGTAGGGATGAACGGAAGCATTTATTACGCACAAGGCAACAAGCTACAAATGATTGCAGTACCTGAAACAGACGCTACACTAAAATCTATTTTAATTGGCGGGAAGACTATTTCTAATTTTTCACCAGGGAAAAGCCAATATAATTTACCGGAACAAGAAAGATCAAGCTTACAAGCTATAGCAAATCAGACAGAAGCGAATGTAGATATAAAAGATGAAGGACAAATGACTACTATTTCAGTCACTGCTCCAGACGGTAAGTCAAAGAAAACATATAGTATTCAATGGGAGCAGCAAGCAGAGGTTCCGGAATATGCAATGGAAGTGAATGTGAAATTCCAAGATGAAAAAGGAAAGGAAATACAAAAGCTTACGAAGGAAAACAAGATTACAGCTGCCATAGAGGTTAAAAATACTAAAAATAAAAATCAAGATATTTTAGTATTAATGGAGTTACTTGATGAGAATGGAAAAGTAGTTGATCAAGATCAAAGCTCAAGAACAATCCCAAAAGGTAAGACGATGAAAATGTCGACAAAGCTTAAGATGCCTAAAAACATTAAGGGGTATCAATTAAAAGTAACTGCGTGGGAAGGTAAGAAGATAAAGGAGAATATGGTGCCGTTATCGGAAGAGTTTATCATTAAGGAATAAAATCTGGAAAACATATTAGGTGGGTGAAAAAAAGTGCTAAACATAGCACTTTTTTTACTGATATTTTCTACAGCATAGCATTATAAAAGCCCACAACCCTTTAATGGGCTGTGGGCAAATTTATAATTTATATTATCGTATGCGGCTTTCTGTTTCCTTGTCAAAGAAGTGAGCCTTAGACATATCAAATGTAAGCTGTATGTTTTGCCCTGTTTCTAAAAGAGAATCTGCATTAATTCGAGCAACGTATTGCTGTTCTCCTAGAGTGGAGTACACCATGAACTCAGCACCTGTTAATTCACATACATCTACATGTGCGTTCACTACGGATTCTGGTGTTCTAGTCAGATCCTCTGGGTCTGCAGAAATATGCTCTGGACGGATTCCGAAAATAATATCTTTACCGTTGTAGCCTTGCCCATTTAGAAGAGAAGCCTTTTCTGGAGATAATTTAATCTTATTCTCGCCGGCTACAAAGTAACCGTCCTTTACTTGCCCTTGGAAGAAGTTCATGGCAGGTGATCCAATAAAGCCTCCAACGAAAACATTTTCTGGGTTTTCATACACGTCTTTCGGAGTACCGACCTGTTGAATAAGGCCGTCCTTCATAACTACTAAACGTGAAGCCATTGTCATTGCCTCTGTTTGGTCATGGGTAACGTATACAGTAGTTGTTTTAAGTCGGTGGTGAAGCTTAATAATTTCAGCACGCATTTGTACACGTAATTTGGCATCTAGATTAGATAATGGCTCATCCATTAAGAACAGCTTAGCATCACGGACGATTGCACGTCCTAATGCTACACGCTGACGCTGACCGCCAGACAAAGCTTTTGGTTTTCTATTTAGAAGTGGCTCAAGACCTAGAATTTCAGCTGCATTCTTCACTCGCTTGTCAATATCAGCTTTAGGGAATTTTCTTAGTTTTAACCCGAAAGCCATATTATCATAGACAGACATATGCGGATAAAGTGCGTAGTTTTGGAACACCATTGCGATGTCGCGATCTTTAGGAGCCACATTATTCATAAGCTTACCCTCGATACGAAGCTCACCTTTAGAAATTTCCTCTAGGCCTGCAATCATACGAAGTGTTGTCGATTTACCGCAACCAGATGGCCCAACTAAAACGATAAATTCTTTGTCTTGTACGTGTAAGTTGAAGTCTGAAACTGCAGTAGAAGTATCATCATATATCTTATAAATATTTTCGAGAACCATTTTTTCCATTGTAAATCCCCCCAAATTGTTTTTTCCATACATTAAGTTTAACAATAGAGATTAATGGCTTATATAGATGATATGCACAAGGTTTTTAGAAATATATTGTGCATGTTGTTATTCATAGTTTACGAGCAAGCTAGCACAATATACAATGAGGGCTCCGCCAAAGTCACGGACTGATATACCTGTGATTTCCTGAAATTTTGACAATCTATAATGAAGTGTATTCCGGTGAATATGTAATTTTTTTGAAGTGATAGAGGCGTTGAAGCCATTTTCGAAAAAGGCACGGACGGTTTGCAGTAGCTCCGTGTCAAATTCAATTGGAATTAACACTTCGTGGTGGATGATTTGTCTCAAGCTTTCCGACATTTCATTGGTTAGGATGGTCGGAAATATGCTTTCGAGTGTATAAATTCGTCCAGGAAAATAGTTGCCTATTCCATTAGAAAACCATTCTCTTTCTAAAGCATAACGTGAAGGTGTTTGTTCATCTACAGGATAGAACTTCCCGATAAAGAGCTGGGCTTTTATAAAAAAATCACTTTCTAAAGCTGAGATAAAGGAAGCCAGGTCCTCTGGAGACTGAGTATAAGTAGACTTTTGTTCAATCAGTAAGGCATTGTTGGGGGCTACGAAAACAAGTTGCACAGCATCCTCGAAAAATAATTGAACGGCCTTGGCCAAGTCTGTATTTTGAAAGCTATTACTCTTTATCACAAGCTGTATAATACGAATTTTCTTGCCTGCCTCAATAGGTAGCTCACCAGAGCCTTGAAGAAAACGAGTCCACCTTTCAGAAAGTGAGTAATCAGAAGGCAACGTTAAATCTACTACTGTGTAGAAAGAAGAGAGTAGCGAAAAGTCCCGAGAGGATACTTCATTCTTCTTTATTTGTATCCACTGATTACTAGAAGGATCATGAAAAGTATGAACGTCCTTATCTGTGTTATTTGGGTATTCTGAAAATTTATGATAGGAAGGAAAGAGGGAAGATAAATCTTTCAGCATAGTTGAACTCCTTTCTCATGAATCTCTTTCTGGAACGGTGGTAGATTAGTATGCAAAGTAGACATCTAAACATATATATCAGGAATTTAATGGCTCAAAATAGAAATCTCCCAAGTTTCATATGAACTCGAGAGATTTCCTTTACTGTGCGGGCTTGAGATATAAAGTTCAATCTTTCTTGTAAGCTTGTCATGCACTTATTAAATTGCTTAGCTAAGACCAAATTCCGTTATTAAAGAGGCTAAGCCACCTTGGAAACCGCTCCCAATTGCGTTAAACTTCCACTCATTTCCGTGTCTGTATATCTCACCAACAACAAGTGCCGTTTCAATGGAAAAGTCCTCTCCCAAATCGTATCGAACTATTTCTTCATGCGTCTCGTCATTTACAATCCGGATAAAGGCATTAGAAACCTGACCAAAGTTCTGATTCCTAGCCTCTGCATCATGAATAGTAACGGTAAAAACTACTCTATGCACACCGCTAGGGACTTGTTGAAGGTTCACTAACAATTGCTCATCGTCACCATCGCCATCACCTGTGCGATTATCTCCAGTATGAACAACTGAGCCATCCTCACTTTGAAGATTGTTATAGAAGATGAAACTTTTATCGCTTAGTGCCTTTCCATTTGAATCAACTAAGAAAGCAGAGGCGTCTAAATCAAAGTCATGACCACCACTATAGCGATTTGTATCCCAACCTAATCCAACCATAATTTTTGTTAATCCAGGATTCGTTTTTGTAAGATCAATCTTTTGTCCTTTAGATAGGTTAATAACTGACATTTCAATTCCTCCTTTAAATTAGTGAGTACTGAGTAAGTGTTTATTTTCTTTGACCATCTTCATATTTCTTTTGAAGCTCTTCTAATCGAAGACGACCTTGTTCTCTCATTTTACGGTTTTCATCTTCAATCGCCTTTGTTTCGTTCATCCCACGCATAATCGTTTCCCACGTTTGCTCAATCGTTTCAATTTTAATACTAGGCTGACCTGACATTCTGGCGATATCTACACTTTGCCTAGAAATGTCATTCGCATTTCTTAACAGCATTTCGTTTGTTCGACGGTCTAATTCACTCATCGATTGGGCAACCAAGTTTTGTCGTTTGGCAGAAATAGCATTGATTAGACCAGTTTTAAATATAGGAATGGTAGTCACAAATGCAGAGTTAATCTTCCCTATAAGCTTGGTATTACCTCGTTGCAGCATTCGGATTTGAGGGGCAGACTGATAGGCAACTTGTTTAGCCATTTCTAAGTCATAAATTCTTTGATCTAGTAGCTCAATGGCATTTTGAAGGGAATTTAAATCCATTAAAACAAGCTGATCGCCTCTCTCTGCTTTTTCCTGTAGGGCAGGGAGCTGCTGGCGTAACTGGTTAAGCTTTAATTCACCTGCAACAATATATTTCTCTAGCTCCATGAAATAAGTGAAGTTTTTATCGTAGAGTTCTTCTAACGTTTGAGTAGAAGCTTTCATCTCTTTTTCATATTTCGTAATTTCAATGAAGACTTTGTCTATTTCTTTCCCCATTGTTTGATACTTATTGAAGAGCTTTTCAATTAGCTTCTCACCCTTTTTGAACACCTTGCTCAATAGAGATGGCTTTTCTACAAAATCTTTTTTATCGAACTTATCCATAATTTTACCAAGCTGTTTTAAAAGCTCGCTGGATTCTTCCATACTACTAGATTTTATTGTGTTTAAAATTCTTCCTGTAAAAGCAGAGATTTCGTTTGCTGGCTCGCGACCAAACTCTAACAACTCTACTTGGTTTTTAGGATCAATTTTCGCAACCAATTGTAAAACCTGAGGATCTCTCTTCAATTGTGTTTTGAGTTCATTGCTTTCCTCTAAAAGCTGTTCCTTTTGGTCCATTTCTAATTTTTCTAGTTCCAAACTACTTCAACCCCTATATCATCTAAATTTTTTAAAAATCTTACTTACTACATTCTCTTCTTTAAAAGGCTCATTGAAGGATCTATCATCCATCCAGTGCAGATCAAACATTCCTTCTTGAACCCATTTTTCTATATCCAAATGTCCTTGCGGATTTACCAATATAATATCTAAACCAAGATGATGCATGATGCATAGAGCGTTTGCATCTGCTCTACTCAACTCGGGTCCCTTTTCTTCATTATAAAGGAAGATAGTTGGAACATATTGAGGGTAATCAAACGTTTGAAACAGACGTATAACAAAATCAGGTATAAACATGGATTGAGAGAACGCATATAATTGTAATTCCTCATGTGTTTCGTTTCCCTGAGGAATAAGAATGGGATCACGCACATGCTTAGCAATGGCTTCACCTATCGCTGTTTGTGTACCTGAAGGTAGCTTACCATAAGACCACCAATTAGAAGATTTCATAATCTCAGGATCTAACATTCCGTCAGAGTTTAAAGCATTTCGATAATGAAAAACTGGATTTGCCTTTTGTTCCTTAGTAAATGGGAATTGACGAATCACATGGGTATCCTCTCGAGAGGTTAAGGAATGCACGTTGTTCCAAAAACGCTTTCGATTGCGGTCTATTCCCATGTATTTAGCAAAAACGACGGGAATAGTTACTTGCTGACTGCTTACTTGAAAGTGAGGACGAATCATTGCACGTTCTTTAGCTATTAAGAATGCTTCATCCTCGGTGGTTTTTAACCTTAAGGAATTTATGGAATATGATTTAAATTGAAAAGGCTTATAAAGACCTGAATCATCGTGATGCAAGAGTTCATTTATTTCTTGAGTAGCTCTAAAAGCAACTGTACCAGCAATTTTAGGCATCTCATTTGGAAATTCACTTGGCTTGCTTGCTATTTTGGGAAATTTAAAGGAATGTTCCTCATCTATTCCAAGCATTTGCATTGGCCAGGATTCATCGCAGGGATTAAATATGACGATATGAAATCCATAAGCTCCTAAAAACTTTAGAAACCATCTCTCACTAGGAGTAGCATCACCGTACCAGAGGAAGCCGGGCAGACCAGTTTGAAAGTCTAATTTTTCTAAAACAGGCTCGACATGATTGAATATCCATTTAATCATATCAATCGTTATCCGTCGATACTCATGGTGCTGTGTCCCTTCAACATAGTTAGATTGGAGCTGTTTTAATAAATCGATTAAAACAATCCTTATACGTCTATTTAAATCGGTATCATTGAGTTTTGGGAGTAAAAAATGACCTTCCAAAAAGGCAACCATTCGATTAGGAGACAGTCCTTTTTCCTGCCGATGTATTTCAAAAAGCTGATTAATAGCACGTAGTTTATCAGGTGCAATATTTTTATTAAGAGAATTAGTAAGATTAATCAGCTTACCATCAGAATCATTTAATTGTGTATGCAAAATAGTAAAATACTCATCTTCATCCATAGAAACACCAATAAATTGGCATAATAACTGGGGATATGTCAGGCTATCTTGATCGACTGTCACTATGCTAGGGTCTTCTAAAGAGTTTTTTAGCCATTTCCCAATGTTAGATGAATCCCACGACTGCATCCTTATTGGATTTAACTTCACCATGGGTTTTACCTCCTGTTAATACATATTATAACAAATATTATGAACTTTTTTTATTATTTCCTCACCTGCCAATACACCAGTTTGATCGGTTACTTGGACGTGAGATGGGAGGTGCGAATTATTTAATATAACTTCTCCATGCTGAGGGATGAAACCGTAATCAGCACTTAAAACCATATCTAAATCTAATAATGAATCACCTGCTGCAATTACTGTTTCTGCCTCTACTCGATCAGCTACAAACTCAAGAGCGAGAGACTTGTTAATACAATTAGGCATTACGTACAACTTTCTTCCTTGTTTAGACAAGGTGAAGCCTTGCTTGTAAAAGAGTTGGGATAGGTCTTCCAAGTCCTCAACTGTAAATCTCTCCTCATCTATAATCATATACACAAACCAGTTCTCTGCCTGTAAGGATTTTAAGACGGAGCCTCTTTGAATATAAGGTTCAATCTGTGAAAGTACGTGAGAGACAGAGGTACAGTCGTTCTCAAGCTGTACCTCTATTTTATCAGACCATTCCGGAATAGGTTTACCATTTTCTAATATTACAGCTCCATTGGAGACAATGGAGTATGTTGGCTTCTCCTGAGGATTATACAATCTAAACAAGCGTTCATATTGTTTACTAGTTCTAGTTGTGACTGGCAAAAATTCAATGGAAGAGGAGAGTTCTTTAAAAATTTCTAGTCCTTCCTTGGTCATGAATGCTGTCGGATTGTTCTCACGCCACTCTACTATGGCTAGATCCTGTTCACTTACTTCGAGACCTCTAGATTTTTTACTATATATGAGTGTTCGATCTAAATCACTCGCAAATAGAATAGTCATATTAATTCCTCCGATTCTATAAGCCCAATAGCACGGTAATAAAGGTCAGGGATTATTTCAATAGGTATATTTTTTTCTTGGCATAAGCTTAAAATATGCTTAACAGCTTCCTCATTTTCATCTCTTAAGAGAATTTTATGAGGTTTCCTTCTTAATAACGTTCTAGTCGTTTCCCCAATACTAGGCTTTACTTTGGTGAGGTCAGAGTTTTTGTAATATTTGTGTGCGATTTCTTGAGCTACCTGCATGCCTGACCAGGTTCTTTCGTTCTTAATAGGGAATTCATTGAACTGCTTTAGGATATTTTCCTCTTCAGTAGAAAAATGAGCAGTTATTTGATCGACAAAAGAGTTGGAAACATCCTCATCCTCAAGCTCCGCGTAATACTTGGCCCCATGAAAATCCTCTGGTGACTGATAGGCGTTATTTAGAATAGTTCTACTGATTAAGCCAGATACTGTAGAATTTAAAAAGGCATTAGGTATTAGAATATCTTCTCTTGTGCTATATAACGTTGCACATCCACCAGGATCGGAAAGGACTGCAAGGTCATCGTTTAAGTGAAGACCTTGTTCATTCAATTGTTGAACGGATTTGGTCAACTCTTTTTGAATGGCACCTTTTCCTGTCCAACCATCTACAAATTGTAAATGATGGTTCGGGTATAGATCACGCACTGTTTTTATAGCATTTTCGTCAATCCCTTTTCCTCTTAAGATGGATACGCTAAAATGTGGCCAGTCTAAGCCTAAAAAAGTACGAGCATATCTTCTCATTAAAATTCCTACTGGGCTTCCTGCGCGTGCCAAGGAAATGATGACGACTTGATCCGTTCCTGCATATTTGTGGACGCGTCTAGTGACAATGCCTACTAATTGAGCTATATAGCTAGAAAGCTGGTTCATAGCCTGATTGTATAGACGTAGATACTCTGGAGAGGGTCGATATTCTATAGGTAAGGACTCAGAGTAATGATGCCCTAAAGAAAATGCCTTTTCTCGATTATCTATGTTCGATTCAATTTGAATTTTGGACATATCCTTTAGTAAGAAGGTAATGTCTTCTGGTGAGTAACTAGTTTTAACTAAGTGATCAGTCTTAAGCATCCTCTAATCCCCCTCTGTTAGCTGGCGATGTAAGGGATAACCATGTGACCAATCCTTTGCTGTGCAAATAGCTTAGTAAAGGAGACCAGGTTTCTTTATTTTTTACAGACTCTGCTACTACTAAGATTTGTTCAAATTCATGTTCTGCAACGTTATATAAGTATTGTTCAACATCATTTGAATCAGGCAAAATAAATTTACACTTACTTTTAATTGGATAGTGTTCCTCATTTTTTGCAAAGATTGGGCTTCTAGTCGTTGTTTGGATCTTGGTATGTTTACCTAGTGCGAGAGCAATACGGCTTGGAATATATATGTTTTCTCCTATGCCTATTACAAGCGTTGGTTTATCCCTATCTAATTTCAGCTTTTCAAGTAATTTATGTATCCAGTCGTCCATTGCTGCATGGCTTTCACTCGTCAGGCCAAATCTACCAGTGAGAGTGCTATAAATTGCATGTTCGCTAAAATAGGGAGTGGTGCACTGAGAGGGGATGTCATCCTCTAAAGACACATGAACTTCTTCTCCCCCTTTTAGGTAAGGTATGACTTCCTCTTTGATGGTAGCTGTATTGTGTAGAGTGAATTGACCAGAAAGAATGGAGATTATTTCGGCATGAATCCCATTTTGTTTCATTAAGTCAGTAAAGTTGTTTATATTTTCTACACTTCTCCAATCCAGAATAGACAATATTTTAAACTGCTTTTTTGGGAACTTTTCGTTTAAGGATATAATTAAATTGGAAAGTGTGAGGCCAGAGGTTATTTCATCATCGATAAGTACAATCGTTTCCGCTTCCTTTAACACGTTCTCTGAAGCATATACTCGGTGAGAGGTAGCATGAGAATGCTCTTCTTCAAAAACAAAAGAAGGGGAGAGATTGATGATTTCTTCACGCGTAGTATGAATGTACTGAGCCTCATCAAAATGATTAAAAACAGCATGACCTAAACCGGTGGCAGTTTCTGCGAAGCCTATAAAGACAGTATTAGACGGTAATTTAACCTTATATTTTAAAGAGCTAAGGCTAAGCGTGCGGTCTGACTGGCCGGAATCAATCATTTGAATAATATCCATTAACTGTGGATGAGCAGGTAAACCTTCATTTTCCATTAACATAGAAGCAAGAACAGTCCCAGTTCCTAGTGAAAGAGAAGGGTCTACTGGTAGGTGTTTCCCGAGCAGGCGACTAATAAAGAGAAATTGTCTTTTTTTATTTATTCTTACTCCCATTTCAAAAAGCTTATCTGGATTAAGGTTGTACGGATTATTTTGAACATCAATGGTTAGCTTTAAATTTCCATGTAAATTATATGTTCTTGATGTAGCCAATAAAGTCGTGTGTGGTAACATTTTCATTTAGCACCCCATATATTTCTGCTTGCGCCAGTATTTTTAAAGCCCAACTATAATGAGGTTTAACCTCATTCATTTTATTTTTTGAAGGGCTACTTAAAATTCCATTATTTCCATATCTGTTTCCAACGATCATGCTAGCGTCGTCAAACGTCTCCTTAGAAACAGGATAGACAGCATTAACGATATCTACTTGGCTTGGATGAATGCACGTTTTACCGTAAAATCCATTCAAAAGGTCTAGTTGAACTTCTTCCCATAAGATGTCCTTACTTTTATCATCAAAGTATTCAAATACAGGACCTGAAATTATAAAGTTATCCTCATAGCGTCTAAAAGTGTTTAGAATTTCTGTTAAACAATCTCCAATTAATTGTAGCTCGTAAACAGTTCTATTATATGGCCGTCTAAGGCTAAAAAGGCTAGAGAAGTCTGTTGCCCCAACTCTAATGGTTAATATGAGACGTTCGTAATTCAAGAAAATCTTATAAAGCTTTTGGAGCTCCTCTTGTCGAGACTCTTTATAAATAATCTCTTTTGATTCAATAATAGGCAAACCATATAGCGTAACGGATCTTGCTTGGTTTAAGGAATCCAAGCATGAAAAGAAATCATTAGCATTAGTAGAATTACATTTAGGGAAGACTATACCCGTGATAAGGTCTAAGTCATTTCCTAACTGACTAGCAATTCTCTGTAACTGGTCTACGCTTCGAATTCTTATAAATAGGAGGGGCAAATCATACTGTAGGGTAGCATTTGCGCTGATCGCTTCAGCTAAGGTGTGCAGTTGTTCTACTACATTGTTTTCGGCTTCTGTTAGCGCGTTATCTGAAATAGAATCCTCTAAACACATAATTACACTAGTAAGATTTTCAAAAGATCTCTTGATTAGTTTTGAAGAAAAATTACTCATTAGGCCAGGAATATATAAAGTGGCACCCATAGCAATCCCCAATTTTAGCTTGTCTGTCGTTTTTGAAAATTCTTTAGGAGGTAGATGAAAAAAATTATTCACTTCATTTTCACTTAAACCCTTAAAATGTCTGATGGTAATCACTCCTTGAAAGAAGAAGGGGCTATAGGTCACCCAAGTTCTATTAAATATACTCTTTGTAAAAAAAAAGCAAGGAGAAAACCCTTGCTTTAGAAAAGATTTAACTAGTTTAAGCCAAAGTCAGAAACTAAAGCTCCTAATCCACCTTGGTAGCCGCTACCAATTGCATTAAATTTCCACTCGTTATTGTGGCGATACAATTCACCTACAACTACTGCTGTTTCAATTGAGAAATCTTCTCCTAAATCGTAGCGAATTAGTTCTTCCTGAGTGTCTGCATTGATAATTCGTACGTATGAATTATTTACTTGACCAAAGTTTTGACCTCTAGCTTCTGCATCGTGAATAGTAATGCTAAAAGCAATTTTTTCAATAGAACTTGTAACGTTTGCAAGGTTTATATTAACTTGCTCATCATCGCCATCTCCTTCGCCTGTGCGATTATCTCCTGTATGAACAACTGCTCCATTACTACCTGAAGTATTGTTATAAAAAATAAAATCAGCCTCAGATGCACATTTTCCGCTGCTATTTAGTAAGAAAACGGAAGAGTCAAGGTCGAAGTCGTTTCTGCCGTCATATTTGTTTGTATCCCAGCCTAGACCTACAATAATGTTTGTTAACCCTGGATTACCTTTAGTTAAGTCTACCTTTTGTCCTTTAGATAAATTAATAGCCATGTTTATATCCCACTCCTTATAAGTATTTGTTTGCTATAGATGAAATATCAGTGTCTGCTGTACCTTCTCCAATAGCCGAGAATTTCCACTCTTCACCATCGCGATATAGTTCCCCAAGGAAAAGTGAAGTTTTCCCAGAATAATTATCAGAAAGATTATAATGTACTAATTCTTGTCTTGTATCGTTGTCCACTAAACGAATAAATGCATTTTTTATCAAGCCAAAATCTTGTTTTCGTTGTTTTGCTTGGTAAATATTAACGACAAATAAAAGTCTATGAACAGAACTTGCAACTGATTTAAGGTTTACGTTAATTACCTCATCGTCTCCGTCACCATCTCCGGTACGGTTGTCACCCATATGTACCACGCTGCCATTGTTAGAAGTTTTGTTTCCAAAATATATTAATTGTTGTTTGGAAGATAACTTTCCATTTTCGTTTAAAAGTAGAACTGAAGCGTCACAGTCTATAGCAGCGCCACTAGAACCACCGCCAAAAAGACTACCTAAAAACCCACCGCTTTTTTGACTTACTGGATCCCATCCAAGTCCAACCATGACACTTTTTAAAGAAGACCTACCTTTAGTAAGATCAATTTTTTGTCCTTTTACAAGATTAATAGCCATTGATAAACCTCCCCAAATTTCTTTATTTAATTAATTTTACGTAACTACCGCTTAAATAGTTTCATTAAGTAATAAAATTTTTATCGTTATTCATACTAATATATTTTAACGGTTTACATGGGAAATTGGAAATATATAAGCCGATATCAGAACAAAGACTGTGACAATTTAAATTCGGTTTCTGCTTTCTCCTGAAGTTTTCAAGCAGAGCCACGCAGAAGTTAAGTGTGAGTCACTTGTTGCTTCATCCGAGCTTTATTTCTTTTGATAGAGAATAGCGGCATGCCCTAACGTTTTAGCTGCTGTTAGCATGGCCTTTTCATCAAAATCAAACATCGGGCTATGATGTGGGTAGACATCTCCATCAGGCATAGCTCCGGTGAAGAAAAACGTCCCTGGAATTTGTTCGAGATAATAGCCATAATCCTCACCAATCATTAAAAGCTCCGATTCCTTTACCTCTTTGACATCTGGGATTTGTCTTGCTATTTCAGCAAGATATTCTGTTTCTTCTTTATGGTTAATGACTGGAGGGTATCCTCTTTCATATGTGAGTGTATAGGTACAGTCTGCAGTCAGACAAGTTCCGTCTAACACGCGTCGTAACTCATTCTCCATTAAATCTCTTACAGCAGAAGTAAATGTTCTAATGGTTCCGCTCAATTTAACCGAATCAGCGATAATGTTAAATGCATTGTCGGCAACAAATGAACCGACAGAAAGAACAGCCGACTCTACCGGATTGACTCTTCTTGAGACAATTTGCTGCAAATTAACTACTAGTTGTGAAGCAGCCAAAATGGCATCTTTTGTGTCATGAGGATTAGCGCCATGACCACCGCGCCCTTGAATTTTGATGATAAAACGATCTGCTGCAGCCATAATTGGGCCGGAGCGATAGGCAATTGTGTGAAGGGGAGTTTGAGACCATAAATGGGTACCAAAAATTACATCTACGTCATGTAAGCAGCCAGCTTCTATCATTGGTTTTGCGCCACCTGGTGCATATTCCTCCGCATGCTGATGTATAAATACGTATTCTCCACTCAGTTCATCTTTTAACTCATGAATAGTACGGGCAAGAATGAGCAGTGTAGCAGTATGTCCATCATGTCCACAGGCGTGCATTACACCAGGTACTGTAGATTTATACGGAACTTCCTTCTCATCTTGAATGGGTAGTGCATCAAAGTCTGCACGCAAAGCAACCGTTTTCCCAGGGCGTGCCCCTTTGACTCTTGCGACAACACCATTTCCGCCCACATTGGCTTCAAAAGGTATACCAAGTTGTAAGTAAAAGTTTTGAATATATTTGGCAGTGTTAGTCTCTTGAAAGGATACCTCAGGATGCATATGTAAATACCTTCTAATTGTTACCATGTCATTAAAGCCTGCTTCTAATCTTCGAAATAAATCATTAGTCATCTTAAAACACCTCTTTTATATAATTTTAGTTAACCAATTCCTTCTAAAAATTATAACAGATAATAGAAAGTCTATTTTAAATTATTTAAATAATCTATTTTTTATTAGGGTGCATATTTTCTTACAGAACTCACATCATACGACTGTAATAATTTATTGAAAAGGAGAAAATAAAATGATAAAAAAGATGAAGATATTAATCGCTATTCTTATAATAGGGTTCTTAACAGCATGTGGAAATGATGATGCTAAGGATGACAAAGCAACAGATACGACAACAGATACAACACAAGATGGGAATATGGATCCTAATGCAACAGTTGATACTGGGAACGATGGAGAAATTGGTGAAGAAGAAGGAAAAGACGTTTCTACAAACGGAGATCAAAAGGTTGATGTAGCAGATGACGTGGCTGCAAAAATTGCAGAATTGGATGAAGTAGATGTTGCTCATGTGTTAGTGACGGATACAAATGCATATGTTGCTGTTAAAGCGAAAGAAGGAACAGAAGATAACGATGAGTTAAAAACTCGTATATCTGAAAAAGCTAAAGAAGGTAAAGGTAATTTAAATTTTGAGAACGTGTATGTATCTTTGGATCCTGATTTTGTTGGCCGTATGGAAGAGTACGGAACAAAGATTAAAGAAGGGGAGCCGGTTGAAGGCTTTTTTCAAGAGTTTAATGATACAGTACACCGTGTATTCCCAGACGCACATTCACCTGAATAAAAAGGCGAAGAGGTAATTCTCTTCGCCTTTTTCTTATTTTAACCCGATATTTGCTTTGACATCGACCTCTGCATATTTCTTCTGATCTGCTCTTGCTCCTATAAATGTGCCTATATAGCCACCCAAGAACCCAGCAGGTACTGAAAAAATCGCAGGGTTAGTTAATGGGAAAAGAGCTGTACCATTAAATAAATGAGTGCCATCTGTTCCCCAAAGGTTTGGACTTAAGGAAACTAATACTAGAGCAGTAACTAGCCCGGTGACAATTGCTGTCATAGCTCCAGTGGTATTGAACTTTTTCCAATAGATGGTGTAGATGATCACCGGTAAATTAGCACTTGCAGCGATACAGAATGCTAGTGAAACTAAGAACGCAACATTCATCGTTTGTGCTCCTAAGGCTAAAACAATAGATAGAAGTGAGACCCCAACAGAAGCAAAACGAGCCGCTCTCATTTGCTGTTTTTCAGTTGCTTTTCCTTTCTTTATGATTTGTCCATAAATATCATGGGCAAATGCAGATGCACCTGATAGCACTAGTCCTGCTACTACTGCTAATATAGTGGCGAAGGCAACAGCAGATACGAAAGACATGAGGATATCTCCTCCTAGTGCCTGCGCTAGTAATGGTGCTGCCATGTTTCCTGCTGAGTTTGCAGACATAATGTCGCTAGCTCCTACAAAGTAAGCAGCTCCGAAACCTAGGAAAATAGTAAGAACATAGAAGATACCTACAATCCATGTTGCATACACCACAGAAGAGCGGGCAGTTTTAGCATCTTTTACTGTGAAGAATCGCATAAGAATATGAGGTAAGCCCGCTGTTCCTAATACTAATGCGATCATCATAGAAATTGTGTCCAAGCCATTCGTATACTTTACTCCAGGATTTAAGAAGTTTTCTCCTTGCTCTGTAACCGTTTTCATCTCAGTGAACATACCAAGGATATTAAAGTTGAATTTCCATAATACTAAAAACGAGATAAGGACTGTCCCAATCATTAACAATACAGCCTTAATAATCTGTACCCAGCTCGTTGCAGCCATTCCACCCCAAAGAACATAGATGGTCATCATTGTTCCTACGATTAGTACAGCAATCCAGTAATCAATGCCTAGTAATAGTTGTATTAGTGCACCTGCACCCACAAGCTGTGCAATCATATAGAACAAAACGATTGTAATAGTGCTAATCGCGGCAGCTCCACGTACTTTCTTTTGGTTAAAGCGTGCATTAATCATATCGGCTAGCGTATATTTCCCCAAATTTCTTAGAGGCTCTGCTACGATGTAAAGTACAACTAAATATGCTACTAAGTAACCTATACTATAGAAGAAACCATCAAAACCAAAAAGTGCGATAGCTCCGGCAATTCCGAGGAATGATGCAGCAGAAAGGTAATCTCCTGCGATGGCTATCCCATTTTGCCAGCCAGACAAACCTCCACCGGCAGTGTAAAATTCACTAGCAGAGTTAGTTCGTTTGGACGCAATGTATGTGACAAATAGAGTTAAAGCTACGATTCCTACAAAAAATATAAGACCGACTGTACTCATGCCATTCATACATAATCACCTGCCTTTTCCTTTTCGATTATTTCTTCCGCATCCTTATCAAACCCCTCTGCTTTACGAACATAGATCATACATAAGGTCCAAGTCATGATGAATTGAGCAAGAGCAAAAACCCAAACCCAAGTTATATCTCCAATTGCTGGCTTGTTTAATATAGTTGTATAAGACGTTAAAATTGGTAAAGAAATATAAAATAGCAGAAAGAAAATCGTTATTGGAACGATAAAATTTCTTTTCTTCTTTTTTAAGGCAACAAATTCAGGGCTGTGTGCAATAGCCTCATAGTTGTAAAGTGGTGGTTCCTTTCCGCTTTTTTTCACTTTTTTAGAGGTTTTTTGAGGACTAGCAGGGTTTAATACACTTCCAGCTTTCTTTGGCATTTTCCTTCCTCCTTCAACTTTACTAGCTTTCTGAATATTAAGTTAGAAAACTGTATTTTAATAATAGGGAAAAATAATAAAAATTACAAACAAAAAATTATAATATTGTAATTATTTAGAAAATTATATTAATATAATACAATTTTTTCTTTTCTAAAATGTTTTTGCTTATGGACGGGTGCAGAGAACTTTTACGATACGTTAACATGTGCATGGCGAGATTGTATTTATGGAATTTTTCTACAGGATGAGAGGGATAACTAAGGAGTATATAGTTTGTGTTTTACTAGTTGAGTGCAATAAAAAATTAACCTTTCTAAATATAACCAAATTAAAATAGTGATTGATAATTTAAGTAATCCTTAAAAAATGCTAACATATATAAGTTGGACTAAAAAATCTAAAAGGAGGTCTGTTCATGAGTAATGTTTCAACTCTAGAAAAAACAATGCGCTGCAATTTAATGATGACTAATAATGCTCGCAAAGGAATACAGGAGTGGTCAGCTGATGAACACGACTTTTTTAATATACAAAAATCGTTTCAAGTTTACATTGAGAAACGTCCGGTTAATGCACAAGGAAATATCTCGCTTTCCTTATACTTTGACAACATAGAGAACTTGCAACTTACTGAAAAACTGGATGGCAAGGTAGCAATAATGGACTGTGTTCTACAGAACAATGGGTTTCTTGCAACCGGATTTCATGTACGGGGATCTCGAGTGCCGGTGCAGACAAATAGAAGGCTACCAATTAACCTATCATTCGTTACATCAAAAAATAACGGTGCTGGGTTACCGATACAGTTACATACAAAGATACGAGAGTTACCTGTAGCAGAGGAACGCTCTGAGTACGTGAAGAAGCGGATATCAAGCTGGGAAGGTTATTTAAAAATACAGGAACGAAATGCGGATATTGCAGATATAACTGCAAGCTTTTCTAAACTTATATTTAACGAAGATTTTAGTAGGATGTCATTAGTAGGCTGTGAAGTTAACGGTAACGAATGGAATAAAATAAGAGGGCTTAGCATTAGCTTCAAGGGTTACCAAAATGACATTGGGGATGTATTAAAAGCAAATAGGAATAAAAACACGATTGAAATAGAGCTAAGACCAAGGATTAGGGAAATGGCAAGGAAAAATAGTTTGAACCCTAAAGCTAAGGAAGTGGTTTTTAGTAATTTTGCAACCCTTAGTCAAATACGTCGACTACGAAAAGGTTTTGAGGATCTTCAGAATGGCTTAGCAGCAAATGCCAACCTAGAAAAAATTCTATTTGAAGATCGTCCTACAATTAGAATTACGAATAAACAAAAGGAACTGGAATTCCATAATAGGCTTAATGAATTTCAACAGGAGGCAGTCGTTGGTGCTATGTCTGCAGAAGACTTATATGTTATTCAGGGTCCCCCAGGCACGGGTAAAACAACTGTTATTTCCGAAATATGTCAGCAGAATGCTAAAGCTGGACTTCGCACCCTTGTAGCCTCTCAGTCAAACTTAGCGGTAGATAATGCCCTTAGTAGGTTACTATCTAACAAAGAAATTCGTATATTACGGTTTGGTAGAACGGAGAGCATAGAAGAAGAAGGGAAAAGATTTATAGAAGAAAATGTGGGGCAGTATTGGAAGGAACAGACGCTTGCAACACTTTCCGATGTAATAGAGCATCATGCTTCTCAAGAAAACCTACTAAAAGACAGATTGAATAATATTGTCCTAGAGACAAAGAGTCTTGATGAAGAAAAGCAACGTTTAATAGAAGCTATTGAAAAGAAAGTCATAGCACAGACCGAGTATGATGAACGTAGTCAACAAATAAGAGCATTAAAAAAATCCTTAGTTTCATTAAAAAAGGAACGTGAGGAAATTGAACTCACTATTCAAAGTATTGGTCCTGCAGTTCAACAACTAGCTCAGGATATAAAGGCTATGGAGCAGTTCCTGGAAGCTAATCCTTCAATAGATCAATTAACAGAACAAACGGAGCAGCTAACGAAGAAATTGGATAGTATCCAAGATCAGATATTGTATCAAAAATCAGTACGTTCTTTACAAAAAGCTCAACAAGAAATAGAAAACACGAGAGAACAACATCAAAAACTTCAAAAAAAATTAGGGGCATTAGAAGCTCTTAAAAAAGAAATCCAAACAATCCGTAAGGTGGATGAACTGAAGGAGCGTCTAAAGCTATGTGGGATTGTTCCATCATTTCTTGTTAACCGCCAGATGGAAGAGTTGGATTTGTTAATTGAAAGCATAAAGTCTTCAAGTGATTGGCAGGAGTTAAATGCTCGATTGAGCTCGGCCATAGCATTTATAGAAAAACTACTAAAAAAACATAAGTACCCTGTAGAGTCAGTCAAAAGCAATATGGGCAGAAGTGGTGTCGTTTTTGATTCCAACTACACGGTTAAAGAAATTCACCAATTTATGAACAGATTAAAGCATATTATGACTTCAGATGAAGAAGAGCTGACTACTGAGAAATTAGCTATTCTGCTAGAGGGTCTTTATGTAAGAGAGAAATTTGTTTTAAAGCAACAAGCAAGCATTCAACTGTCTAAGAGCAATTCCATTACCAAGTATCAGGCTATCAAGGCCCAAGTAGCCACTGAATTGGAAAACGGGTTCAAAGCTATTAATAACCAAACAAGAGAGTTAATAATTGTTGGGACAAATCAGAAACACCAACTTACCAATTTAGAGAAACAAATTAAGGACATTTCCGCTGAATCTGGTGACTTTGAAGGCCTTCCAACACAAGAGGCTCTTGAAACCAGCTTGTTAGATAAACAAAAAAAGAGAGCAGCTCTGGATGAAACATTGGAGAAAGTATCGGTTTACAGCGCGAAGTTAGGCCACAAAAAGGCTGAATTAGAGAAGCTTAAAACTCAACTTCAGGAGCAAGAAGATATTCTACAAAAAAATGAACAAGAAGCTAAGATGGTAAATGCAGAAGGTCTAGACCAGGAAAAGCGCTTAAAGATTTTAGATGAAATCATACTCCAAAATCCAGAAAATGCATTAAAGAAATTGGAAGAGAGCTACACGGCTTTAGAAAAAGAAAGTGCGCAGATACACATTGAATTAGAGCGCCTACCTATAACTCAAGCTCTTCAAACGGAATGGTTTTCTCTTTTACAGGAAGCTAACGATCATGACTTAGATGAGATAAGAAAGCTATATGTGCGTCATGCGAATGTGATTGGGACTACTTGTGTTGCATCTGCTAGAAAAGAATTTATGGAGAATTATCCAACCTTCGATGTTGTCATCATTGACGAGGTATCCAAAGCTACACCACCAGAACTCTTGTTGCCGATGTTAAAAGGAAAGAAGATTATTCTAGTAGGTGATCATCATCAGCTTCCTCCATTAGTTGGAGAGGATACGTTAGATGAAACGCTTCAGGCTATTCTTGAAGAAAGCGATAGCTTCGAAGAAAAAGAAGAGTTGAAAAAGTTGCTCAAAGAGTCTCTTTTCGAACGTCTCTTCAAAAATTTACCTAAGAGCAATAAAACAATGCTAGCGATTCAATATCGAATGCATGAGAGTATTATGGAAACTATTACGCCGTTTTATGAGGAAGAGAACTACAGGTTACAATGTGGCCTAACCGATTCTGATGCGATGAGGGACCATTTATTAGATTCTGAGATTGTCAAAAGAACCGACCATCTTCTATGGGTTGATATGCCTAATGAAAAACGATACTTTGAAGAACGTATGAAGGACGGTAAGAGTAGATTCAATCAAGCTGAGCTCGATTCAATTAGAAAGATTCTCATTGACTTGGACAAAGCTACAGAGAAAGCTAAGCAAGAGGGAAGAATGGAGCAACATGAAAAGAAAAGCATTGGAGTTATTAGCTTCTATGGTGAACAAGTAAAAAGAATTGATCGACTCATTCAACAGGAAATGAACTTAAAGCATTTGCATTTTAGAACTGGAACGGTAGACAAGTTTCAAGGAATGGAAATGGACGTCATCCTTTTGAGCATGGTACGTAACAACCAGGACAAGAGTGGAGACATTGGATTTGCTAATGATTATCGTCGACTGAATGTAGCATTATCTCGTGCTAGAGAGCTGCTAGTCATAGTAGGCAGTGTGGAAATGTTTACGAAACGAGCTAAGCAAAAAAGCTCCAGAGAAATGTATGGTCGTTTAAAAACAATAGTAAAACAGAAGGAAGGCTTTCGTGATCCAGATGTGATTGGACAAGGGAGTCGCATAGGAGTTTAAATATGCAATCATTACAAAAACGCTTAGAAAAAGAAATTTACCAAAATTCTAAGGTGAAAATAATGGAATCACTAAATTGGTGTGTTCCAGTCCATACAATTGAAGTGGAATATAAACGAGTGAAGCGTACAAAAATGGACGTACTGATGAAAATGATGTTAATCTCCTTTCAAAAAGCGAATATTAACACCTCTGCCCAGCTTAGTGAATTGTTGATGGTGGAGCAGCTATTCATCGATGATTTAATAGAGGTTATGAGAAAGTCAGGTTTAATAGAAAAAAGAGAAGCTAATATTGTACTAACGGCAAAAGGTAAACAACAACTAGAACAGGGAATCTTCGAAGAGGAGCAGGAACCTGGGACACATCATATACTGTTTAGTCCTACCCATAATAATTTTTTAACCGGAGATATAAAGCCTGCCTCAGAAGGTGAGGAGCTGCTCCAGGTGTATAGATACGCTAAAGATGAAAAAAAGCTGGCTATAGAACAAGCAATTCTGTTAGACGCTCTACATCAATCTAACATGGAAGATCATGAAGGAGAGGAATTAATAATCATTTCCGAAATTATCTCATCTACTGAAATGTACATTGATGATATCCCGTGCTTAGAATACATTATTTATAATGAGCAGGAGGACCTGTTTTTCGCAAGAGTATGGAATACGCTGACCGATCAATGGGACGAAGCACTAGAAACGCAGTTAAATGAAAAAGAACGACTGCGTTGGAGAGAGAAATTTTTATAATCATTATAAAAAAACTGAGGATGCCCCCAGAGTTTTACAAACCGTAAAATTCTGGGGGCGTTATTATTGTCTGTAGAGCTCTTTGCAAATGACTTAATTATCACTAGTCATTGCATTATGTCGTGGGCCGGATGATAATCAGCTTATCTAACTTAACCTATTTAGTAGTAGCCTTGTAATATTCCTCTATAGGTACAAACAAACCAACCTTACCATGGCTTTCATGCTCCAGGGTAGCAAAAACTATACCAATAACAAGGCCTTCTTGATTAAACACCGGACTTCCACTATTGCCTCTGTACACAGGGGCCTCCATCATCATGATAGGTACATCCCAGTCACTTAATTGGTAGGGTTCTATTAATGTTCCCTCATTGGCTATCCCTGTAAAGCGCAATGGATTGCCGATAAAGATGATAGGATCACCTTGCTTAGCTTCCATTTGCTCAGCTAAGGTTAAATACGGGAAGTCTTCATTGCTGGAGACTTGCAAAACGGCTAAGTCAATTTCGGGATAGGATTCTATCACATCAGCTCGAAATCGCCCATCATCAGGGAAGCCGACAGTAATATTATTTTTGTCTTCAATTACATGATAATTGGTTAGAATGATCCCGTTTTCTGAAATGGAAAATCCAGTGCCTTTACTATCGTCTGTGAGAACAACTACAACCGATTTCTTATACTCTGCTATATTCTCCTGAGCTGATAGGCGAGCTGACGTTTTGACGAATTCAATAGCCGGAATGGAGTAAACCTGCAAGATAATACCAATAGTATTAATAAATAAGACCAATGCCATCAAGTAAAAGATCCACTTTGGAAATGGGCGCTTTCGTGTAGGAAGGTTTTTTTCCTCTTTAGCTTTGAGCAGTGCCTCAGCTTGTGCCTCCAAAACTAATTGTTGCAATTCTTCATCATCAATATCCTCTTCCCATTTTTCCTTTTTTCGATCATCAGGCATCTTACTCACATCCTTACTGATTGCAACTTGTACATCTATTATACATAAATGTTGTCTATTAATTGGTAAGATAAGAATTAATTTCACTTGAAATATGAGTACAAAAGGTTTAATATATGAATACAAGCTGCATTGTGCGTATGAATATTAAGTTTTAACCTTTATGCTGTAACAGGGAGTTTTATATAGAGCCGGAATGACAAGCTTCATTCTCTTTTAGACAATGAAGACATGCAAAGAAGGTATCTGCGAACACCCACTTTGAGGAGTGGTGGTTTAAAACTTTCATATAAGATACGGCAAAGGCGGCTTCCTAATAAGAATTTTATAGCAAGATATATAGACACTCTTACCAGAGATGGTAAGGGTGTTTTTTGTGTTAGATAAAGAAAAGCAATAAAGGGGAAATATGTCATCGACAGCAAATGAATATGAAGGAACAATTAAAATTTTTAGAAAGATTTCAGCGAGTAGTCATTTGTAACATGCAGTTTTTTTCTGTCATAAATTTATTATCTCCCTAACACTATCCTGAAATACCTTTGTCATCTTAACATGTTAAGCTAGGGGTCGTTAGTGAAAAGGAGGAAATTCATTTTATGAAAAAACACATTGTAGCACTAACTGCTATTGCGGCACTATCAGTAGGGACAGCAGGACAAGCTTCTGCATCAAGTGTTCACACGGTAGAAAAAGGTGACACTCTTTGGTCAATTTCACAAGAGAATAATGTCAGTGTAGAAAATATACAAGTATGGAACGATTTAGATTCAACAATTATATACCCATCACAACAATTACAGGTAGAGGAATCTACAGGAACTTATACAGTTGTTTCGGGAGACACTATCTATGGTGTTGCGGTTATGTATGGGATGAGCGTTACCGAACTAATGACAAGTAACCAACTTATAGATGACTTAATACACCCCGGTGATAAGCTAGTCGTTAGTGGAGATAAGGTGCAGCCACAAGTGAGTGCATCTCAGAGTTCAGCTAATAGCTCAACCCCTAGTAAACCAGCAGCATCAACGGATGTAAAAGAATTAACCGTAACCGCTACTGCATACACTGCTTCCTGTGAAGGCTGTTCAGGAATTACTTCAACGGGGATCGACTTAAATGCGAACCCCAATCAAAAAGTGGTTGCAGTAGATCCTACTGTCATACCTCTTGGTTCCAAAGTTTGGGTTGAAGGTTATGGGGAAGCCATTGCTGGAGATATTGGAGGCGCAATAAAAGGAAATAAGATAGATGTTTACATGCCTTCTTATAATGATGCGATTAACTGGGGTCGTCAATCGGTGAAAGTTAAAATACTTGACTAAAGTTTTAAAGATAAACAAAAATATTATTTTATTGGTTAAAAGAGGAATATTATAGGTAGGTATTTGTTATTCAAAGGATAATAATTACACATAAAGTAATTTCAAACCCTTTTATTCCATATTAATTACTAAATGTAATTAATTACTAGTAAATAAAAATGCTCATAATGGGTATAATATTGGTATGAGAAACAGTTGATAGCTGAAGAAGATCTCCCTTCGTCTTTCTCATCCGATTTTATATAAAAAATCGGGCCCCACTGTTGAAGAAGTGGGGCTTTTTTTATATTAAAAATTAAACAAGATAAGTATATTGATTGGAGTAATTAGGTATTAAATAAATCGATACCCTAACTCACGAATAATTTAAACTCAGCAGGGTACTTATACAGAATAATAAATGTTAATGAGGTGATAAAAGTATGAAATATCACTCAAAAATAGAAGAAGGTGGTTGGGATGACAGTCACCGTCAGTGGCCGCTTCCAAGCCTGCCCTGGGTAATGCAACAAACTTGGAACGATCTCTTATTTGCACACTACCCGATTAAAATGGATAAACTACGAAGCTTAGTCCCAGAGGCCTTAACAATTGATTCTTTTGATGATGTCGGATGGATTGGCATTGTTCCTTTCCAAATTACCAAAAGCAGGATGAAGGCAGTACCCCCGATTCCTGGAATATCAGCTTTTCCTGAACTTAATGTAAGAACGTACGTCTCAGTAGATGGTAAGCCAGGTGTGTATTTCATAAGCATGGATACCACCAATTTACTGGCGGTGAGTGGAGCAAGAACCTTATATCATTTGCCTTACGTAGTAGCTGATATGAATGTCAGTTATAAAGAGGAATTTGTAAATTATGATAGTAAAAGATTAGATGATAGTGGAGCTCTTTTAAATTGTAGCTATAAGCCAATTTCAGATCCTTATTATCCACAAAAAGGTTCATTTGACGAATGGATGGCTGAACGCTATTGTCTATACACGGTAAATGGAAGTGAAGAAGTCAAACGGTGTGACATTTTGCATGAGCCATGGCAATTGCAAAAAGCTGAAGCAAATTTTAATTTGAATACAATGTTATCTCATCAATCTATTTTTGTAGAAAACAATACACCTATTCTTCATTTTTCTAAGAGGAAGAAGGTCCGTATATGGTCACTTGTAAATCCCTAGAAGGAATAATGTGTAAGGAAGCAAATAACTCCATTTGCTTCCTTTTTTGTGTTTTTTTAAAATGTCGGATTCTCTGCAAAATAGTGGAAATGTTTAAAAGGCACTATTCACGCAAAAAGAGTTGTTTAGAAAAATAGTTAAACATTAATTTGTGTTGGGTATTAAGTAATGATTAAAAAATGGTTCTTAATAATCGTTGTAAATAATTAAAACGCATAAGAAACCTTTCATATATGCCCTTTTTTAATTTAATAATGAAAAGTATATATACCTAGAAGGTATTAAATGGAGTGATTAAGCAATAAAAAAGATCTCTATTTAGGTTAATTTATTCATTTTTCAGAATAAACTAATTCTTACTAAAATTTTAAAATAACCTTGTCCTTTGAGAATAAAGGGTTTAAGAATTATTTTTAAAATTTTGTCTCTCCCGAAAAGATCTAAATACCTACAAAAAATAAGCGTAAAGTAGGCGTATACAATCAAATTGGAATATTTGAACTAGTTAGCGTCAAAATTCGACAAAAATCCTTTGGATTATAGTATATAGTTGTAAATACATCAAGAGCTTTTGTTCAGACACCATGGAATCTGTTTACCTAAACTTACAATTAGGAAAGGGGGAAAGGGTGTTTTTGTGTTTCCTATGTGGTAAAGAACCTAGATTAGTAGGAGTAAAAGATCCAGCTAAAATCAGAGGAGGAATGAAAGTTGAGTAGGAGCAGTAGACGAACTAAACGAAACAAGGCCGTCAGTATCGCAGCAACTTTACTTATGACATTTTCACTGATCGCTCCCAATGTAGTTAGTGCAGAAGCGAACAGCAAATTGCACCAGTCATTGCGAGATTCAAGTCCGAACAGTATTTCTGTCAAGGATAAAATGAGCAGTAGATTACTAGAAGACTTTAAAGAAGATGAAAAGGTTACTTTCTTGATAAAGTTCAAAGAAAAGGCTGACTCGGCAAAAGTAGCTTCAGAGGCTAGAAAAAATGCCGAGTCGAAAAATCTTTCAGCTCATAACACAAAGCTGATTCAGAGGTCAGCAGTTGTGTCAGAACTAAAAACCACTTCCATGGAATCACAAGAAACTGTGATGGAGTTTCTTGAACAAGAAGTTTCCAAAGGAAATGCTAGTGATTTAGAATCTTATTATATCGTAAATGGAATGTCTGTAACAACGACAAAAGAAATTGCTGAAAAAATTGCTACCTTTCCTGAGGTAGAAAAAATCCTTCCAAATGAAACACGTCAGCTGTTTGTTACTAAAACTAAAGACGCAGTAGCACCTAAAGCTGAGGTTGCAAATGTGGAATGGAATATCGACCGAGTTAAGGCACCACAAGTCTGGGAAATGGGCATTGATGGATCTGGTACTGTAGTCGCAAGTATTGATACGGGTGTTCAATGGGATCATCCAGCCCTTAAAGAAAAATACCGTGGGTACAACAAAGCAACAGGTCAAGTATCACATGACTTTAACTGGTTTGATGCGACTTCTTCAGCAAGTCCAACACCTTTCGATGATCAAGATCATGGAACGCACGTAACTGGAACGATGGTAGGTAGTGAGCCAAACGGTTCTAATCAAATTGGTGTTGCTCCAGGTGCTAAATTTATTGCTGTTAAAGCATTTACAGCTTCCGGTGGTTCTGACGTTGATTTATTAGAAGCTGCACAGTGGATATTAGCTCCTACTGATGCAAGTGGAAATACACGAGTAGATTTAGCTCCAGATGTTGTCAACAACTCATGGGGTGGCGGAGCAGGACTAGATGAGTGGTACCGCGATGTTGTAATCAACTGGCGTGCTGCTGAAATATTCCCAGAATTCTCTGCAGGAAATACTACTTTTTCTAACCCAGGTGGGCCTGGTTCAGTAGCGGCACCATCTAACTATCCTGAGTCTTTCGCAACTGGCGCAACGGATATTAACAATATAGTTGGAAGTTTCTCTCTTCGCGGTCCATCTCCATATGCTGAGATTAAACCTGACATTTCAGCTCCAGGAGTCAACATTCGATCTTCTATCCCTGGTGGCGGATATGAAGGTGGTTGGAATGGAACTTCTATGGCAGGACCAGCTGTATCTGGTGTTGCTGCATTACTTAGACAGGTAAATGCAAATCTTACAGTAGATCAAATGGAAGAGATTTTATTAAATACAGCTATTCCTTTAACAGATACCCAATATACAACAGTGCCAAACCATGGCTATGGATATGGTTTAGTAGATGCTGAAGCTGCAGTGTCTTCTATTCTTACTGGACTTGGTACTTTAAAAGGACAAGTTACTAAAGAGGGCGAGGATAATGAAGCGCCAGTTCTTGAACACTCTGCTCCTTCTGAAACATATGAAGGTATGGCTTTAACTTTAACTGCAAATGTTACAGATGATATTAGTGTTTCTTCTGTAGTATTAAAATATCAAGATGAAAACGGAGCTTGGCAAGAAATCGAAGCTGGGCGCTCATCTGGTGATTTTAAGTCTGGAGTATACACAGTAGTGGTCCCTGGAGATCTAATCACAGGCACTTCCTTTAAATACACTTGGACTGCAACAGATTTTGGTAACAACGAAGTAACAAGTGAAGAGTATACAATAGAAGTAAAACCTGGCGTTACTGTAGGATACTCAGAAGATTTTGAAGCACAACCAACTGGATGGTACTCTTTTGGGAACCAAAACAGCTGGGAGTGGGGCGTACCAACATCTGGTCCTGGAAATGCAGCATCTGGAGAAAAGGTATATGCTACTAATCTAGCTGGTCAGTATGCAAATAATATGAACGCAACACTTGTGGCACCTCCAATTGATTTGCCAGAAGGAAATTCATATCTTCAGTTCAAGCAGTGGCATAATTTTGAACAAGCTTCATCTGGTACAGCTTGGGATTATGGACATATAGTTGTTTCTACTGACCAAGTAAACTGGACACAGTTATTAAGGGTTACAGGAATATCTACAGCATGGGGAGATGTAGAGGTAGACCTTTCTGAATATGCGGGTCAACGTATCTATCTTGGATTTAATGCATTTTCTGATGGAAGTGTACAAAGAGACGGTTGGTATATTGATGACGTAGCTTTAACGGATGTTTCTCAAACTGGTACTGTTTCAAAAGGAAAAGGTAATAACAATGGAAATAGCAACAATGGAAATTCAGCTATCACAGGCGGTAAAGGAAATAACAATCAAAAAGATATTGACGTGAAAAAACCGGCAGTAGATCCAAATAAAATTAAACCTGTTTTACCTGAAGTAAAGGCAGCGCCACCAGTAGTGGAAGATACAAATGCTCCTGCATTACTACCACTTGGTGCACAAGTTAGCGTACTTGAAACAAATCGCTCTGTTTACACAAACCCAGCAGATGGTTCTTACTCAATGACCCATGCTGCAGGTACATTTACAGTAAAAGCAGAAGCTTATGGTTTCGAGTCTGAAGAAAAATCAGTAGTGATTGAAGCAGATGAAACAGCAACTGCAAACTTTACTTTAGATGAAGTTGAACAAAATACGATTAGCGGTACAATTACAGATGCTTCTACAGGAGAAGGAATTGCTGGAGCAACTATTCTTCTAGTAGAGGATGCAAATATCTCACCAGTCGTTACTGATGAAAATGGTAACTATGAGATTACTGCATATGTAGGAGAGTACACGTTAAAAGTTATCGCTCGTGGCTACCATGGTCAAGAAGTTTCTGTAACAATTGACGGTGAGCCAATTACAAAAGATATCGCTTTAGAACCTTTTTACACTTATCCAGGTGGGGAAATTGGTTACGATGATGGAACTGCAGAAAATGCAAGAGCATTTAACGCAGCTGGAAATGCATGGTCTGTAAAAATGTCACTTCCTGAAGGTAAGGAAAGTGGAATTGTAACAGATGGAGTATTTAAATTCTGGACAACAGAATGGCCAGTACCAGGTGGAACAGCATTCGCAGTAGAAGTTTGGGATGCAAGTGGTATTGATGGAGCACCAGGGAAAATGATTGCTGGTCCTGTTAATGCAACAGCATTACGTAATGGTGATTGGACGGTTGTTGACTTAACGGAACACAACATCGTTGTAAATGGAGACTTCCATATGGTGTATCGCCAAACATTTGCAAACCCTAACACTCCAGGTCTAGCTACAGATGAAGATGGACCAAATGCTGGTAGAAGCTACCAAGGAGTTTCAGGTGCATGGACTCCTGCACCTGCTGCTGAGGGTAACTATATGATCCGAGCTCGTGTAAGCTACGAGGTTGTAGGTCCAGTTATCACTTCACCTGAACAAGGTTTAGTGACTAACGAAGAAAACATTACAATAGAAGGATCTGCGTCACCAACTACAACTATAGAGTTGAAGCAAAATGGTGAAGTAGTAGGATCTACTGAGGTTGGTAATGACGGTAAATTCGCACTTGATGCAGTATTAACTGAAGGTGAAAATGAATTTACAGTTGTATCTACTTTAGATGGTCGTGAAACTGGAGAGTCTGCACCAGTAACAGTTACTTTAGACACTCAAAAGCCTGAATTAACTATTACAAAACCAGTTGATGGAGAAAAAACAAATCGTGAAAGTGTTACTGTAGAAGGTACTATTGCAGATGCTAATTTGGAATATGTTCATGTAAATGGACAACCAGCAACAGTAACTAACGGCAAATTCTCTAAACGTATCCTTTTAGAAGAAGGATTAAATGAAATTACTGTAGAGGCGAAGGATGCAGCAGGAAATGTAGAAACTAAGACAATTAAGGTTACTACTGACTCCATTGCTCCAGAAATCTCTAACCTAAAACCAGCAACAGATTTAAATCTTAAAACTGGCCGTAGTGTTAAAATTGAATTTGACAGTGAGCCTGGTTTAAAACCTACATTTGTTATTCATATGCCACTTACAAATGTTGGAGATGTACAAAATGCTACAGAATTACCAATGATGGAAACTGGTAATGGCCATTATGTTGGTTATTGGACAGTGCCAGCAGATACAGTAGCAAATGGAGCAGTAATCGAAGTAATAGCAATTGATGGCTTTGGAAATGAAACACGTCAAAAAGCAGCAGGTAAATTGTTTATTAATGTTGATGCTCCAACCTCTTCACAGCCAGCAGTAGATAAACCGGCTGAATTAGAAGAGCCTGTAAAAGAAACAGAAGAGAACTAAGAAATATTTAACACAAAAAGTCAGTGAGATATCCTCGCTGACTTTTTTGTTTTTAAAAATATTCATAACATTCGGTAAAATATGATAATATTAGAATAATAGAAAATTATGTAAACAAAGGGGATAGGTATGAGAAGAGAATATAATATAAAACATATTTTTTTAGTAATTGCTGCATGCGTGGTTTTATTTTCACCAATTTATATTTTATTAATGCCAAATATTGTAGCCGATACTATCTATTATGATAGAAACTCGTGGCTTACTTATGTACCATCTATTAATTATTGGGTATTGGGGATAAGTGTTTTTACGTTTGCTTTGTGCTTTGTTCTTCTGGGATTATTAAAAAGTTGGAAGATCTCTATTCCAACTGCATTAATTGCTTTTGCTTTAAGCGTGGTAACGTTTTATTATGCTTCCTTGTCATATATTTCACTTAATGAGGACCAAATTTCTTATAGAAAAATGTTTTCAACAGAAAAAGAAATTTATCAGTGGGAAGAGTTAAATAAGGTTTCCTATTATATGGTAGACGAAAAATCTGAGGAACTTCCTTATTACAGCTTTTACTTTAATAATGGAGAAAAGTTTACGATTAAAGAGAACACTCATGTATTAGATGTAGCATCAAGCATCAGGTGGAGGGTAAAGGCAGCTGAGGTTCCTATTGAGCATGTAGAAACTTGGAATGAATAATAGCGCTTATGGAATTATGATTATTTGTTATCGATGTTTTCCTTTTATCAAAAACCTGGAAAAATAAATACTTATATAATTTAACTACATACTAACTAAAAGGAGGATGATCATAAAAACACGGTCATCCTCTTACAAGTACATGTATTAGATATGATGTCCTAAAGAGTGCTGAAATTAAGGAGAAGTTTAATATATGGCTTTTACTTTTTGCTGGAAGGGCAGCTTTAAAGCATTCTTAGTAATGCTTCTCTTCCAATCATTCCAGTCTCAATACCTAATTTCTCTGCCTCTAAAGTAACTGATTCCAGCGGAGCATTTATAAGCTGTTCAATTGTTTTTACTCCTACAGCTCTGCCTGCAATTATGTTCCTATCTTTTAACTTTTCATTGAGCAAGCCAACATCTAATGCTCCACACATAATGTAACCTTTGTCATTGGAAACGGTTAGCAAAGTCGTTTTTGGAAGCTCAACTGAAACAGCTATAAATGTGTTTCCATCGATGTCAACTGGGTGCACTTTAATCAATAAATATTCACTCCTTTAAGCTTTCCCTTCAGATTATGTAAGAAGTAGGAAATAGGTGAATATTAACGAGCTAAAGTTTAAGGATCCCTAAAATATTGCATTTAAAATTTTAGTTTTGATATAAAGGATAACCATAATCATTAGAACAATGCAGTTAAAAGGTTTGAAAAAGTTTTTTGTCTAAAATTTTATTTCTTGTATATATCAAAAGATTTGGCACAATATAATCTCACAAGGAGGTGAGAGAAATGTCAAACAACAACAACAAACTACTTGTACCAGGTGTTAAACAAGCTCTTGACCAAATGAAATATGAAATCGCTCAAGAATTTGGAGTACAACTTGGAGGAGAATCTACAGCGCGTGCTAACGGATCCGTTGGCGGAGAAATTACTAAGCGTTTAGTAGCTCAAGCTCAAGGACAAATGAGCGGTTTTCAAAAATAATTAAATTGAGACCGGTGGCTTTATGCCATCGGTTTTTTGTTTTTGAATTATGTTTTGTAATACCGAATACTTTCTCATAAAAAAAGCTTTGTTAAAGTTATTGGTGGATTTTGACTAATAATTCTTTAGGAACATTCAAATGGCTATTAAGAACATAAATAGATTATAAAATCGAGGTTGGGGACAGTTTTAAGCTTTGTTGATACGAGTAAATTATTTGCGCTTTAGATGCTCAAGCTGTTTCCATGTATTGAATTGGAGCCCCAGACGACATAAGCAGGGATGAGTGAGACAGATAAGACATCACAACCACGCGCGTAAGCGATGGGTGATGGCTTATAGCTCACCCCGCGAAAAAGCGTCCGGCTGGTGCGAAAAATCAATTCTACTCTCTGATTTAAAGATTTCTTTGCATTATAAATCAACCCTACCCTTTAACATAGCCTAAAAAAGTAAGAAAAAAGGTAACGAAGAAAATTCTTCGTTACCTTTTTTTAACTTACCACTGCAATTATTCCTTCTTTTTCATCTAATACAAGCTCTATACCGGTAGAGATAGGATCTAGGTTTAAAAATTCTCTCATTGTTTGGCGTAAAGATTCAATAATGTCTAGAGTACTTAAATTATACTGTTGATTATTTACATATGCCTCAGCGGAAAAACCAGTTTCGTCATCATACATTAACTCCACTTCAACTGCTTCCGGGTTAGCATTTACTTTACGACCAAAGTGAACGCAAATAGCATTAATAATATTTTGTTCCGGTACTACTAGTTTTTCCATGTATGTGGTTCCTCTTTCTTTTTCTTGTCTTTAAAGATGTTGATGATCTTAAGGATAAGAATAACAATTACTGCGATAGCAGCAGCATTAATTAAGAAACCTAATATGGAACCAAGTATACCCATGTTTGCAAAAAGACTACCAAAGAGTAATCCAGCGAGACCACCTATGAAAAGACCTTTCATCAATCCACCAGCCGTAAATCCACCTTTGGAGTTTGTGTTAGATGATTTATTTGTAGCTGTTGTAGAATTATCGTTATCTTTTTGAATATTAGAATTCGTATTGGAATTATTCGTATTGTCATTTGAATTATTATTAGAATTAAAACCTTTTTTTCCTGACTTGTATTTCTTAGCTTCAGCAGTTATATCGTCTTGAAAGACAAAATTGCCCACTGAAGAAAAAACAAGCGTGATAGTAAGTAGTGCGACTAGAATTTTCTTCAAAATTTAAAACCCTCCGTAAAATAGTTATTAGATTAGACTTACAGTATTACCTTATACTATTTACGAAAGAATGGAAAGAAAGTTTCATTTATATAAAAGATTATAGTTCAACTTGAAGAGAGCGACGTTGAATCTCACTTTTCAATAAAGCTAAAAAGTCAGGGCAAAGGTTAAGTTCCTTAGCAGTAAAATATGATTCTAATAATAGATCATCCGACATTTTACTCATTTCATTTCCTCCTAATAGTTAAATGTTCTTATATGTGAAAGGGCTTTAAGATTAAATAATTGTTATTAACATTACTTTACCAAAAAGTACTATTAAGAACAATCGTTCTTTTTATCCACAGTATATGGGTATAAGATGTTAATAAGTTGTTTACATGTTTGTCAAAATCATATTTATCTAGTGTGAATTCTGTGTGTAAACTTATCCACAAAGAATGAAAAAGGCGAATTTTGTCGAAACCTTTTTGGAATAAAAATCATTTTTAACATCTAAGCTGCTCCTTTAACGCATATGTTATATGATAATTTTTTTTCCTACTATCTAATAAATTTTTAGTTTTCTTTTTACTTAATTACATGGAAAAACAAAATATTTCCTTTTATCAATACCCGTTAAAATATGTGCTTAAACATAAAATAATTAAATTTTTTAAAAATTTAATTAAAATTCTTCTTTTTCTTGTTCTTCCTTGTCGTCAACTTGATTGTCATCGTGGTCTACAGCATAATTGGCGTCTCCAAGTAGACCTAAAGAGATGAATGTAGCTGCTCCGATTTTTGCTTTATTTTTTTCAGTAAACATATTTGTTACCTCCGTGCCTTATAATTTTTCATTAAAGAATTTATCTTAATAATACATACCTCTGGTAGAAGGAAATAAACATCTAAAATGTAGTTGAAAGCTATTGTAAGTAGGATGGGTAAGCATCATCTTATAATTAAAATTTATAAAGAGGAATAGGAACCATAGTGTATAAGATAGAAATAATTATAAGAAGAAATGATATTGACTATAAGGTTAGAAAGTAGAAAGAGCGGTTGTATGGAGTTGATCACGAGTTTGGAGAGTGATATATGCAGGTGAAATGGGATACTTGGTGTGGAGAATTTTAAATCTATTCTATAGTGTGTGATTTCAGTTATACAGAGGCAATCTAACAAATTTAGAATTATTAGCGAGAGCTATAAGAACCATTACTTGTGGATGTAAACATTTGTCTGCAAAGGTACCTGGGAGGATAATTCTATAACGTCATTGTTGTACATTCTTATACAACCAAGTGATACTTCTTTTCCTATTGAGCTTGGATCGTTTGTCCCGTGTATACCATAATGAGGCTTAGATAATCCCATCCACAATGCCCCATATGGACCTCCTGGATCTACCTCCTTATTTATAATCATATAATTACCTGTTGGAGTAGGGGTTAAGACTTTTCCTACTGCAATAGGGTATGTTTTTAACAGTTTGCTTCCGTCATAAAGCTTCAACTGACGTTTTGTGACTGATACATCAATCCAAAGTGTCAAAAAATCAACTCCCGATATATTATTTCTTATTATATGAGTTGATTCGTAAGATGGATAACCAAAAATGAATGGTTATATACATTATGAAAAAGTGTATAGAGGAAGCAGGGGCTCCCTTGGTGTAGCCTATACACTCCTCCAAGTAGAAGCAAACTGTTAAAACAAAGGAAGAGCGCACTTAAGAGATATTCAAGTCCTCAAATAATTTTGCATTAACTCGATATCCTTGCTAAAGACCCGATCTTCAGTTATGGAGGGAATAAATGTACGGATCTCCTGCCACTTTTTAAGCAGTTTTGGAGCCATCAGCAACTCATTACGATACTCGACTCCTTGTACTGCACAAATAGCCTCGATAGCGATTACCCCACGGGCATTTTGAATGATTTGATAGGCATGTCTAGCCCCAATGGTTCCCATGCTGACATGGTCCTCTTGGTTTCCGGAGGATGGGATAGAGTCGACAGATGCTGGGTGAGCCAGTGTTTTATTTTCAGATACTAAACTAGCGGCAGTGTATTGTAAAATCATTGCTCCTGATTGTAGGCCAGGCTCTGGGCTTAAAAATGGCGGGAGACCAACATTTAATTGTGGGTTCACGAGTCTTTCTACCCGACGTTCGGAAACGTTAGCAAGCTCGGCCATTCCCACCTTTAAGAAATCCATCGCAAAGGCTATTGGTTGACCGTGAAAGTTTCCCCCGGAAACAACTATATTTCCGTCTTCTACGATTAATGGATTATCCGTGGCTGCATTCATTTCTATCTCAAGTTTTTCTTTTACATAGGAAAGCACTTGCCATGTGGCTCCGTGTATTTGAGGTATGCATCTTATGGAATAGGCATCCTGCACTCGCTGTTCCCCTTGTTTAGTGACTAGTTGACTTCCTTCCAACCAGTACAGCATTCGTTTAGCGACGTCTATTTGCTCCAGGTAACCTCGTGCTTCATGGATAGAAGGGTGAAAGGCGTCTGTAATCCCATGGAGGGCTTCCATTGTCATTGCAGCAATCCACTCGCTTTGATACGCAAGAGTCTCAGCTTCTAGCCAGTTAATCACTCCTTGAGCAGTCATTGCCTGAGTTCCATTTATTAAGGCTAACCCTTCCTTAGCTTCAAGTACAATTGGCTGTAGTCCATGTTCACTCCATACATTTGCAGCAGGAATATGCTTGTTAGCTTCCCAAACAAATCCTTCGCCAATTAATACAAGGGCTAAGTGTGATAGAGGTGCTAAATCTCCAGATGCACCTAGAGAGCCTTGGGAAGGTATTACGGGATGGATATGATGGTTTATCATATAGGCCAGTCTTTCTAATACCTCGAGACGTATGCCTGAAAAACCCTTCATCAGAGCATTCAAACGTAGAATGACCATAGCTCTTGAAACTAACTCTTCAAAAGGAGTTCCAACTCCACAAGCATGAGAACGTATCAAATGTAATTGAAGTGCATGAACATCCTTCTCGTTTATACTTACATCGCTAAATTTTCCAAAGCCCGTATTAATTCCATACACGATTTCTCCGCTACTAACAATTTTCTCTACGGCTCTTCTACTGTTTTGTACAGCTTTTATAGCTTCTTTATCTAATGTTATTTTCTCGTCTTTATAAAGAATGGCTCTCATTTGTTCCAATGTAAGGCCATATCCTTTTAAGTGAATCATATTTTCCACTCCTACTTTTTTTATAGCTTTCAAATCAATTATTTGATGTATTTTACTCATTTGCCTGTCGGGTCAGAAATAGGCGCCTGCGCTTTTCTTGATGTCTAGCTCCGTCGGGGTCAAATGGAAAAAAGCTCCGGTGGCTGAGGAGCTGCCTCCTCGCTTTCCCCATTTGCCTTTCGGGGCAGGAATAGGCGCCTGCGCTTTTCTTGGTGTCTAGCTCCGGCGCCTTGCCCCTCGGGGTCAAATGGAAAAAAGCTGCGGTGGCTGAGGAGCTGCCTCCTCGCTTTTCCCCATTTGCCTGTCGGGGCAGGAATAGGCGCCTGCGCTTTTCTTATATTCTATCGGAATATTCCATTTTATTAAGCTTTTTTAGAAGAAAAGTAAAAATTTCTCACATGCTAGTAGAGTGTCTTGATAGTGTGCTAAACGGGAGGGTTGTAACGAAGTTTCTTCACAAACGTCTATTATTTAAAACAAAGGGGGTTTTTAGAAGTGTCTAGACTTAATATTATTCTAGTATTTATAGCTATTATATTTTTAGCTGGCTGCAGTGCACAAGACGAGGAAAAGGCAGCTGTAACAGAGTCTATGAAGGATGTAGAGTATTCAAATGATATCGGTGAGGCAGAGGACTCTTCAAAGGAAGAGAGTATTACTGAAGCAGAGGAAAGTACAACGAACCCAACTATTTCTCAAAGGAAAATTATTCATAAGGCTAATATTAGTGCAAACGTCAAAGAACTAACGGTAGCTCAAGAAAAAATCACAGAAAAAGTAAGTAAATATAACGGATATATTGTAGAATCTAATAATTTTCAAGAAAGTGATTCTCGTAGTCATGGACGTATGGTTGTCAGAGTACCTGAGGAGCATTTTGAGACTTTTTTATCAGAAGCTGAAGGACAGGTAACTAAGGTATTAGAGAGGAATATAACGGGGGAAGACGTAACAGAGCAGTATGTAGACTTAGAGTCCCGATTAAAATCAAAAAGAGCAGTAGAAGCTCGATTGCTAGTATTTATGGAAAGTGCAGAAAAAACGGAGGATCTTTTAAAGATTTCAGCTGACTTGGCAAAAGTACAAGAAGAAATAGAAGTAATAGTTGGGAAGATTAAATATTTGGATAATCAAACTTCCTTTTCCACAATAGAGCTGAACTTTTATGAGGATCGCGTAATCGTACCAAGTATTGAAAATAAGGAATTAAACACATGGGAGAAGACAAAGAAGCAATTTGTTCAAAGTGTGAATGCGCTATTAATGATTGGATCTTGGATTATAGTGTTTCTATTAGGCAATTTACCAGTCTTATTAGTGATAGGTATTGTTTCCTTTTTGAGTATTTGGTTTATAAGAAAAAGAAGGAAAGATAAAGAATGACCTTCATTCAATAGAAAAAATTTAAGGAGATGAAATAGCGATAGGTATAAACAAATAAGAGACAACTACAAAGTTATATGTATCATTAATTCCTTCCCGTCATATTATGTATAAAAGATGCCCCTGAATGGAGGGAAACATGGATATCTTAAGTAAGGTTAAAGGTTATCGAGAAGCGGAAAACCAGCTGAAATGGGAAGGTACGTTCAGGGAATACTTGGAGATTCTGAAAGAAAGACCAGAAGTTGCTCAAACTGCACATGCAAGAGTATACAGCATGATTAAAAGTGCGGGGCATTCGGATGAAAATGGAAAGAAAAGCTATAAGTTTTTTGAACAGGAAATGTTTGGTTTAGACGAAGCGTTAGAGCGTCTGGTAGAAGAGTATTTCCATCCGGCAGCAAAGCGTTTAGATGTTCGGAAAAGAATTTTATTGTTGATGGGTCCCGTGAGTGGTGGTAAATCTACTATTGTTACATTGTTGAAGAGAGGTTTTGAGGAATATTCAAGAACTGATAAGGGTGCTGTCTATGCTATTAAAGGGTGCCCTATGCATGAGGATCCGCTTCATTTAATCCCAACTCATCTTCGAGAAGACTTTTTTGAGGAATACGGAATTCGAATAGAAGGTAGTCTATCACCTCTGAACTCGATGAGGCTGGAGCAGGAGTATGGCGGTAAAGTAGAAGATGTCTTAGTGGAGAGGATTTTCTTTTCAGAGGACAAAAGGGTAGGGATAGGTACTTTTACTCCATCTGATCCAAAATCTCAAGATATCGCTGATTTAACTGGAAGCATTGACTTTTCAACAATTGCTGAGTTTGGGTCTGAATCTGATCCAAGAGCATATAGATTTGATGGGGAGCTAAATAAGGCTAATAGAGGAATGATGGAATTTCAGGAGATGCTGAAGCTGGATGAAAAATTCCTGTGGCATCTACTATCTCTAACACAGGAGGGTAATTTCAAAGCTGGTCGTTTCGCGCTTATCAGTGCAGATGAGCTGATTGTAGCCCATACCAATGAAACGGAATATCGTTCGTTTATCTCTAATAAAAAGAATGAGGCGCTACATTCACGTATTATTGTAATGCCAATTCCTTATAACTTGAAGGTTAGCCAGGAAGAAAGAATTTATGAAAAGATGATTAAAGAAAGTGATATGAACCATGTCCATATCGCTCCCCATGCCTTAAGGGCGGCAGCTATATTCTCTATACTCACAAGATTAGAGGATCCAAAGAAACAAGGAATCGATATAGTGAAGAAAATGAAGTTGTATGATGGGGAAAACATTGAAGGTTTTAATGAAATTGATGTTGAAGAGCTTAAAAAAGAATTTACTACGGAAGGAATGCATGGAATTGATCCGCGATATGTGATTAATCGCATTTCCTCCGCCATTATAAGAAAAGAAATCCCTTCTATAAATGCATTAGACGTTTTACGTGCGTTAAAAGAAGGTCTTGATCAGCATGCTTCTATTTCTGAAGAGGATCGAGAAAAGTATTTAAACTATATTGCTATTGCACGAAAAGAATACGATGAGATTGCTAAAAAAGAAGTTCAGAAGGCTTTTGTTTACTCATATGAGGAGTCGGCAATAACGCTAATGAATAATTATTTGGACAATGTTGAAGCATTTTGTAACAAGAACAAAATGAGAGATCCATTAACTGGCGAAGAGATGAACCCAGATGAAAAATTAATGCGCTCCATAGAAGAACAAATAGGCATATCTGAAAATGCAAAAAAAGGATTCCGAGAAGAGATATTAATTCGCCTTTCAGCCTATGCAAGAAAAGGGAAGCGTTTCGAATATAATTCCCATGAACGCCTAAGAGAAGCAATTCAAAAGAAACTATTTGCTGATTTAAAAGATGTAGTGAAAATTACTACATCTACGAAAACGCCAGATGAAGCTCATTTGAAAAAGATAAACGAAGTAGTTGCTAGATTGATTGATGAACACGGATATAATTCTACTTCAGCCAATGAATTATTACGTTATGTAGGAAGTCTTCTTAATCGATAAAGCCATGAAAAAACAAGACTAATATGTTTCATTGGTCTTGTTTTTTTTATACTAATTTGGATTGTAACTATCCTCGGGGTCAAATGGATAAAAGCTCCGGTGGCTGAGGAGCTGCCTCCTCGCTTTTCCCCATTTGCCTGTCGGGGCAGAGATAGGCGCCTGCGCTTTTCTGATTGTCTAGCTCCGGCGCCTTGCCCCTCGGGGTCAAATGGATAAAAGCTGTGGTGGCTGAGGAGCTGCCTCCTCGCTTTTCCCCATTTGCCTGTCGGGGCAGAGATAGGCGCCTGCGCTTTTCTGATT